>CAZKNR010000268.1:0-25235 GCA_964553925.1 uncultured Acidobacteriota bacterium
CAGACGGCGATCAGAGCGTCGGTTACGTCGGGCGAACGTCCCGGGAGGTACTGTTGTAACCACTCGAGCGCCACTACTCCCGAGAAGACCAGAACCGCGCCCACCATAGCTGCTCGCCGCGGCTCGAAAGCACGCCACCCGCTGACGACGAACGCGAGCGCCAGAAACGGCCATGCCCCGGAAAGAATGTCCGCCCCCCCCACGAGCTCGCTCGTGAGGTGGTTCCGGAACGGGATCCAGTTGAACGGAAGAAGCGCTCCCGACCCGGCGCTTTCGCTCCGAAGCTCCTCGACGACGAACGCACCCGCGGCGGCGAGAAACGTTACCGCGCCCGCGGGCTTCGAACCGGAGGGCCGCCTTGAGACCGCGAGCCCGCATAGCGCCCCGGCCAGAGCTTCGAGAGAGAGCTGGCGAGTGAGGATCGGCACCTTCAGAAGGAGAACGGCGAAAAAGACGAGCGGTACGAGAAGGCGGGAACGCCGGTCCAGGAGGAGACATTCCGCGAGAATTCTGGAAAGCGCGAGGGCCGAGAGCGCGTACACCGAAGCCTGCGGGAACGAGAACGAAGTCTCCCCTCGAAGCACGTGCCAGACGGGGCGGAGGCCCTCGCGGAGGTAATCGACATCGGCCGACGGGACGAAGGGAAAAAGCTGCGCCGCCGCCCAGGTCCCGGCCGCCAGCAGTCCGAGCCGCGCTCGCGGTCCCGGCGCGAGAAACGCATCCGCGCCGAAGCGCACCCGGGGCAAGAAAGAGGCGAGCCCGGCTCCCAGGAGCGTACCGGCGCCGTTCAGGCAGAAGTCCAGGATCGATGGCACGCGACCGGGGAGATACGCCTGGAGGTACTCGATCGCGAAGCTGAGCCCGCACCCGACGAGCGCCGCGCGAGGCCACTCCGGTCCGGGCATTCGGACGGCGAGGAGCCATCCCAGTGGAAGGTACACGAGGAGATTCGTGAGCGCGTCGGAGCGGGAAGCCGTCGTCGTCCCGAAGATGAGCGCCAGTGGGTTCTCCTCCGGGGGACGAAAGCTCGAGATCGGGTAGAGGCTCGCGTAGACGAGAAACGCGATGTATCCGAGGAGAAGGACGCGAGCTATCCGGTGGGAGGCCGCAGGCGGTTTCAACGTTCGAGAAAGTGAGTCGTGAGGAGCCGCTACGATATCACGGCAGACCACTTGCTGGAATCCCCGGAATAGGCTAGCGCCCCTTGCCGCCCAAAAGCGGCTTCGGCGCGGACGACCGGTGCGACGGATGACCGGAGCCCGCACAATGTGTATTCTCTGCGGGTGCTGAAATTCACGCTGCAGCCTCTCGCTTGCCTCCTTCTGACCGTTCTGGCCGGCACGTCGTGCCGCGCCGGTCGTGTCGATCTCGTCCCACCCGCTCCGCCGGCCCAGCCCGTCAAGCCCGCTCAGCCCGCTCAAATCATCCAGCCGGGTGCGCCCGGCCAGCCGGGCCGGGTCATCGCGGCCGAGGATGCCGTCGATCTGTCCCGCGTCCAATACACCGCGGAAGACGTGCAGTTCATGCAGGGAATGATCTCGCACCACGCGCAGGCGCTGGAGATGACCGCACTCCTCCGCAAGCAGAGTGAAAGCGAGGTCATGGGGAAGCTCGGTCTGCGAATCGAGCTGTCGCAGGCGGACGAGATCGACATGATGCAAGGCTGGCTTTCGGCCCGCGGCCAGGAGGCTCCGGACGTGCACGCGCACCATGTGCACGGCGCCACTCTGATGCCCGGGATGCTCACGCCGGAGGAGATGGCCCGTCTGGCCGAGGCGAAGGGCACCGCGTTCGACCGTCTTTTTCTCGAGCTCATGATCAAGCACCACGACGGCGCCTTGATCATGGTCGAGGATCTTCTTTCCCAGCCCGGCGCGGGCCAGGATTCCAACATCTTCGCGTTCACATCCGACATTACCGCCGATCAGAGCATGGAGATCGCTCGCATGGGCGCGATGCTCGCCACGCTCAAGGAGCTTCCTCAATGAGATCTGTCGTCAAAATCGTCCTGTGTCTCTCCGCCTCCGTGATGGTCGCCTCCGTGGTTGCGGCGAGCGCGCAGGACAAGCGCGAGAATCCCCCTGCCGCGGCCAAGACCGATCCGCGCGTCGGACTCAAACCGGGCTTCCGCGACGCCGGGGAGGCAGCGTACAACCTGGAGCTGGTCGTGCTCGTTCCTAAGCCCGAAGGCTTCTTCGATCCCAAAGCGCCCGGGGGCGAGGCCATGCCAAAGGAGAGGGATCCGGAGGAGGAAGAGAAGGAGGAGAAAGAAAACGAGCAGGCGAAGAAAAAGGAGGACCCCGCCGAGGAGGCCAAGAGATCGAGCTTCCTGAACTTCGCGAACTCGGACCTCGCGTTCAGCGGGGACCGTCTTTTCGTCGGCAGTTTCCACGGGTTCAATACCTACAACATCGAGGACCCGGTGACCCCCAAGCACATGGTGTCCGTGGTGTGCCCCGGCGGCCAGGGCGACGTGTCCGTCCTCGGGAATCTGTTGTTCATGTCGGTGGAGCAGACCCGGGGCCGGCTCGACTGCGGGGTCCAGGGCGTCGCCGAACCGGCGAGCGCCGAGCGTTTCCGGGGCATCCGTATCTTCGACATCAGCGACGTGCGCATGCCGAAGCAGGTGGCCGCGGTGCAGACCTGCCGGGGGTCGCACACCCACACCCTCGTTACCGACCCGGACGACGAGGGCAACATTTATCTCTACGGCTCCGGCACGAGCTTCGTACGGTCTGCCGAGGAGCTCGCGGAATGCTCCGGCCTGAAACCCGATGAGGACCCGAAGACCGCGCTCTTCAGCATCGACGTCATCCAGGTGCCCGTCAAAACACCCGAGAAGGCGCGCATCGTCAACCGGCCGCGCATCTTTGCTGACGAGGCGACCGGCGCGGTTGCGGGACTATGGAAGGGCGGCGACCACGGGCCGGGGACGCAGAAGACGTCGGAGACCAATCAGTGCCATGACATCACCGTCTTTCCCGAGATCGGCCTGGCCGCGGGAGCCTGCTCCGGCAACGGCATCCTTCTGGACATCTCCGATCCCGTGAATCCGGTCCGGCTCGATCAAGTGGTCGACAGGAACTTCGCCTACTGGCACTCCGCCACGTTCAACATCGACGGCTCGAAGGTGATCTTCACCGATGAGTGGGGTGGTGGCGCGAGGCCCCGCTGCCGGGAGACCGACCCGCGGGAGTGGGGAGCGGACTCCATCTTCGACATCACCGGCCGCAAGATGCATTTCCGGAGCTACTACAAGCCGCCGGCGCCTCAGAGCGAGCTCGAGAATTGCGTGGCCCACAACGGATCGATCATCCCCGTGCCGGGACGCGACATCATGGTCCAGGCGTGGTACCAGGGCGGCATCTCGGTTTTCGACTTCACCGACTCGGCGAACCCGGTCGAGATCGCCTTCTTCGATCGCGGTCCCATCAACTCCACTCAACTCGTCCTGGCCGGGCATTGGTCGGCCTACTGGAACAACGGTTTCATCTACGGCTCGGAGATCGGCCGCGGGGTCGACGTGCTCCGTCTGACGGCGGGTGAGTATCTGTCGAAAAACGAGATCGACGCAGCGGGTCTCATTCAATCGAGCGAAGTCAACACCCAGCGGCAGCGGAAGGTGATGTGGCCGGCGAGCCCTATCGTGGCGCGCGCCTACCTCGATCAGCTCGCGCGCGGCACGAGCATTCCGCGGGAGCGCGCCGATGCCGTCAGGGCCGCCCTCGACCGTAGAGACTCAAAAGAGCTGGGCGGGCTCGCGGCTCAACTAGAGCGCGAGGGCGCGACAGCGAGCGGACTCGACGCGACTCGCGTCCGTTCGCTCGCGGCCACGCTCAAAAGCCTGGCGGCGAAGCCGCGCTGAGACACGACGGCGGCGCTACCGTTCTGTCGATTCGGGGGCTTCCGGGCCGAAGCTCAGCTCGGGAATCAGACGGGCGACCCAGAGGGTGCTCGAAGAGACGATGCCCGAGAGCTTGGCCGTCGCGGCGGAAGCACCCTCCGGCCCGAGGGCTCTCATGACCGGCGAGCCCTTGTCGATCTCCGCGAAGCTCTCGAAGTAGAACACGTGGAGGAAGCCGCCCTCGCCGCCGAGGGCGAGAACTCCGGTCACGTGATGGACGTTCGCCTCGTCGAAGTGAGGGAGGAAGTCGGACTTCATCACTTTGACATAGTCCTGCTCGCGGCCGGGGAACACCCGGGCCATGTTGACCACCATCAAACCGGGCTGCTGGCCCTCGGGGAGAGGATTCGAGACGTCGGGGAGGTTCCTCACCGCGTAGCTCTCCCGGCCGGTGATGCACTTCTCGGCGCGGTGGACGAGCGCCGTGAACGCCGGATCGGAATCGGCTTTCTTGTCGAAGCTCGCGAGGCTCGAGACCGGGGTCGCGATGAAGAACCGGTAGGTGTCCCCGAACACTTCGGTCCTGCTGACGGTGCGCCACGGGGTTTTGGCTTCCTTGGCGCGGGCCGTGAGCTCGCGCTGGACCGCGACGAACTCCTCGACCATCGAGGGAACGACCTCGACCACCGTCAGCTGCATCCACGGCGCGGTATCCTTGGCCGGCTTCGCGGGCTTCTTGGGCTCCGTGGGCTGAGAGGCCGCGAGGGCCGCCAGGGAGGCCAGAGAGGCCAGGGAGGAAAGCGCCAGAAGAGCGAGCGAGGTCAGGCTCAGCACGACACGCACTTGTGATTGTTCTTCGCGCCCAGCTTCTCGAGGAGCGAAACCGTCTCCGGGAACGGAGACACTCGCTGAACCGGGCCGTTGGCCATGTCCGCCGTCGTCTGCCCGGTGCGACTCACCGCCTTCACGTCGCAGCCCTTGGAAACCAGGTAGAGGATCATTTCGTTGTCCCCCCGGGCGGCAGCGTGGTGGAGCGCGTTGTAGCCGTTGAAGTCCCGGGCGTTCACGTCCGCGCCGAGCTCCTCGACGAGGTACTTCACCGACGAGAGCCATCCGTCCGGCGTGTGCCGGTGCGCGTTTCCCGCGAAGCCTTCCCCATAACCGACGCCGGACGCCGCGTGAATCGGAAATACTCCGGGGTCTCCCGCTTTCACTCGCGGAAGCCCCGAGGGGTCGGGCTCGACCGAGGCCGCGTCCGTCGCGGGCCAGAGGGCCGGTCCAACCGGCTGAACGGGCCGAGGCCCCTCGGAGGCGATCGTCTCCGAAGCCGTCCCCGCTCTCGGCCGCTGCGGAGGCGGCGTCTTGGCCGGAACGCTCGGGTCCGCGCCGTGCCGGACGAGTAGACGCATTGCCTCGACATCCGTGGCATAGGCAGCTCGCCAGAACGCGGTCGAGCCCTCCGTGTCCTCGAGCCCGCAGTTCCGGTTGCCGCAGTCGGTGTAGACCATGTACCAGGGATGTTTGGCCAAGCGTGCATTGGGATCCGCGCCCGCCTTCAAGAGCGCTTCCATCACGTCGAGATAGGTCGCGTTCGAAAGGCCATGCTCTTGCGGCTGAGGGTAGCGCGTTCTCGGCTGCCACTCCGCGTTGACCGCCGCCCATAGCGGCGCCGCCCCGTTCTCTGTCGACGCTTTTCTGGGATCTGCGCCGCGCTCGAGGAGCAGAAGCGCGAGATCGAACTGTCCGTTGACGACCGCCATCAGGAGCGAGCTGGTGCCGTCGCCGGCGCTAACCTGGTTGACGTCGGCGCCGCCGTCGAGAAGCGCCATCGCCGCCTCGACGTGGCCCTGCCGTGCCGCGTGAAGCAGAGCCGTCAGGCCTCCTTTGGTGTCAAGCGCCAGGTTCTCACGAAACCTTCTTCTCTCGTCGTCCGCCCCCTCTTCTTTTTCCGGAACCTCCCCCGAGAGATACAGCTCGCGGCTCGCGACGATGGCTGCCTGCAACTGGGTTGCGGTCGGAGGCGGCGGTTCATGCGCCTCGGGCCCTTCGGTCTTTTCCTTCTTCCGGAACGAAGCGAGCACCTTGTGCTCGCGGTCCGACGCGGCATCCATGAGCTTTTGTTCTTTTTTCAGATCGAGGACCGTCGTGGTCATCCTCGGATCCGCGTCGTGCTCGAGGAGCACCCGAATGGCGTCGCCGCGGTTCTGGGCCGCGGCGAAGATGAGAGGCGTCTGTCCCCATTCCGCCTCTCGGGCGTTGACCTCTGCGCCCCGCGCAAGGAGAAACCTCACCGCCTCGGCGCTGCCGGAGGCTGCGGCCAGATGGAGCGGTGTCGTCCCTCCGGGCGCCGTCCGGGCGTTCACATCGGCGCCGGCTTCCAGCAGAATCTCGACCACCGCCGCGTTTCCTCCTTTGCAGGCGAGGTGCAGCGGTGTGTAGTGGCCGATCCGGGTCACGGACTTCCCGTTCGCGCCAGCGTGAACGAGCATCGCCGCCATCTCCGCGTCACCCGCGGCGGCCGCCCAATGGAGCGCCGACATCCCATCGCCATGCGAGGCGTTTACGTCAGCGCCCTCCCGGAGGAGGCTCCGTACGGAATCTCGGTCTCCGCGCTTGGCCACGTCGGCGACCGGCGTTGCGACGAGGACCAGGGCCAGGACGTACATCATGTCTTTGCTCCGCTCAAGCGATCGTGAGATCGAGCTCGCCCGTGCTGTCGCCGAAGCTCTCCTGGTCGTCGAGCCCGAGCTTGTGAAGGAGCGTCAGCATGACGTTCGCCATGGGCGTTGCGTCGGCCGCCTTGATGTGGAGATTTCCCTTGAGATGGCCGTTCGCGCGGCCGAGAAGAGCGAGAGGACAACGCCGGTGGTTGTGAATGTTGGCGTCGGCCATGGGGGAGCCCCAGACGATCAGGGTCTTGTCGAGGAGCGAGGTCTCTCCCTCCATCGTGGACTTCATCTTCTCCAGAAAGTACGGAAGCAAGCTCATCCGATACTTGCAGATCTTGTTGAACTCCATGATGTTCTCTTCCTTGTCCCCGTGGTGCGATGCCGGGTGGAAGGGCTTGTCCGAGCCGCTCTCCGCGAACACTCGATTCTGCGCGTCGCGGCCGAGCTTGAACGAGATGACCCGGGTCATGTTGGTCTCGAGCGCCAGGACCTGGAGATCGAACATCATCTTCATGTGCTCGGAAAAGGAATCGGGCACACCGGGGGGCGCGTCGGGAAGCTCCCTCGTCTCTTCGCCAGCAGGCCCACCAGGCGATACGTTCTGCGCCTCCACCCTCTGGATGCGGCGCTCGACTTCGCGCACGTTCTCGAGATAACGCTCGAGCCGGACCCGGTCGACGGCACCCAGTTCCCTCCGCACTCCCTCGACATCGCGGGCGATCCAGTCGAGGATGCTCCTCCGGGTCGCCCTTCGCTCCGCCCGATCCTCGGGGGTGCTGCCCGCTCCGAACAACATGTCGAACGCTACCCGTGGATCGCGGATCATCGGAAGGGGCTCGTTCGGCGACGCCCAGCTGATGGAGTCCGTGTACACGCAGGAATAGTTGTAGGTGCAGCCCCCGGCTTGATCGAGGTTCTCGATGCAGAACTGCATCGAGGGCACCGGGGTGTCCTGCCCGAAGCGCTGGGCGTACATCTGATCCAGGGACGTTCCGGCGAATATGTCGGATCCCTGGGTCTGTTTGGGGTGGCACTGCGTCAGAAAGACGGCGCTCGAGCGGAAGTGGTCTCCGCCGATTTCCGGCGGCGTCAGCGCCTCCGCCATGCGCACGTCCGTATTACTAATGATGGTCAAGTAGTCCCGGAAGTCCGAGAGCGGGCTCAGGGCGTTGTCCGGGAGGAGCTCGAAGCCGGCACCCGTCGTCGCCGGAGCGAAGAGGTGCTTCGTCGCCCCCCAATCGTTACAACCGGGAAGCCCGTGTACTTCCTCGATGCAAACCAGCCGGGTCCGCTCGACCGAGGCCCGGGTCGCTGCCGACAGCCGCCGCCCCGCCGGTATCATCGCATCCAGGAACGGAAGTGCTATGGTGGCGCCGACTCCGCGGAGAAACTTCCGCCGGGGCATGTGCTTTCCTGTGAGGTACGACATCGGCTTTTTTCTCCTTAGCTTTCGTGAGGCTACGGCGCGTGCACCGGGGCCGCGTCCTCGGTATCGATGCGCTCCGTCCGTTTCCTCTGAAATGCGTCGCTCGTCACCACTCCCAGGATGAAGGAGGAAACACGGTAGCCGTTCTCCTTGGCCTTACTCCCGATTGCCCGAATCGTCGGTTGATCGTAGTACTGGACACGCCGGCCGATCGCGTAAGCCATGAGGTTCTCGGTGAAGTTCCGCACCAGCGGCTCCGGGCGCTTCAGAAGTGCTTCGGCGAGCTCCGAAGGCGTCGAGATCGAAGCTCCGTCGTAGAACTCGCCTTTGGTATCAAGGGGCATCCCGTTCTCTCGAACGCGCCACTTCGCCGTGACGTCGAAGTTGTCGAGCGCGAGACCCATGGGGTCCATGAATCGGTGACAGGCGTGGCAGGTGGGGTTCGACCGATGGAGCTCGAGCCGCTCCCGCGTCGTGAGCATCCGGCCTTCCGAAGCACCCTCGGTGGCCTCGAGCTCCGGTACGTTCGGAGGGGGAGGGGGAGGCGGCGTTCCCATTAGAACCTCCATGACCCATTTTCCCCGAAGCACCGGGGACGTGCGGTTGGCGAGAGAGGTCAGAACCAGTACGCTTCCGTGGCCGAGAATTCCCTTCCGTCTTTCGTCCGGATAGCTCACTCGACGGAAGCTTTCGCCGGCGACGTTCAGAAGCCCGTAGTGCCGGGCGAGGCGCTCGTTCACGAACGTATAGTCGGCGGTGAGGAGCTCGAGCACGCTGCGATCGTTACGGACCAGGTCATAAAAGAAGAGCTCGGTCTCGCGTCGCATCGCGTCGGCGAGGTTTTCGTCGAAGTTCGGGTAGTAGTTCGGATCGGGGCGTACCTTGTACAAGTCCTGGAGCCGGAACCAGAGGGCGGCGAACCTTGTGGCGAGCGCGTTCGACCGAGGGTCTTCGAGCATCCGCCGGGCCTGGCGCTCGAGCTCTCCCGGCTTCGAGAGCCGGCCCTCGCTGGCAGACGTCTGAAGCTCCTCGTCCGGCGTCGTCCCCCAGAGGAAGAACGAGAGCCGGGACGCCAGATCGACGTCCGCGA
This sequence comes from uncultured Acidobacteriota bacterium, assembly GCA_964553925.1. Classification (GTDB taxonomy): domain Bacteria; phylum Acidobacteriota; class Vicinamibacteria; order Marinacidobacterales; family SMYC01; genus DAISKN01. The sequence goes on from CAZKNR010000268.1 coordinate 9,030, forward strand.
GGCGGTACCCTTGCCCGGGCTGCGCGTCCGTCGGCTCCCGCTCCAATCGCAGGACGAAGTACGGGCTCGCCAGGATCGCCTCGAGGGCCGTTCGGACTCCGATCTCGAACCCGCCCTTCTTCGCACCCGTATCGTAGAACTCCATCAGACCCTCGAGGTCGCCCACGGTCGCCGGGCGCCGGTAGGCTTCGCTCGCTAACCGCCTGAGGATTTCTTCCGCGCAGGGCCGCTCTTCGTTATCGGACGTCGGCCGGCAAGTGAAGATGCGCTTCCGGCTCGGCGTGTCGCTGAGACCCGTCGCGTCGATGGGGCCGCGGACGATCAGGTTCTGCAAGTGGGGAAGAGTCGTAATCCCTGAACCCCCCGATCCGCCCCCGGCGAAGGACCAGTCGTGCGGACGAATCAAGTCCTCGTAGGGTCCATCGCTTCTCCGGATGAATGCCGCGGACAGTCGATGCTGGCCGGCGCGAACGAAGATGGGCTCCGTCGCGATGGGATCGCCGCCCCGGCCGTCCGCGCCCCCTTCCGTCTTGGTATAATGGAGGAGGGCCGTTCTCTCGCCATCGATGGCGACGTCGATGTCCTCAAGCCTGGAGTTGTCTCCTCCTCCGAAGGTCATCTCGAACACGTACTCGGCGTCGGCGGGAAAGACGTGGTCGACCACCATCCCGCCGCGGGTCCCGTAGGGTGCGCCTTCGATCGGATCCCAGGGGTGCTGCGAGAGATAGATCGGATTGGTATAGGTTTCGTCGACGGTCGGGGCGTTGCGGTCGCCCACCGAAAGCCGGCTGATGTCGGACGCCGCGTTGAGGTAGGACTCGAGGAGGGTGGGAGAGAGCGTTTGCTCGTCCGCGATGTTGTCGAAGTTCGCGCTCATCTGGTCGAGAGGCAGCCAGCTTCCGGCATCCACATCGAGCGCGAGCAGGTCCTGGATCGCCCGCCGGTACTCGGGCCGATTCAGCCTCTGAAACGGGCGCATGCCGGGATTGGGATTGAGAAGGGCCGCGGCGTCGACCGTCGCTTCGAGGGTTTCGACCAGAGCCTTGAGCGTGGCCTCATCCGGTCTCGGGACCTCGGGAGGAGGCATCATTCCCGCTCGCAGCTTGCGGATTATTTTTTCGGCGACCGGGGCGTTGTTCTCGGCTCGCGCCGCGTCGAACGCTTCCAGGGAGAGGTTTCCCACGAGCATCGTGTCGTTGTGACAGACGACGCAGCTGTCCTCGATCACCAGATTCAGGTCGGGCGAGCGTGGCGCCGCCGCGGCGGCACCGCTCCCGGCCGCGAGAAGAATTGAAAGTACCGGCGCGTTCACGGGGTTGCCTCTCCCATGGAACAACTGGCGCAGTAGTTTAGCTGTTACGGGGTCGCTTCGCAAAGGAGCCCGCCTACATCCCCAAAGTTGCTGCGAGAATCACGATGGAACGGAAAAAATGCCCGATTCGGACGTTCTCGTTCTCGCCGTGCTGGTTGTTGTCGAAGTTGACCGTCGGGACCGACACCGCCGGAAACCCGAGTAGCCCGTGGATCCCGGGGCGGATTTCGATCCATACTATGCATCCCCAACCAGGCCATCCAGGCCAACCAGGAAATGGGGAGACCATCCGTGGACAAGCTCATCATCCATCATGGCGATCGGGTGACGGAGCACGAGCTCCGCGCCGAGCCGCTAACCATCGGGCGCGATCCGGAGTGCGATCTGTTCTTCGCCGACAAGAAGCTCTCGCGGAAGCACGCTCGTGTCGAGCGCTTCGGCGTGGGATTCCGTCTCATCGACCTCGAAAGCCGCAACGGCAGCTGGGTCAACGAGGTGCGGGTCGAGGCGAGCGATCTCGCGCCCGGCGACGAGATTCGCCTCGGCGGTCTCTTGATCCACATGGAGCGAGACCGAAACCAGGACCCGGGGGACGAATCCACCATCTACCTGACCGCGAGTGCGCCTCCGCCTCCCGATACGGGCACCGTGGTTCTCACGCCCTATGCGCCTGATGTGCCCGAAAAGTCGCCGCCACCCACTTCGACCGTGACCCTCTTGCCCGACGACTCTTCCACGGTGTTTCTGACGCCTTCGCCTTCGCCCCCGTTGGCGGAGTTCTCGGAGCGCGACGATGCCGACGATGCCGACGAGACCTTGAAGAGGCCCGAGCCCGAGAGGACCGTCGTTTTTTCCGGGCATCTGCCAGGGAAACCCTACGACACCGGTACCGTGGTCTTCCGCGGACAAGCGGATCCGAGCCTCCAGGAGGCGGCCGATCGATTGGCTCCGAAGGATGCGCAGCTCCCGGGGGAGCCAGGGGAGATCGAGCTCCTCGAGCTCCTCGAAGAGGAACCGGAAGCTTCCGAGCGCTCCCTCACCGCTTCCGTGACGTACGTGCCCCCGCCCGAAACGAGTGGCGGCCGGGGCTGGGCGGCGAGATTCGCGCCGCTCGCGGCCGCCCTCGCCGTGTTCGCGCTCCTGGTCGTGGCGCTTCCGCTTCTTCGAATCCTGAGCGCCGCTCTGGTCGAGGAGTCGAGCTCCCGTGGCCGCGCTCTCGTCGATCTCCTTGCGGCCGTGAACGAGACGGCTCTCGCCGAGGGTCGAGTCCAAGAGGTCTCCGTCGACCGGGTCGCGGCGGAGCCAGGAGTCGTGGGCGCGTACATCCTCACCCCCACGGGCGAGGTCCTGGCGCCGAAAGACCGGGCGGATCAGCCGCCCTCGATCGACGGGCTTTCGGACGGGGTCGCCGGCGTCCGAAGCTTCCGCGAGGGTATCGATTCGAACGGCGACCGAGTCCTCGCCCAGCCGGTGATCCATCGCGGCCGAAGGGTCGGGGTCGCGGTCTTGACCCACCGGTCTCCCGCCGCCGGCTTGCCGTGGGTGGCTCTCCTCTTTGGATCGCTTCTGCTTTCGATCGCGGTCGCGGGTGTGGTGCTCCTCGCGAGAAGGATGACGGTGAGCCCGCTGAACGATCTGCGCCTCGAGGTGGATGCGCTTGGTGAGGGACGAGGGGCGGCCTTGCCGGTCGAGCGGCCTTACAACGAGCTCTCTCAGCTCGCGTCGAGCCTCAACCGGGTGCTGGCCGCGCGGCAAGCGATCTCCGGCGCCGAATCGATGGAGTCGCGAAAGCCTGGCGCGCAGGACCGGCCTTAGTCTATGAAAGAATATCCGTGTCTCGTCATTTTGGGCTCCGAAGGGGAACCCGTCCGGCACGTCATCAAGGGGCGTGAGGCCAGCATCGGCCGCGAACCGACGAACGACATCTGCATTCGCGATCCGCTCGTGAGCAAGCACCACGCGAGGATCATCATCTCTAACCATAGCGTTACGCTGTTCGATCTCGGGAGCGCCAACAAGACCCGGGTGAACGGTCAGGTGGTGACCCAGGCGACCCTGCGATACGGAGACGAGCTTACGTTCGCGCGGGTGAAGTGCAGCCTGGTCCTGGCCGCGGTGTCGCAGACAGAGGACCCCGCGGTCCCGGAAGGGCTCACGCTGTGAGTCTCTCGGAGCGCATCCAGAGGGAGCTTTTGGCCGCGATGAAGAGCAAGGAAGTGCTCAAGTTGAGCGTCCTCCGCATGACCAAGGCGGCGCTGAAGAACAAGGAGATCGAGCTCAGAAGGCCCCTCTTGCCCGACGAGGAGAGCCAGCTTCTCCAGACTCTGGTAAAACAGCGCACCGAGTCCATCGAGATGTTCGAAAAGGGCGGCCGCGCGGATCTCGCGGAGAAAGAGGGGAAGGAGCGCGACCTCCTCCGGGCCTACCTCCCCGAAGCGGTCTCCGAGGCCGACGTCGAGCGCGTGGTGGTCGAAGTGCTGAGGGATCTCGGCCTTAGCTCGGCCAAGGACATCGGGGCGGTCATGAAGGAAGCGCTCGTACGCCTCAAGGCGACGGGGAAGACCGTCGACGGCAAGGCGGTGAACTCCGTCGTGCGCGCGAAGCTTTCTTGAACCCTTCCGTTTTGAAGCCAAAGGCGGTGCGCGCCGGCTCCGTCATCGGAGTCGTCGCGCCTGCGAGCCCGGTTCGGCAAGAGTTCATCGATCGGGGTGTCGCCGAGCTCGAGCGACTCGGGTTTCGGACCCGCATCGGAAAAAGGCTCTATCACCGCGGGCGCTACACGGCCGGCACTGCGGAGGATCGCCTTCAAGATTGGATCGAGCTCTGGGAAGATCCGGACGTCTCCGCCCTCTTCTGCGCCCGAGGAGGCTACGGGAGCATGGACCTCCTCACTCGCCTCTCACCCGAGCGCGCTCGAGAGAATCCCAAAGTAGTGCTGGGGTCGAGCGACGTGACCGCCGTCCTCCTGTTCCTCACGAGCGGGGCCGGGCTCGTGTCGTTTCACGGCCCGATGGTGGCGCAGCAGATCGCGCGGGGCGACTACGACCGGGAGAACCTCCTCAAGGTCCTGACCTCGACCGAGGCGCCGGGTAGAATCGCGATCGAGACGACGGAGCCGCTGCACGACGGCGCCGCCGAGGGACCGCTCCTCGGAGGTTGTCTTTCCATCGTCGCCGCCCTCGCGGGGACCCATTTCCTGCCTTCGTTCGACGGCGCCATCCTCTTTCTCGAGGACACGCAGACGAAGCCCTATCAGATCGATCGCATGCTGACGCAGCTTCGCCTCGCCGGACTCCTCGACGGCGTCCGCGGGCTCGTCTTCGGCGAGATGCCGGGCTGCGAGCAGCATCCCGATCAGGGCTATACGCTTCAGGAGATGCTCCGAGACTGGACCTCGTACCTGCACGTCCCCGTGCTCTTCGGATTTCCGTCCGGCCACACGCGCTCGAAAGGACTGACCCTGCCTCTCGGGGTGCCTGTCCGTCTCGACGGCGACGGCCTCACGCTTCTCGAATCGGCGGTTTCGTGATCGGGACGATCTCGGCCTCCGCTCGAATCCACCTCCTCGGGATCTCGGGGACGGCGATGGCTTCTCTCGCCGGTCTCCTCGAGGAGCGCGGGTTCCTCGTCACCGGCTCCGATAACGACTGTTATCCGCCGATGTCGACGCTCCTCGCCGAGCTCGGAATCGAAGTGCGCTCGCCCTACGCCGCCGCGAACCTTCCCCCGGAGGTCGATCTGGTCGTGGTGGGAAACGCGCTCTCGCGCGGCAACCCCGAGCTCGAGGCGGTTCTCGAGCGGCGTCTTGCCTACGTGTCGATGCCCGAGGTTCTGAAGGACCTCTTCCTTCGCGGCCGCACTCCCGTGGTCGTGGCTGGCACGCACGGAAAGACCACGACTTCGTCGCTTACCGCGTGGCTTCTGGAGTCCGCCGGGTGCGACCCGGGGTTCCTCATCGGAGGTGTCGCCTCGAACTTCGCCAGAAGCTTCCGCTCGGGCACAGGCGAGGCCTTCGTCGTCGAGGGGGACGAGTACGATACCGCTTTCTTCGATAAGGGTCCGAAGTTCCTTCACTACCTTCCGGCGGTAGCGATCGTCTCTAACGTGGAGTTCGACCACGCCGACATCTACCGGGATGCCGACGAGGTGGAGAGAGCGTTTCGTCTTCTCGCGAACCTCGTTCCGCGAAACGGTCTCCTCATCGCGGGGATCGAGAGCGAGCGCGCCCGGCGCGTCGCCGAGGGCGCGATTTGCCCCGTCGAGAGCTTCGCCGTGGAGGGGGAAGCGGACTGGACGGCGGAGGTCCTCGAGAGCGGAGAAGCGGGCACGAAGTTCCGGCTGCATCGGAAGGGCGTCGCCATCGCCGAGGCGTCCGCTCGGCTCTGGGGACCGGCGTCACTCCGAAACGCGCTCGCGGCGGCGGCCGCGGCCTATTTCCTCGGCTGCTCCGGCTCCGAGATCGCGCAAGGCCTCTCTACGTTCTCGGGGGTCAAGCGGCGGATGGAGGTGCGCGGGGTCGCGGGAGGAGTCACGGTCGTGGATGATTTCGCCCACCACCCGACCGCGATCCGGGAGACCCTTCTCGCGTCGCGCGTCCGCTTTCCCGGCGCGAAGATTCTCGCCGTGTTCGAGCCGCGCTCCTTCACTTCGAGAAGCCGCGTGTTCCAGAAGGAGATGGCGGAGGCCCTGGCTCTAGCCGACGAGGTCGTCCTGGCGAAGGTTTTTTCGTCGAGCCGGCTTGCTCCCGAAGAGGAGCTCTCGGAAGAGAAGCTTGTCTCCGACCTCGAGGCTTCGGGAATCGAATCCGCTTTCGTTCCCGGGGTCGATGAGATCGCAGCCCGGCTCGTGAAGCGGGCGAGACCAGGCAGCGTCATCCTGGTAATGTCGAACGGAAGCTTCGGCGGCCTCCACCAGAAACTCCTGAACGCCCTCGCCGACTAGCTTTCCTAGCAGGTAACGCCTGCGGGCTCTCTAGGACCGTCGACCGGAAGCAGGAATCTCACGAGAGTGCCCCGCTCGGGACGGCTCTCGATCTCGATCTCGCCGCCGTGCTCTTCGACGATCTTCCGGGCCGTCACCATTCCGAGGCCTATGCCCTCGGACTTGCCGTAAGAGAAGAAGGGCTCGAAGACGCGGTGGCGGATCGCTTCGGGGATGCCGCAGCCTCGGTCCTCGACCTCGATGACCGCTTCTCCCTCACGGTTAAGGGAACGGATCGAGAGGACGCCGCCTTCGGGCATCGCCTGGCAGGCGTTGGTGGCGACGTTCCAAAGCGCGCGCTCCAGCCTCGCCCGGTCGACCCGCGCCTCGCGGGCATGTGCGGACGAAAGCTCGACCACGATGCCCTGGTCCTTGTAGTGCCGCCTTAGCCTTTCGGCGAAGCTCCCGAGGTATTCTCCGAGATCGACCCACTGGGGTACGAGCTCCGGCCGGGCGCCGCGGGTAAACTCGAGAAGCTCCGACACCATGTGGGCGAGGCGATCGCACTCCTCGAGCATGAAGCGGCCGTACTCCCGCCGCTCCGCATTGCCGAGATCGAGGCCAGCGACCATCCCGGCGTAGCCGCGAAGCGCCGTGAGCGGCCCGCGGAAGTCGTGGACGATGGTGCCGATCATTCTTCCGATTGCCGAAAGCCGCTCGGAGTGGATGCGCTCCTGGGCCAGGTGGATGTTGCGGAGCGCGGTCGACGCGTGCTGGGCGAGAAGCGAGAGGAGCTTGACGGCGTCTCCGCGGGCGTCGCCGGGAGAACGAAAAAACAAGACCCCGAGGAGATCGTTCTGATATTGGAGAAGGATGGCGCTTCGTCCGGCGGAAAGGTCCCGCGCGAGGATTGCCTCCGTGGCATCGCCTCCCGCGCCTTCGAGAGCCAGACGGCGCGCGAGACTCTCGCGCTCGGCGCGCTCGGCCGCGGACAGACTTCCCTCACCGGGCTCCGAAGGAAACCAGAGCGTCCGGGAGTGAATCGACTCGCGGCCCAGGTAGAGCACGTCGAGCGGAAGACCGTCCAGAAGCCTCGATCCAGCCCGATGCGTCTCTTTCAGGATGTCGCGGAGGTCGAAGCTCCCCGCCATGGCGAGGCCGGCGGTGCTCAGCAGCTCGAGCCTTCCCGCGCGCTCCATTTCGCTCAACCGATCGTTCATGAGTCCGGAGCGGCAGTCGGATAAAACGAGGCTCCGCGCTGTTATGAAGACCTTTATTATACATGAGGTCGAGGGCGGCGTGTTAAGATCACCTTTTCCGGCAGGCGGATAGGTAAGAAGCCGGTCCCAAATTCGAATTGGAGCTTTCGTTGTCCCAGGCTGAATTTCTGCTCGGGCAGATGTCTCAGTGGGTCGATCGCCTTTCGGAGACCGGCCGTATCGAGTACCTCTTCGAGCTCGAGATGTGGCTTCGGAGCTTCGAGCGATACTTCCGCATTAAAAACCAGCCTCTTTCGGAAGACTCCACCCGCACCCTCGCCATCCGGAGCTTCTACGAGGAGATCGGGCTCGTGGCCAACGCCATCGAGCGCGTGACGAAGCTCTGCACCCTGCTTTCGAGCGAGGACCAGGTCAGCCACGACCGGTTCGATAAGTACGTCGAGAACTTCCTGAAGCGCGACGACATCGCCGACCCCTACGTAGCTCGGCTCCTTCGCCAGGCAAGCCCGGCGTCGGCGCTCACGCTCCTGCGGGAGAGCTTCGAGGACTTGAAGCTGCTCTTGACGGAGCTTTCCAAACTGTCGCGGATTCCCTACTCGACGTTCGAGAGCGTCGGGCGTCTCATCTATCGCGAGGTGCGGCGGAACGACTATCTCGCCCTCCTGATGGACAAGAAGTTCAAGCCGGCGTCCGACCGCATCACCGCCGAGCCCATCGCCGAGCTCATTCACGCGATCGCGGACCGCGACCGCCGCCGGCTGGTCGCCAACATGTTTCTCCAGTTCTTTCGCCTGCTCCACTATCTGGAGTACGCCGACCCGCGCAAGCGCCATCTCGAGGAGCTCCGGACGTCGGTCCTCATCTTCTCCCTCGTGGCTTCGGAGACCCGGGCGCTCGTCGACTACATCCAGAAGGAGCAGGCGCGGCTCGGCCCAAACTCCGGGTTCCCCGAGACGTTCGAGAGCTTCGTGTACTGCGTGCCGCTCGAGCTCAGGAAGGTGATCAACACCGAGCTCACCGAGCTTACGTCCTTCAAGCAAGCCGACACCATCTACATGCGGCTCGAGAACTCCCACGGCATCCTGCGGGACTGCTTCCAACAGGCGATCATCCAGCTCGCCCAGGGGTTCGATCCCGACGTCGACGGCCAGCGCATCTTTTCCCACTACGAGACCCACCTCGAGCAGTCGCAGCTGCTCCGGCGGGACCTGGTCGCGCTCATCCTCACGGTGAGGAGGTTCTCGGACGAGAAGACCGCGGAGCGGGCGGAGACCATGAAGCGGCTCATCTCCCGGTTCTACGATCGCTCGCTGCGCTTTCTCATGTATCGCGACTGGTCGAGCTTCGAGTCGTTCGCGATGGAAATCCTCAAATGCGACAGCGTTCCGGGTCTCCTCCAGATCGCCCATCGATTCGACACCTATCTCAAGACGCTTCTCCGCGAGATCAACAAGAGGGGAGTTCTCCACGGACGCACCGCGGAAGAGCCCGCGGGCGAGGAGGAGGTCGCGGGAGGGGAAGAGGAGCCTAGGGCACTGCCTTAACCAGCCTCATCTTCCGGGAGGAGGGGTCGGGCGTTTCTCGATGGTGTCCTCCTCGGAGATGCTGGTCTTCATCGCCGCCACGATCTCGGGGTCGAACTGGGTCCCGGCGTGCGCGTCCATTTCGCGCAGCGCCATTTCGTAGGGGAGGGGCGACTTGTAGGAGCTCTTACTGGTGATGATGTCGAAGGCTTCGCAGGCGCCGATGATCCGGGCTCCCAGGGGGATCGCGCCCTTCTCGAGTCGTTCGGGGTAGCCTCGGCCGTCCCACCTCTCGTGGTGGTGGAGGATCGTCGGTGCGAGGCTCCTCCAGAAGATGATGTCCTTCACCATTTCGTAGCCGAGCACGGGATGAAGCTCGATGCGCTCCCGCGTCCAGTCCTCCATCACGTCGAGCTTGAGAAGGCCGATGTCGTGGAGGAGCCCGCCGAAGTAGAGGTCCTTCTGGGCCTCCTCGGAAAGGCCGATGCCTCCTCCCAGAAGTCTCGCGTAACGCGCGACCCGCCTCGCGTGGCCGGTCTTGATGGGAACGTGGGTGTCCATCGCGCCGATGAGGATCTCGCTCACGTGGGTGAAGTAGTTCTGTTGCGCGTCCTGGAGCCGCACGTGCTCGATCGAGATCGCCGCCTGATCGCCGAGACTCCCGAGGAGCGTTTCGTCCTCGGTGTCGAAGCCCGCGCCGGTTTTCTTGTTGAGGAGCTCGAGAACGCCGATTACCTTGCCTTCGAACGTCAGAGGCACGCAGAGAATCGAACGGGTCACGAAGCCCGAGGCCCGGTCGAAGCGGCGCTCGAATCTCGGATCGTTCGCGACGTCGTTCACCAGAGCGGGCTTGCCCGTTTGCGCGGTCCATCCCGCGATTCCCTGACCGGCCTCGACGAACATCGGCTTCACCGCGGAAGCAGCCTGGCCCGAGGCGGTGTGGAACCGGAGCCGAGCCTGCTCATCGTAGAGGAGGATCGAGCCGGCCTCGGCACCGAGCGTCGCGGCCGCGGTCTCAACGATAGCGCGCAGCAGGACGTCGAGGTGGATGATGCTTCGATAGGCCTTGGTGATTTCGAGAACGGCGGTGAGCTTCTCTATGTACTCGGCGGGATCGCGCGGACTCATGATGCGGTCGCTTTGGAGAGGGAGAAAAGAACGAACGATTTCACAGATTTTTTGGAGGCTAGCACGCTTTCCCTTGTGTGGTCAACAGGTTGAGAAAGACGCGGAAGAATTGACAGCTTTCGCGAGCCCATGCTATCTTCTTGAAGTATAAGGACGTAAGGCCTCGACCTCCGAGGAAAACCGACCCAAAAAGCGAGTACCCCCGAGGTAGCTGAAGTAAGGCCGAGTAAGCCAAGAAAGTATGTCTGGCAAGGAAAGCCCATTTGCCAAGTTCCTGACTCACTACCGGAAGGGCGACTTCGTCTTCCGCCAGGATGAGGAAGGCGACGAGATGTACATCGTCCAATCGGGGTCGGTCGCGATCAAGAAGAACGTCGCCGGCGCGAGGACCACGGTCACGGTGCTGGAAAAGGGGGATTTCTTCGGGGAAATGTCGATCCTCGAACGGCTCCCCCGGACCGCGGACGCGGAGGTGCTCGAGGACGCGGGAGTCATCAGCATCAACAGCCAGACGTTCGGCGAGATGATCCGATCGAATCCGGAGATCGCCGTGCGGATGCTCCGAAAGTATTCGATGCGCATGCGGGAGTATTCGGAGCAGCTCGAGAACTACGCGGCTCAGAGAGCGAGCGGCTCCTCGGATATGCCCGAGGTGCCGGAGATGCCGGACGTCGACAAGCCGACGAAGGCGCCTGAAGGCACGGTGCCTTCGACCGCGACCGCGAGCTCCTACTTCGTCGCCAAGGAGAGCGGGAAGATCTATCCGGTCTACAAGGACGAGGTTCTCATCGGCCGGTACGATTCGGTCACCGGGCATCGTCCCGAGGTGGATCTGACGGACGAGGACAACAACCGGAACGTCAGCCGACGGCATGCGCGCCTGGTCCACAAGGACCAGACGTTCTACATCGCGGAAGAAATCGGGACGATGAACGGCACGTACATCAACGGGAATCGGATCCCCACGGGCGTCCTCACTCCGATCAAGGACGGAGACGAGGTCACGCTTTGCCGCCTGCCCGTGATCTTCAAGGTCGCCCGCTAGTCGCCCTAGTTGTTAGTTCGGTCAGTTCGGATTGGGGCGGCTTCCCGGCGGTCTCCTCCGCTCACCTTCCGGAGGCTCGTCGCCCTCGCGCCGGGGCAGCGGCTGCGGCGCCTCGTAGAGAATGTTGGATCCAGAGACGCCGTCGATCGCGTGAGGCAGCAGATCCTTCAGCGTCACGTCGGCGCGGCGGATGATTCTCGGAGTCATCATCAGGACGATGTCCGACTCCTTCACTTCCTTGCGATTGGCGGCGAAGAACCGGCCGAGGATGGGAACGTTCGCCAGTCCGGGAGTCCCGTTGAGGGACGTACGCTCCTCGTCGCTGATGAGCCCGGCGAGAAGGCTCGTCTCGCCGTCCCCGAGGCGGAGAACGGTGTCGACGGACCGGTTTCCGAACGTCGGCAGTCCGCCGTAGCCGGTGCCGGAGATGGTGCCCAGGCGCACCTGGATGGCGAGACTGATCTCGTTGTTGTGGTGGACCCTTGGGGTCACCAGGATGTTCACGCCGATGTTCTCGTACTGGAACGTCGTGACCGGCTGCTGGGGAACGCCGCCGGTCGCGATGGGAGTGAAGGTGGTGATGGGAACGGGCACTCGTTCCCCGAACTCCGCCTGAGCCGACTCGCCGTCGACGGCGCGAAGCTGGGGATTCGCGAGAACCCGGGTGTCGCCGTCGGTGCGCAGGAGGCTCAAAACCGCTCCCGGAAGGCCGGCGACGAAGAGGTTGCTCGCAGAGTACGTGGGCTGGTCGAGGGTGGTGTCTCCGGGGAAGACCGAAGTCACGATGCCCTCCTCGCCGGCGGAGCGGAGCTGGATTCCATACTCCACCAGACGATTGCGATTCACCTCCAGCACTTCCATCTCGACGATCACTTCGCTCCGGCTCTTGTCGAGCGATTCGATGATCGTCTCCGCCGCCTTGACGCGTTCGGCGGTGTCGACGATGGTGAGAGCGTTGGCCGCGGTCAGGGGGGCGATGCGGCGGGCGCCGAGCACGATGCGAAGGAGATCGATGGTTTCCTTCAGATCGGCGCTCGAGAGGTAGAAGGTGCGCGTCACCTGCTGCTCGTACTCCCGTCTCTTGGCTTCGGTGTCGGGGACGATGGTGATGAGCCGGTCGCCCTCCACCCGGTAGAAGTTCCGGGTCATGGTCGTGAGCGACCGGAAGGCTTCGTCGAACGTCGCGTCCTCGAGATCGATGGTCACCGGGCGATCGACGAAGCCCTCGTCGAAGATCACGTTCACCCCCGCGAGCGTCCCGAGCGACAACAGGACGTCGCGGAGATTGGCGTCTCGGAACACGAAGCCCGCCGGTGCGGCGGCTCCCGGCGCGACGGCCAGGCTTCCGAGCGGGGTTTCACTGACCGTCCGCTTGAGGCTCGCGATCGAGGTGCGCTTCGCCTCGGCCCCCTTCTCGGCGATGAGGCCATCGAGCTCCTCGATCTGGGCCACGAGCGAACTTTCCGACGGGTTCAGCGTGAGAGCGACCTCGAGCTCGCTCCTGGCGGCGAGGAGGTCGCCCTCGGCCATCCGCCGCGTCGCTTCGAGAGCGTGCGAGGCGGACGCTCGCAGCTTGGCGCGCTTCTGGTTCTGCTGCACGTGCGGGTCGTCCGGTCTTTCGGTCAGCGCCTGGGTATAGAGGGCGACCGCGTGATCGTACCGGCCCGCCTTCTCGGCGCGTTCGGCGTCCCTCATGAGCGACGTCGTCGCGCACCCGGAAAGAGCGGCGATCGCGAACGAGACGGCGACAGCCTTTGCGATGGGGATGGAACGGAACATGAACATGGGGCGACCTCTCAGGGGCACTCAGGGCGCGCCGTTCGGGTTGTCGGACTGCTGCACCACGACCTCGACCCCTGAGGGGATGGCGAAGCGAAAGAGCGATTCCGGAAGGCCGACGTTCTCGCGAACGTCGGCGAAAAGAAACTCCGTGCGGTTCGAGGCGGTATCGATCAGAACCACACGCAGGATTCTGCCGTCACCCGGCTGCACCTCGAGCTCGACGACCTCGAACTCCTCCCGGGGCTTCTTGGGGTCGAGCCGGAGGACGATCCCTCCCTCGGTCGCGGGCTCGCCGGAGAATGCGGCGCTGAAGCTCTCGCGGAGGCGTCCCCGGCCGGCGAGGAGCTCGAAGGGCGAGCCTTCCTCCATCCCCATGGCGCCCTGCGGCTGGTGGCTCACCATGACCTGATTTTCCGCCGGGAGGTAAAAGTACGTCTTGGCTCCGTCGGTGACGAAGATCTTCTCCTCAGGCGAGCGATACTCCCACCGCATGCGCCCCGGCTTCTTCACCGAGACCTTGCCTTTCTCCTCGACCGTCCTGCGCAAAAGCCTTCTTTCGTAGCGCTGGGTGAATCCGGCCTCGAAGTCGGCGACGGCGTCGTAATGACTCTCGATTTTCGCGACGAGATCGGAAAGGCGGTCCTCGGCGGCCGCCGCCGAGACCACCACCGCGAGAAGGAGGGGGAGCATGAGCCTATTCTACACAGGTTGCGTAACGTGGGCAGGGGATAGTCGGGATGACGCCCGCGGGTAACGACCCAACCGGTTGCGATGAGCCGGCTCACGGTGGTAGATTGATCTGCGGGGTTTGCTTTCGATATTCCCTCTTGTTTTAAGGAGTCGTTTCAAATGTCGGATTTTCTCTTCGTGAGACCTCGTCTCTGGATGGGTGTCGCACGTACGCTCGATCTGGCTGGACAGTTCGACGAGTACAACGTCAGCGCGACCGAGAGGCTGGCGGACGAGAACGCGATTCGATCCGACTGGCTTGCCGTGGGGAATGACTTCCTCTGCGCCGCCGATCTGCTCGAGAAGACTCACGCCAGGAAATGAGCAAAGGCGGCAGGAAAGAAAATCCTCCGCAAACCCCCTCCGCAAACCCCCTCCTCAAACAGCTCGATCGAGCGAATAGAGCGGGTTGTCGAAGAGAAACTCGAGACCAAGATAGAAATCCTCGCGGCCGGGTTTCACTCTGGGCCCCTTCCGCCCCCATCTCTCTTGCGTGAGTACGACGAGATCGTTCCGGGTGCAGCTCAAATCATCGTTGGGATGGCTAGAGATCAGTCAGAACACCGTCACGTGATGGAGCGTTCAGTTCTCGAGGGGTCTCAGGCGCGAGAAAGCAGGGCGCAGGTGTTCGCGTTCATCCTATCCATCGGTGTGCTGGCGATCGGAGGCGGGCTCTCATACCTTGATCGCGCTGAAGGCTTTTGGCTCATCGTCGCATGGCTCGCCGCTCTTGCGAGCGTCTTTATCTCGGGAAAAAAGATAAGCATCCGGGAACTGCTAGAGAAGCGAAAGGCGCTCGTCCGTGGATTGCCACAGGATTCCGACAAGCCGCGATGAGCGATCAATCACGCGACAACCAACCCCGAGGGTGGATCGCTCGCTGAGTTCGGATCTTTGTATCCTCTGGCCACGCCCTCGCCTGTGTCTTGCTGCGCGTGCATTCCGCAATCCCAGCGTGGCGACGATGCATCCGAACAAGAGTCTTCTCGACGTCCCAGCATCGGGAGCAGTAACCTCGCGAAAAGTTACCCACGAGATTCTATTGGTGGACGGCAGGGGGATCGAACCCCTGACCTCGGCATTGCGAACGCCGCGCTCTCCCAGCTGAGCTAGCCGCCCACGTGGCTCGAGAAACGCACTATGCTAGCAGCAGGCATCGCATCGGGCAAGCGGTTGCTTCGATCGGGACGGGGGTGGCACGATCCGCCTATCGGAGGTCGAACGCCGTGAACCAGAAACGAGCGCTTCCTTTCCTTTTCTTGTTTGTCGCTTCCCAGGCGGTGTCGGAGCCCACCCAGAAGCCGGTCCTCCATGGGCGGCATTGGATGGCCATCACCGGGAAACCTCTCGCTGCAACCGCGGGCGCGATGATGTTCCAGAAGGGCGGAAACGCGGTCGACGCCGCCTGCGCCATGCTCGGCGCCACCAGCACGATGTACGACGCTCTCAGCTGGGGCGGCGAGACCCAGGCCCTCATCTACCACCCGATCGAAAAGAGGGTCATCGGCATCAACGCACTCGGGGTCGCTCCCACGGGCGCCACTCCTGAGTTCTTCCGGAAGAAGGGGATGGAATACCCGCCGGAGTTCGGGCCGCTCGCTGCCGTGACCCCGGGGACTCCGGGAGGGCTCCTTACGATGCTCGCCGAGTACGGAAAGCTCCGTTTGAAGGACGTCCTCGAGCCCGCGATCCAGATGGCCGACGGTTATCCCATCGAGACTTCGACGGCGAATTCGATCGAGGGCACGAAAGCTCTCATAAAGGAGTGGCCTTACTCGCGGGCCGTGCTTCTGCCTCACCTCGGCCAGAAGGACCGCGAAGCGCCCTACCCCGGAGAGATCTTCGTTCAGCGCGACCTGGCGGCGACGCTCCGGAAGCTTGTCGAAGCCGAGGAGAAAGCGCTTGCCCAGGGGAAATCGCGAAAGGAAGCGATCTACGCCGCCTACGATCGCTTCTATCGAGGAGACATCGCCGAGGAGTTCGCCCGCGGCTCGCAGGAGCAGGGAGGCCTTCACACCAAGGACGACCTCGCGAGCTGGAAGGTCCACATCGAAGAGCCGGTCTCGACGTCGTACAAGGGCATCGAGGTCTACAAACTCACGCACTGGGTGCAGAGCCCGGTCCTCCTCCAGACGCTCAACATCCTCGAGCCCATCGACGTGAAGTCGATGGGGTACAACTCGAGCCGCTACATCCACACGCTCTACCAGGCGATGAGCCTCGCCTTCGCGGATAGAGATTTCTACTACGGCGACCCTTACTTCCCGCCCGAGGAGCCGATCCGCGGGCTGCTGTCGAAGGACTACGCGGCCGAGCGGCGAAAGCTCATCGATTGGGCGATGAACGATCCCGGCATCAAGCCCGGCGATCCTTATCCCTTCCAGGGCGGTACGAATCCCTATCGCCACTACCTCGAGACGTGGGGAACGAAGACTCCCTCGACCGAAGTCCAGGCCCTTGCTGACTTCGAACGGGGCTTTTTCGCGGGAACCACGTCGATCCAGTCCGCCGACGAAGAAGGCTGGGTGGTGTCGGTCACTCCGAGCG
>CAZKNR010000269.1:0-2735 GCA_964553925.1 uncultured Acidobacteriota bacterium
ATCCTGAGGAGTCTCCTCTTCCTTCTTCGCGACGAGAGCGTCACCCACGTCGCCTGCGCCTTCGACCACGTCATCGAGTCGTTCCGCAACGACCTCTTCGCCGGCTACAAGACGGGTGAGGGAGTACCCGTTGACCTCCTCTCGCAGTTCGGGCTCGCCGAGGACGTGACCCGTGCCCTCGGCATCGTGACCTGGCCCATGGTCGAGTTCGAGGCCGACGACGCGCTCGCGACCGCGGCGTTTCGGTTCGCGAGCGACCCGCGGGTCGAACAAGTGGTCATCGCCTCCCCCGACAAGGACCTGACGCAGTGCGTGACGGGCGCGCGGGTCGTTCTCTGGGATCGAAGACGGCAGCTCGTCTTCGACGAAGCGGGGGTGCGCGCGAAGTTCGGCGTCTCCCCGGAATCGATTCCGGATTTTCTGGCGCTGGTCGGCGACGCCGCCGACGGGCTTCCCGGGGTCTTCGGATGGGGGAAGAAGTCAGCCGCGGCCGTCCTCGCCCACTACGGCCACATCGAGGCCATTCCGGCAAACGCGGGAGCCTGGAAGGACAAGCCGCGGCGCGCGTACGACCTCGCGGCCGAGCTCGAGCACGAGCGCGAGAACGCCCTTCTCTATCGCAAGCTCGCGACCCTGCGACTCGACGTGCCCCTCGCGGAAAACCTCGACGCTCTCGAGTGGCGCGGCGCCCATCGAGAGGAGCTCGAGGATCTGTGCCGCGAGATGGGGGAAGAAGAGAGCCTCTCCCGCGTCTCGCGGTTCATCTAGCGAGGAGCCGTTCGAGCCGGTCCGGATCCCCCTGGAGCGCCACGCGCTGCATGTAATGATGAAGGCTCCGGACCCCCCCGAGCTCCTCGCCGCCTCCGGCGCGGCCCGGGCCGCCGTGAACCAGGTGCGGCATCACGACTCCGTGCCCCGTCGATTCGGGCGCTGACCTCGCGTTCATCACCATGAGGCGGCCGTGATAAGGAGCGAGCCCGAACGTCGTCTGGGCGACGAAGTCCTCGTCCTCGCTGTAGATCGATCCGACGAGGCTCCCGCCTCCCTTTCGCGCGAGCTCGATCGCTTCCTCGGCCCCGCGGTAGCTCACGAGGGTCGCGACCGGACCGAAGACCTCGACCTCGTGAATGGCGGCGGCGCGTCTTGGATCGCGGCAATGAAGGAGAACGGGCTCCATGAAGAAGCCTCCCTTCGGCTCGAAGTCTCTCCGTCCGGGGTCTCCGGAGACGATCTCCGCCTCGGCCGCGAGCTTCTCGATCCCCTCGCGCGCGGAAACGAGCGCCTCTTCGTCCACGAGCGGGCCCATGACGACGCCGTCCGACTTGGGGTCCCCGACGCGGATCGAAGCGAGGCTCTCACGAAGCTCGCGGATGACGTCCGGCGCGCGATCCTCGGGAATCAGGACGCGCCGGATGGCGGTGCATTTTTGCCCGGCTTTCACCGTCATCTCGGACACGACCTCGTTCTTGAAGTGCTCGAACGCGGGAGAGCCGGGGGCGACGTCGGGCCCGAGGACAATGCAGTTGAGCGAGTCGGCCTCGACGTTGACCCGCACCGCGTTTTTCACGATCGCGGGGTGCGTCCGGATCTTTTCTCCGGTCGACGCGGAGCCGGTGAACGAGACCACGTCCTGGCAGGTGAGGTGGGAGAAGAGATCGCCGACGGAGCCCGAGATGAGTTGAACGACGCCCTCGGGGACGACGCCCGAGGCGATGAGGATCTGGACCATGCGAAACGTGAGCCAGGCGGTGGGCGTCGCCGGCTTCACCAGGCTCGGCATTCCCGCGAGGAGCGCGGGCCCGAGCTTCTCGAGCATGCCCCACGAGGGGAAGTTGTAGGCGTTGATCTGAACGGCGACGCCTTCTAGAGGCACGTACACGTGGCGGCCGACGAAGTTGCCCTCTTTGGACAACCGGGAGACGTCGCCGTCGGCGAGGATTCGAGCCTCGGGAAGTTGTTTCGCTCCCAGGCTCGCGTAGAACGCGAGGGTACCGATGCCGCCATCGACGTCGAGCCGCGCGTCTTTCGAAGTCGCGCCGTAGCTCCCCGCGATCTCCCGGAGCTCTTCCACGTGGTCGTTCAGGACTCCCGTCATCTTCTTCAATACGGCCGCCCGCTCCGGGAACGTCATCTTCCGGAGCGCCGGTCCCCCGCGCTCGCGTCCGAAGCGGAGCATGGCGCCGAAATCGATCCCCTCGCTCGACACCTCTGCGATCGGCTCCCCGGTCACGGCGTGCCGAAGGACGCGGGGCTTGCCGGTTCCCTTTCTCCACTCGCCGCAGGCGAAACTTTCAAGGCTGAGCATCCGCCCATTCTATAATCGAACCATGTTGCGCACGGCGGTAAGTCTCGCGGTCTCGCGGCGGAGCCGGCCCTCCGAGATCCTTCTGGTCGAGCGGAGCCGGAAGCTCCGCTTCTTCGGCGGGTTCCACGCCTTTCCCGGCGGAACGGTGGACGCCGAGGACGAGAGCGTTGCCGTCGAAGGCCGTTCGGACCCTTCGCTCCGACCGCTCCTCGCGGCGGGCGCCCGCGAGCTCTTCGAGGAGACGGGCCTCTGGATCGCGCGGGGGACGAAAGCGCCGGAGGAGGGTGAGCTCCGCGAGGACCGTCGCCGGCTTCTCGCCGGGGAGATCGGGTTCTCCTCGATCCTGGAGCGTCATCGCCAGCACCTCGACGCCCGCGATCTCTCGCCCCTTTGCCGGATGACCACACCGCCGTTCTCGCCCGTGCGGTTC
>CAZKNR010000270.1:0-21597 GCA_964553925.1 uncultured Acidobacteriota bacterium
CCGGCTCCCGTCGTGTCCACGACTTTCTCGACCGGGGCGGCGGGGCAGAAGATGCGGTCCCCCTCGCCGAGCGCGACGCTTCCACCGGCGCCTAGAGTCACGATGAAGAGCTTCTGCCGGCCACGCGCGATCGTCTCGAGCTCGTCGATGAAGCCCGCGCGCGAAGCGTCGAGGCCAAAAAACGCGATGTCGAAGTCAGAGACAAAGCGCTCGACGTTTCTCGTCACCGGATCCTCGGCGATGTCGGCGAAATCTACCGCGCGAAGCCCGCGTGAGGGGGAGGCCATCACCGAGGAAAAGAACCCGTCGATCTGGCGGTAGTGCGGCGCGACGAGCAGATCGGACTCTGCGATGAGCGCCCGCTCTTCCGCTCCCACGCGGTAGTCGCCGAGGACCCCCTGATGGTAGGAGACGAAAATCTTCTCCCCCGAGGGCTCGAGGTCGATGAGCTGGAGCGATGTGCTCCCGGGAAGCTCACGGAGGAGGCTCGCGACCCCCAGACTGCCCAGCGCGTCTTTCACCAGCACGGATTCGCGGTCGTTGCCTAGAGCGGTCAGGACCGTAATCGAGTCGTTCCGCGGGAAGAGCCTCCGCGCGTGCGCCGCGACGTTCAGGGTGATTCCGCCCGGACGGTCGAGGCCAAGGCTGACGTAGCGGTCGACCCCGCAGTCTCCCGCGAGCACCACGTTCAACGTCCGGCCTCCCGGAGGATCTCTCTCACTTTCTCGGGGTCGATTCCGTCTTCCCGCTTGAGGCTCGTTCCCACGATGGCGCCGTCCGCGGCCCGCAGCAGCGCCGAGGCGTTGGAAGAAGAAAGCCCGCTCCCCACCAGGACCGGGATCTCACCCGCACCCCGGCGCGCGTCCTCGAGCTCTGCCAATGACGGCGGCTCCCCCGTCCGCGTCCCCGTGACCACCACCGCGTCCGCGCCCGCCTCACGCGCGAGCCGGGCGGACTCGGCGAGGCTGCGCTCGACGAGCATCCGCGCGTACTTCACCTGCACGTCGGCGAGAATGAGAATGGAGTCGGCGCCGAGGCTTCGCCGGTACCGGAGGAGACCTTCGGGATCGATGCGCATCGCTCCGCCGTGCTCCGGCCTCTCCATGGGATCGACGAAGTAATCCGTGCGGATGAAGGAGGCCCCGGCCATGGCGGCCGCCGCGAGCGAGGCTTCGGGATCGTTCAGGAGAATCTCGACTCCGATCTCGGTCTTGCGCGCGGCGGAAACCAGCTCGCGGGCGACGCGGGTCATGGCGGCGATGGTCTCTCGCGCGGCCTCGACGCGGTGCGGACGGTCCTCCTCGTTCTCGATGAGGACTCCGTCGACGGGGCCGGCTTCGAGCGCATCGAGATCTCCGAGGGCTTTCTCGATGACCTTCACGAGCCCGGGGCTCGCGGGATAGCCGGGAAGGGGAGGAAGGTGGATGACGCCGATGATGGGTTTTCTCGACCCGAAGAGCCGCCCGAAGCGAGTCATTCAGGCCGCGGTGCGGAGGCGCTCGCGATTCATATAGATGAAGAAGCCGAGGAAGTGCGCCTGGAGGACCCATCCGTAGGCGAGAGCGACGCTCTGAAGGATTCGATCGAGCAGTGGAATGAAGCTCAAGATCGTGAACACGGCGACGACGCCCACGGTGACGGCGATGAAGAGCGCGAGGTAGACGAAATACTCGTCGCGCAAGGCCCAGACCGCCCGGACGACGGTTTTGGGCTGGAGCGCACGGTCTTTGTCGTCGGAGGCGAAAAGAAGCGCCACCGCCATCGGGTAGTAGAAGAAGAGGAACAGCACCATCGGGAACTGCACGAGTACGCCCAGGCCCGGGCCGAGCGCGAGCGGGATCAAAAGGAACGGAACCGCGAGAACGACGGAGAGGAGCGCAATCGGAATCGTCTGGCGCAGGTGAGCGCCCCAGTCGGTATCCGAAGGGCGCGAGAGGATCGTCCAGGTCCTTTTGCCCTTCGACGAGCGAAGGACGGCGTCGAGAAGGATTGGGAGCCCGAGAAGATTCAACGGAAACAGGTAGAGCGACGAGCCGCAGATCCAGACGAGGACGCCGAGGAGAAGAGTGACGATCCAGGCGCTCCCGTCGATAGGAAAGCGAACGACCTCCTTCGGCCTCTGCCAGGGCGGCGTTTCTCTCAGCCGGGCATCGGGCTCGGCGCAGGGACCGCTGCACGCCGGACAGAGTCGCGGCTGGATCTGGAGGAGCGCTCCGGCGCATTGGCTGCAGTAGCTGCGGCCGCACCTCCGGCAGGTCGCCGCGGGCATGAGGTCGGGGTGGTTCGCGCAGCGGGTCTGCGCGTGGGGAACGAAGTCCCCGGGGAGAAAAAGCCGCCGCAGGTCGGGGCGTTCCGAGGCGGGCTCGAAATCCCGGCCGTCGTTCGACAGCAGATCCCAGGGAAGGATTCGCCTCATCTGGATGCGATGCTCGATGGCTCCAGAGCTCAGATGCTCGACGCTGCCGCTCGGCGTTTTGATGAAGACCTCGAGCGATTCCTCACCGGAGTCGCCCGGCTCCTCGTGCATAGGCGCCGCGGTCACCATGGCGAGCCCGTGGGCGACCTTGATCGAAGTGCCGCAATGGGGGCAGACGCGATATTGGCCCTCGACCGGAAGCTCGTCGTTGTCGACGAGATGGGGCTTGCGGCAGGAAGGGCAGATGACGTCCTGAAAGTCGCTCACACGTTTCCTGGGTAGACGGCGGATTCTAGCCGATCTCGGGCTCGGCGCGTAGCGGAAACGTCGGGCCTTACTCCGCCCTGAGGGTCGCGATGGGGTCGACCCGGGTGGCCCGGCGCGCCGGCACCCAGTTCGAAACAAACGCGACGACCAACAGGATCCCCGTTACCGAGGCGAAGGTCGGGGGATCGAAGAGGCTCACCTCGAAGACGACGCCCGAGAGCAGGCGGCCCAGGAGGACGGCTCCGACGAGACCGACGAGAGCGCCCGGAGCGACGAGCTTCGCCCCCTGGGCGGCCACCATCCTCGTCACGTCGGTGCGGTCCGCCCCAAGGGCCATCCGAATGCCGAGCTCGCGCTCCCTCTGGCCCACCGCGTAGGACATCACGCCGTAGATCCCCATCGCCGCCATGATCAGAGCGAATCCCGCGAAGATCGCGAACAGGGCGATGATGGCGTCCGCGCTCGCGAAGACCTCGCGCCTTAGATCCGGGAGCGTGCGCGTCTGAACGTAAGCGTCGGGCTCGAGAGAGAGGGCCAAGGCTCGAAGCGGATCCGCGAGCGCCGATTCGTTTCCTTCGGCACGAGCAACGACGGACATGGTCGTCGCCGGGCTCTGCGCGAACGCGAGATAGATCTGCGGGACGCTGGGAACGTTCTCGTCGAGGTGAACCACGTCGCCGACGATACCCACGATCTCGATCCACGGACCCTCGTCCTCCTCGCGCACCAACTGCACTCGAGCCCCGATGGGATCTCTACCGGGGAAGAAGCGCGAGGCGCCATTTTCGTTGAGGAGCGCCACCCGGGGCGCGACGTCGTCATCGGTGTCGGCGAAGTCCCGGCCACGGAGGACGGGGATTCTCATCACGGAAAGATAGCCGGGGCCGGATGTGAAGAAATAGGCGCTCGGGCTCTCTTCACCCTCCGCGACCGGCCTTCCCTCGACGCGGAAGTTCAGCCGTTGTCCCGAGGCCGCGAGGGGAACGGGGCTCACGAGCGCCGCTTCGACAACACCCGGGGTCGCGCGCGCGCCCTCGACGAGCTCCTGGAAGAAGAGCTTCGCATCGGTGCCCGAAGGGTACTTCGCCTCGGGAAGCTCCGGTGCTACCGAAAGGATTCCCTCGGGCTCGAACCCCAGGCGGGCGCTCTTTATCTCGGAGACGTGCCGGGCAAGAAGTCCGGTAACCAACATGATGGTGAGCGCCATCGCGATCTGCGCCGTCACCAGAAGACCGCGGGAACGGAGCGCCCGGCGTCCGGTCCCGGCCCGAGCGCCCTCTTTGAGGCTTCCGGTGAGGTCGGGTCGAGAGGCCGAAAGCGAGGGCAGGAATGCGAAGAACAGGGGCGTAACGGCAGCTATCGCCAGGGTGAAGACGAGGACCCGGTGGTCGATCGAGGCCGCCCGGTAGATCCATTGCTCACCGGAGGTGATGAGGACCAGGAGGTCGAGCAGGGCGCGGGCGAGCACCAGGCCGACGAGGGTGCTTCCCAGGGACAGCAGCAGGGCTTCGGTGAGGAAATGCCGGAGGATCGCGCTTCGGCGCGCGCCGAGAGCGAGCCTGACGGCGATCTCCCTCGACCGAGCGGCGGTCCGCGCCATGAGCATGTTGGCCACGTTGGCGCAAGCGATGAAGAGAACGAAGCCGACGGAAATAGAGAGAACCACGACGAGGGAACGATCGTCCTGATTGAGGATCTCGTCGGCAACGGAGCTAACGCGGAAGCTCCACCCGTGGTTCTCGGGATGCGCCTGTTGCAGGCGGGAGGCGAGGAGCTCTGACTCCTTCTGCGCCGCGGACGCGGAGGCGCCCGGCTTTAACCGCGCCTGAGTGAAGGCCAGGCGCTCGTCGCTCTTCGCCGTCGCCATCTCTCGTCCAAGCGGAACCCAGACATCGATCCGCGACAGGTCTCCGAATTCCATCTTCGGTGAAACGACGCCGACGACGAGGTGGGGCTTGCCGTCGAGATCGATCGTCGTCCCCACGATCTTCGGATCGGAGCCAAGCTGTCTCTCCCAGAAGCCGTGGCTCAGGGCGACCGTCGGCTGCGCCCCCGGGCGGTCCTCTCCGGCGAGGAAGCCGCGGCCCAGGATCGTCCCCACTCCCCAAACGTCGAAGAAGTTGTCCGTGATTCGGAAAGCGACGACGCGCCGGGGCTCGGGGACGGAGGTCAGTTGAAAGGATTCCTCGACGGCCATGCCGACCGACTCGAAGCTCGTAACCTCCTTCCGGAGCTCGGCCACCTCGGGAAGCGAGAGAAGAGCGCGGTTCTCGCTTGCCCGCTCGTTGCGGCCCCAGACGAATACCAGGTTTTCGGGATCGCTCACCGGAAGCTCGGCAAAGAGGATCGTGCTGGTGAGACTGAACATCGTGGTGGTGACGGCGATTCCGAGACCCAGCGTCAGGACCGCGAGCACCGTGAAGACCGGGGTCTGTCCGAGGCTTTTAAGGGCATGACGAATCTCGGTTCTCATATCGATACTCCTAAAGGTGCGGCCTCGATCTCGCGCGCCGCCCCGACGGCGAAGGGACCGCGAGCGCTCGAAGGCGCCTTCGACCAGGATCTCGAGGCTGGTTCTGAGCGCGAATCCGTAGAGGAAGAGTCGGCCTCCGCGGCGATAGGTATCGGCACATCTCCGGGAGAATTCGTTCACCATGTCCTCCGCGAAGAGCCTGCGGAAGTCGTCGGGATAGACGCGGAGGATCCGTTCGAAGAGGGAGGTCAGCCGCCCTCGATCCTCGTTCATTCGCGGTCGGCTCCCGCGGCGCCGAGCGCCAGCTTCGCGAGCTTGCCGAGTCGCCGCGCCTCGGTGGCGAGCGCGGTCCTCCCCGGTCGGGTGATCCGGTAGCGCTGCCGCGGCCGCCCCCGGCGTCCCGCGTCCTCAGGCTCCAGGATTTCCATGTAGCCTTCGTCGAGGGCTTTCTTGAGCGCCCGGTAGAAAGAGGCGAGAGGCGGCTCCGACGCCTGGCCGAGAGCGCGCATGCGGGAGACGATCCCCTCGGCGTCCTTCTGCTCGTCCTTCAGGCCGAGGAGGATGTGAAAGAGGATCGGGCTCACGAGCCGCATTATTTATCAGAGTGAGAAATAATGCAAGAGACCCGCAGGAAGCCTACTCCCGTTTCAGAAACCAGCGGGTATGGCTGACCTTCTTCCCGTCCCGGTAGTACGTCCAGTAGTGCTCGACCTCGTTCGTCCCGACGAGCTTGATCTCGCCGTCGTGCACATGGCCATCGCGCTCGGGGTCGAAGCCGGTCCCGCCATCGAAGCGGAATCGAACGGCATCGCTCGAGGGAGAGGACTCCAGAGCGAACGCCGGCTGGTTTGACGAGCAGTAGTGGGTCGCGCGAAGCGCGCCGCCCGCGAGGTAGTAGACGGTCATCATCTCGTTCGCCGTCCCCGGAGCCTGGATCTCCACGACCGAAGTCCCGGATTGAATCACCCGGTACTCGAGAACCAGAGGTTCTCCGCGCTCGCGATCGTCGACGCGGCCGGACCAGCGACCGCCGAGGGCCTTGATCTTCTCGAAGACTTCCTCGGAGCTTTGCGCTCGGAGCGGAGATGCGCACAAGAGCAGGACGACAGCCAGGCTCGATCTCGACAATCTCATGGGGCTCATGGGGCTCATGGGGCTCATGGTGTATTAATTAGCACAGTAGCTAAGCGTTGTAAACCTCCCTGCCTTGGCTATGATACCGCGTGTTACGACACCAGGCGCATGGGAGAGGAGAGAGTCGTTGATTGAATGGATGGCGCTGACGGTCGCTCTTTCGACCGTCCGGGTTTTTGCCGCGGCGAGCCTTACCGACTCTCTCGAAGAGATATTCGATCTCTTCGAGGCCGCACGTCCAGGAGTGCGGGTCGTGCCCCAGTTCGGCGCTTCGAACGACCTCGCCCGCCAGATACTCGCGGGAGCGCCGGCCCACCTCTTCTTTTCCGCCGACGAAAGGCAGATGGATCGAGCGATGGCCGGCGGTTCGATCGAGGAGGGATCGCGCCGGGATTTGCTTTCGAATCAGCTGGTGATCGTCGAAGAGCGAGCCGCGGCAGTTCCCATTCGATCCCCTTTCGATCTCGAACGGGGCCAGCGGATCGCTCTCGCCGATCCCGAGGCGGTGCCGGCGGGAGTCTACGCACGGCAGTATCTCGAGAAGCTCGGTCTCTGGGATCGGGTGCGCGCGCGGGTCGTTCCCACGCTCGACGTCCGGGCGGCGCTAGCGGCCGTCGCCTCGGGCAACGTGGACGCGGGATTCGTCTATCGGACCGATGCGATCCTCGAGCCTCGGGTACGGGTGGCGTTCGAGGTGCCGCGGGACGAGGGCCCGAGGATCGTGTACCCGCTTGTGCTGGTGCGGGGGGCCGGCGAGGAAGCGCGGGCTCTACACCGGTTTCTCCTCTCGGCCGAGGCCGCGGCGGTGTTCGAGCGATACGGGTTCGTCGTTCTGAGGGAAAAATGACCCCGGATCTCTTGTGGCTCGTTGGCTTCACCGTGAAGATGGCTCTTGCCGGAGTCCTCCTGACCTTGCCCTTCGGGATTCTCCTTGGCCTCTGGCTCGCTCGCACGAAGTGGCCGGGGCGGAGCGTCGTCGAAACCCTCGCGACTCTTCCGCTGGTGCTCCCGCCGACCGTGGTGGGGCTTCTGCTTCTCGAGATCTTCGGGAGGAATCGGCCGCTCGGCCGTTTTCTCTACGAACAGTTCGATCTGAGCATCGCCTTCACCTGGCGCGCCGTCGTAATCGCCTCGGCGGTCGTCGCTTTTCCCCTCCTGGTGCGGACGGTTCGCGCCGCCTTCGAGGGCGTGGACCCGAGGCTTCCGGCGCTCGCGCGGACCCTCGGACGCGGTCCCCTCCACGTGTTCTTCACCGTGACCTTTCCTCTCGCCGCGCGGGGCATCCTCGCGGGCGCGATCCTCGCGTTCTCTCGCGCTCTCGGAGAGTTCGGGGCCACGATCATGGTCGCGGGCAACATTCCCGGCGAGACCCAAACGATGTCGCTCGCGATCTTCCAGCTCGTTTCGATCGGGCGCGACCCCGAGGCGTACCGGCTCGCCTTCGTGAGCGTGGTGGTGGCGTTCATCGCCATCTGGCTCTCCGAGCGTCTCGTTCGCCGAAGCCGCGCCCAGTTCCTCGAGGCATCGTGATTCACGTCCGCCTGCGCATCCCGCTTTCGGAGTTCGAGCTTTCGGTTTCGCTCGACCTCGAACGTCCGGTGACCGCGCTCTTCGGTCCCTCGGGAGTAGGCAAGACGACTTTCCTCGAAGCGATGGCCGGCCTAAGGCGTCCCCTCGAAGGGGAGATCCGGATCGACGACGAGATCGTCTATTCGAGCGATCGCCGGATCTCGCTCGCCCCGGAGAGGCGGCGCTTCGGCCTCGTGCCCCAGGACGCGCTTCTGTTTCCTCACCTCGACGTGCGGGCGAACCTCCTGTACGGCTTTCGGGAAGAGGGAGCGCTTTCCCTCTCGTCGGTCTCGGAAGCCCTCGAGATCGGCCACCTCCTCGAGCGCCGCCCCTCCCGGCTTTCGGGAGGCGAAAGGCAGAGGGTCGCTCTCGGTAGGGCGCTTCTTTCTCAGCCCCGGCTTCTCCTCCTGGACGAGCCCGTGGCGTCTCTCGACGTCGAGCTCAAAGAGCGCGTCCTTCCCTACGTACAACGGGTGCGGGAGCTCCACCGAATCCCCGCGCTCGTCGTGAGCCACGACATCGCCGACGTGCTGACTCTCGCGGACGAGGTGGTGGTCCTCGATCGAGGTTGCGTCTCCGACCGGGGAGCGCCGCGAGCGGTGCTGACCCGTCCCGTGGTCCGCGGGGGTTTTTTCAAGGGCCGTTTCGAGAACCTGCTGGAGTCGCGGGTAACGGCGCACGAGCCGGACGAGGGGTTAACAAGGGTCGAAACCGAACGGGGACTTCCGCTCTCGATTCCCTACCGCGAGGGTGTCCTCGGCGAGCGCGTCCTCCTTGGCCTTCTGGCGGAAGACGTGCTGTTGTCGAAGGAGGCGCCGGTGGGGCTATCGGCGAGAAACGTCTTCGGAGGGGTAATCCGCGCCATCGAAGAACAGGGCGGGGTCGCGATGGTCGAGGTCGACGCCAAGGATTCGATTTACGTGCGGCTGTCCCATGGAGCGGTACGCTCGCTCGATCTCCGTGCCGGGCTTTCTGTTCACCTCATCGTGAAGACCCATTCGATCCACCGCCTGAGCTGAGGCGCAAAGACACGAAGAGAAGTCCAAAACAGGGTCTCGGTGATTGGCGCTCTTTGGCGGAGAAAAGCTTTTTGAGTGGAGGCTAGTCTGTCTACACGGTGGTCATTCGCTAGATTCAGTCCGTGTCGGCGGTTCCTGTTCGGTCGTTGGAGCCGTCTGGGTCGTTGGAGTTGCGTCTTTCCGAGGAGACGTGACACTCCCGAAGTGCGCTTCGAAGTAATCCTGCGTCCACTTCGGCAGGGTGTCTGCCTCCTTCGCCACACGCTCTAGCAATTGTCGAAACTCCTTCTGATCCATCGATCCACCCCTTTCTCTCGTCTAGTTTATCTGAAGTAACGGCTCAAGGTGTGTCCAAATGTCTTGCAGGGTTCTCTTTTCAGCTTGCAGATACGCAGCTGGATACGTTGGCCACTTTAGCGCAGGCTTCCATTTGAGCACCATGCCATCCTTTGTCTTGCGTTCCGACACGGTAAACAACGTACGGTAGAGGTTTGGACCCACACCGACGAATGGCTCCTGCGTCACAGGGGGACAACCCCAACTATCCTCGGGGGTCTTTGTACCTGCGGGTTTGATCGCTCGGGGAAAGAATTCAAGCGCCCTACTCTTGGGGTATGGTTCCACATAGACGATTCGAGAAATTCCGGCCGCGAGGATATGTTTCGCGCAATCGTGGCACGGGAAGGTAGTCACGTAGATAGTGCATCCTCGAACACTCACGCCGCGGCGGGCGGCATCCAGAAGGGCTGCAGCTTCTGCATGCACCTCCCGATAAAACTCAATCAGGTCGAAAACGCGGGCTCCTTTCAACAGCTGGCGACGATCTGTTGAATCCTCGAGACCCCACCCGGTTAGGATCTCGCGTAAGAGGTCCTCCTTCGTTTCCTGACCTGTATCGCGACGCGTTGGGCGATTCAGATCACGGAGTTCGGTCCATTCACTATCTTCAAAGACCAAGCCGCCTCCCGGTTTCGGAACTTCATTGCACCCCAGAGCAACGATCTCTCCGTCCGGAGTGGCGACTGCGGCACCGACCTGGCGGGCGAGCGCCGCCGATCGCGTCGCCGCGGCGTGAGCGGCGAACATCCCGTACTCGTCTTTAGTCGGAGTGATCTCAACACTCCCAAAGAGGAGCTTGAGGAACCGCTCCAACTGATTCTCGAGCGGGTCGTCCAAATCCGCGCTGAGGAATACGTCGGCAAGATAAAAGGTATCGCGGACACGCTGTCCAGTATCCGTCTCGTAGCTATCACGGTTGAGGAGATATGTGGCAACGGCATTGCGCGCCGGTGCGCCGAGGCGTGTTTTCCGTCTCAATGTGTTTTTCAAGTTCTTGGCTCGGTGGTCCTCGGTGGAATGAACTCCGACCAAGACGAAAGCGGGTCCATAGAGTTTTCGAAGCGTCTCGACCTCAGCAGGATGCTTGAGTGAACGGAGAATGAAGGCGACCTTGGTAAGGGGAGCATCGCCTTTCCGCTTGCTTAGAATCTCAGTGACGGCAAGCCGCACCAAGACATCGCGGGCCCTCACATCCTCGCGCACCATCCGGCCGGCATCCATGTAGGCTTTGCGCCGGATGTGCTCGTGGACCTTCTCTGGAGGCGGTGCGCCGGAGGGACCGCTGTATATCCACCATGACGGATCGTGGCCGGCAACGGGGAATTGTTCCCAGACCTTCGTCCAGATCTGCGGACCAAAGCGCTTTAACTGGTCGCTCAGGCGAACTGGCTCGGTTTCATAACCGATCAGCGTGCTCAGGCCGTTCTCCAGGAGCCCCTGGAACTCATCCATCCGGGCGCCAAGGGGGCCCACTAGGCCGAAGATGAGCTCCGGCAAAAGCTGCGCAGGACTGTGGGTGCTATTGGTCGGCGGTGCTTCTCTTTTCATCTCCCTATCTCTTCCTCTCTCCCCATCCCCTCTCCTGCTCTTTATCGTCGGACGCAAGTCCTCAACATGCAGGCAACCCTCGGTCTGCTATCCTGACCCCATAACCACAAACCTTCTCCAGATGTCGGATGGCGGATCCGATGTAGGGACCAGACCATGCGCAAACTCATGATTTTCGCTGCCTCGTTGAGGTCCGCTCTCGAGGACGAGTCCGCGTCTTCCGGGTCATGCTCGATCCCGAGAGCGGCTCTCCGTTGACGCTCAGCAGGAACGACGTCGGCCGCGCGCTCGCGGAGCTAGAAGCCCAGCCAGACGTCCCCATGGAGCTCCGCCGATAGGAATCAGTCCCAGGAGTCCCACGACGAGGACGAGGAAGGCCGGGGGCTCGGCAACGGAGGCCGGGGCCCTTCCGGTCCCCGGTGTCGGCGTCGAGACCTGGAAGTCGGTTCGGTTGTCTCCGGAATCGGAGCCGAGAAGATCCCGGGTCAGAGAGAAACCCATCGGCGGATCGGGGGCGAAGAGCCCTTCTCCCAGATGAAAAGACCCCGCGTCCCCGTACTGGAGGGCGTCGACGACGGCGCCGAGCGCGTCCCAGATCTGGATCGCCTCGGGGCCGTTCTGCCAGTCCACGTCGGCGATGAAATCGCGGACGAGCAGGAGCTCGCCCAGAGCCCGCGCGGTCGCGATGACCAGAAGACCGTCGTCCGGAATCAGAGCGCCCCTGAGGTCGATCTGCCGGTAAACGAGTCCGCTGGCTCCGTCGAGGCCCACGAGCCGGTAGCCGTCGAGCCGCGTCCCGGGAAGGCCCTCGATCTCGGTGAAAACGTGAGCGGCATCGGACCCCTCCGCATCGTAGAACACCTCATGGATCGACGGCACGGCGAAGCCCGGAACGGAAAACCCCAGTAGTCCGGTGAAAAGAGAGAGCAGTCGCAGTTTCATCCTTAGCCTCCTGTCGCGGGCCGTGACATACGGCCCTAGAAACGTAGGACGAGAAAACGAGGTCTCGACCTCCCTCGCGCGGAGGCCCCCGCCCTCTCTGTTGCCAAGAGGGCTCGAGTCTCCTATTCTGCAAGCGAGACATCGATCCCAACACAATCGCGACTTTCGGCGCCGGAGGAGTCTTGCGGCTAGGAGAGCTTCTGCTCGAAGACGGTCTCGTGACGCGGGAGGAGCTCGAAAAAGCGCTCTCCCGCCAGAAGTCACGGGGCGGTCTGCTCGGCGCCGCGCTGGTCGAGCTCGGCTACCTCACGGAGGCGGCGCTCGCCGCGGCGCTCGCTCGCCGGTACGGCATCGCTACGGTCGACGTTTCGGAGACGGTCCCGGATAGACGGCTGGTCCGTGATTTCTTCGCCAGCGTGCCGCGAGAACGGGCGGCGGAGCTTCGTGTGCTCCCCCTCGCGCGCCGCGGCCGCACCTTGACTCTGGCCATGGCCGATCCCGCGAACGTGGTGGCGATCGACGAGGTCGTCTCTCGCACTGGCCTCGTGGTAGAGCCCGTTCACGCCTCCGCCCGGGCGATCCTCGACGGCCTCGAAGGCCTCCACGGCCTGACGGCCGACACGGCGCAATGGCAGCCGCGCTTCCCGCGCTCTCCCCGGCCCGACAAGACCGTCGATTTCCTCACCGGAACGGACACCGGCAGCCTTTCGTTTCCCGATAGCCCTTCGACCAGCCGGAGCCTGGCGGAGACGAAGGAGGGGGTGCTGGTTTCGGCCATCCTCGTCGATGGGGCGCGTTCCGGCGCCTCCTTCGTTCACGTCGATTTCGAATGGACCGCCTTTCGCGTTCGCTACCGGATCGAAGGCAAGCTGGTCACGGTGTTCCAACGGGCGAATCGGGCGAGCGCGCGCCCCGACAAGGATGACAAGGATGACGAGGATGACGAAGACGATGATTTTTGGCGGGTCATCATGGCCTTTCGCCACCTCGCGCACCTCGAAGAGGGCTTCTATCGCCCTCAGGACGGGAAGCTCTCGATTCACTTCAATACCGGAGGCGCCGCGCGCGAAGTCGACTTCGACGTTTCATATCTCCTGTGCGGCGAGAGCGTTCGCATCGTGCTTCGCCGCGTGGCCACGAGAGGGCCGAAGGACGGTCTCGCTCCTCCGCGAAGCAGCGAGGGTCTCGATCGCGCCCTGATCGCGGCGGCCCGCGACGGCCAGGCCGAGGCGGTGCGGCTCCTCCTGGCCGAGGGCGCGGACCCCGGCTCGCTGCGAGGAAACGAGACCGCACTCCTCGCCGCGTCTCGCGGCGGGCACGCCGAGGTCGTGGACCTGCTCCTGGAGAGAGACGCTCCCGCGGCGATGCGGCACGCGGCCGCGTGTCATGGACTGGACGCCCTGATGATCGCCGCCTACGGAGGGCATACCCAGGCGGTGCGGAGCCTTTCGGCCCGCGGCGGCTTCGACGAGACGTCGCGAGCGCGAGCCCTCGAGCTCGCTGCCCTCGAAGGTCACGCCGAAACGGTATCTCTCCTCATCGCGGCCGGCGTTTCGAGCCGGGAGGAAGCTCTCCTCGGGGCGAGTCGCCGCGGCCGCATCGATGCCGTGCGCCTTCTCTTGAACGCGCATCCCGCGATCGACGGCCGCGTCATCGAGACGGCCCTGGAAGAGGCCGCTTTTTGCGGGCGGAGCGACGTTGTCGGCCTTCTTCTGGAGTATGCCCCGGAATCAGCGCCCCTCGAGAGCATCCTCCGAAGCGCGGTAGTCGGCGCCGGCATGTTTCGCCGCGGCCTCCTTCGAGGCTTCGCTACGGGCGGCGAGCCGCACGGGGCCGTGGTCCGCTCGCTTCTTCGAGCCCGGCTGTTCTCTCGACGGGCGGAGGGGCCGGCTGGCGCCGGCTTTCTCACGCCGCTTCTTTCGATCGCGGTCGAGGCGGGAAATCAACACGTGGTCTCGGCCCTTCTGGACTACGGCGCCGATCCCAACCTCGTTCCCGAGGACGGGGTGCCGCCGCTCATGGTCGCGGTGCAGGCACGGGATGCGGCGCTGGTGAAGCTGCTACTCGACGCCGGAGCTCGAGCGAAGGTCGAGTGGCTCGCCTGGATCGGCCGGGCGACGCTCCAGGCGTTCCTGCCGCAGCTCGCGGAAGCCCTCGACGTCGCCGACGTAGAACGTCCGCGTCTCGCCGAGGCGCACTCGTGGGCGGATTCTGAGGGATACACCGACCTCGCGATCCTACTTGAGAGGCGGGTCGCCGGAGGTTAGCGCACGCGGAACTCGATCTCGCCCGTCGCCGCGCGCCCCGAGGAGGGATCCTCGATCCGGACCTCGACCCGGTAACTTCCGTAGGCGAGAGAGCGCGTCGGCAGACTGAGGATAACCGGTGTGCCGCCGGCCGTGTCGGAGAGAGAGATCTCGTCCTTCACCCTGTCCTTCAGGACCTCGGACCCCCCCGAGTCGAGAATTCGATAGCTCACCCGGGCGCGCCTCGAAGGAGCTTCGCGGCCGGGGAGGATCTGAAAGAGAACGTGGAAAGCGTCCCCGCGGCGCACGGCGGAGACCGGGAGAAGGGGAAGGTCGGTCGCTCCCGCGCTCGCGGTGGCGTCGCTCGAGGCGACGGGAAGGAGGCTCGAGAGGCCGAACCGTTCGCCGAGCCCGGGAGGAATATGGATCGCTGTCGAGGTGCGATGGAGCTCCCGGTCGCCCGCGCTGACCATGACCTGAAGGACGTACGAGCCCGGCTCGAGCGAGAGACTCGAGATCACGTAGAAATGCTCGAGACTCACCGGCTCTTCCACGGAGTGAAGGGTTTTCCCGGCCTCGTCGGCTACGCTCAGCCTCAGCTTCCGCCCGGCTCCACCCTCGCCCGTCAGCAGATCCGCGGGGAGCGCGACACTCACGGGGACATGAACCGCGCCGTCCCCCGTGGGAAGAAGGTACGTGCTCAGCTCGAGCGCGAGCGGGAGCTCGGCGTTGAGGCGTGCCTTGGGAGGATCCGCCGATTTCCCCTCCGGTCGGTCCGTGGTGACGGCTTCGGGCTCGCGCGCGAAATAACCGGGGCGCGCGATGACGGTCGCGCCCGCGCGGGCCACCTTCACCTCGATCTTGCGATAGGAGCCGTCGGCCTCAGGGTTGGTGGAGGCGTAGCTCAGGAGGTAGTAGCGCTGGTTCTCGGCTCCGATTCGCCGCAGCGGCGGGCCGAAGGATGGGTTGTTGCGGAAGTACCGCCCGGAGGTCTCGGTCGCGAGCGGAGAGAGACCGCCGTCGAACGACGTGAAAGAGTCCGCTCCCCGGATATCGAGGGTGTAAACCGAGGTGTTCGCCTGGTTCAGCGCCTCGACGGCCTTCTTGAGAGAGAAGCTGTTATCGCTCGACCGGCTCCCCGGCGAGGCGAACGTCTGGAGCTCGTTCGAAAACAGGATCGCGACTTTGCGGCCGGGCATCCCGAGAAGCGCCTGACCCAGGGACTCGAGGTCGCGAAAAATCTGCTGCGCGGCCCGATCCGGACCCATGGGGTAGTCGATCTGCATCTGGCTCAACTTCCGGACCGCCTGGAGCGTCTGTTCCTTCCCCGCCTGGAAATTCTGGACGACCTTCAGCGAGTAGCCAAGGTCGATCACCATGGCCTCGTCGCCTTCGGCCATGGACTCCACGATGAACGTTCCCAGGTCGCGCTTCGCGCGGTTCAAGTACTCGAACTCTGCGCCTTGGCGGTTCAGGATGAAGATGAACCGGCGGGGGTAGGTGTTGACCCCGCCGACCCCGCCCTTCGGTGAGGCGCTCTCGACCCGCTCTCCCACGTAGGACGTCCAATCGGTGACGTCGAAGGTGGTGATGGCCTGGGGGACTCTGTCTTCCAAGACCTGAAAGTCGTCCCGCTCGAGACCGGATACCGGCTGGCCGTCCCGATCGATCACTACCACGTCCACGAGAACCGCGTTGACGCCGGTTCGGAATGTGGGGACTTGGTCTCTGTCTTCCTGCGCCGGAGCGACCCAGGCGAAGACGGCGAGCAGGCCGCCTCCCAAGAGCAACGCGAGCTTCATAAGATGAACCTCCAGGCACCGTGCCCGGCCCAGGCGGCTTCAGGACGGGAAGGCTTCGGGCACATTATAGAGTAATGTAACGCGGGGGGCAGGAGGGATAGTTGCCAGCTTTTGGGGTTCAAAACGCGTACGGCGATCTGAAGCGGGCCCTGGTGCATCGGCCCGGCCCCGAGCTCGCCATGGTGACCGAGAAGACCTTGGCGGAGTTCAATTTCAGCCGTCCCGTCGACCGTGAGCGGTTCCTCTCGGACTACGACACCATGCTCGGCATGTTCCAGGCGCACGGGGTGGAGACCCTCCTTCTGAGCGAGGTTCTCAAGGAGGACGACGACGCCGTTTCCTACATGGCTCGCCGCCCGAACATGACCTATACCCGTGACCTCGCGACCGTCTTCTCCCGGGGCGCCGTTCTCATGTCACCCCACTTGAAAGGCCGGTGGGGCGACCAGGTGATGATGGCCCGGGCGTTCGAGACGCTCGGCATCCCGATTCTCGGCGCCATCGAGCCTCCCGGTTTTCTCGAGGGCGGGGGCGTCACGTTCCTCGGGGACGACACCGCTGTCGTGTCTCTCTGCGATCGGGCGAACGAGACGGGGACTCGCATGCTCCGGGATCTCGTCCTGGGGAAGGACGTAAAGTACTTCCTCGAGGTCCCGCTTCCGTACGGCCACATTCACATCGATGGCATCTTCATGGTGCTCGATCGCGAGCTCGCGTTGATCTATCCCGAATCGCTTCGCGTCTTTCCCTGCAGGCTCTACGAGGACGGCAAGCCAGGGGTCCGCCACGTGATGTTCGAGGAGTTCTTGAAAAAGAAGGGAATCCGCACCATCCCCATCACGAATTCGGAGAGGTTGGCGGGCCATCTCAATCTGGTGGTGACGAAGCGTTCCGAGATCGCCGTGGGGTTTGCCTCGGCAACACGAATCGCCTCCGAGCTGGCCCGGCACGGCTGGCACCTGGCCACGTTTCCCGCGGAGGAGCTGTTCCTGGGAAACGGCGGGGCGCACTGCATGACCTGCCCGGTCGAGATGGGATGAAAGGGGAGGATGGGACCATGAATCGACGGAGCTTCCTTCAGTCTGGAGCGGCCGCGATCGCGGGGCTCTCGCTTTCGACGGCTAGAGCTGCGGCCGAAGAAAAAAAGGCCCTTGTCTCGTCGTTCGACCCCTGGGTCGAGGTCCACCGCGAAAACCTCGCTCACAACGTCGCCGAGATCCAAAGGCGCGCGGGGAACCGGCCGATCCTCGCCGTCATCAAGAACAACGGCTATGGTGCTGGGGTCGCGAACGTCGCCCGGCTTCTCGAGCCGTCAGAGTCCATCCAGGGGTTTGCGGTCGTGAAGCTCCAGGAGGCGGCGACGCTGCGCGATGCCGGGATTAAAAAGCCGGTCCTCCTCATGGGCCCCTTCGACGAGAGGAACCTCGAAGAGGCCGTTGCCCGCGACATCACTCCCATGGTCTACACGCCGATCGGGGACGTCCTCGATCGCCTGGCGGCGAAACGGCAGAAGCCCCTCGGCGTCCACGTCTGCGTCGACACGGGCATCGGAAGGGTCGGCGTGCCTCACCGGGCGGCCGCCGAGCTCATTCGCGACCTCGCGGGGCGGAAGTCTGTCCGGATCGAGGGCGTCATGATGACCTTCGCCGAGGATGCCGCATTCGACGAGGAGCAGAAGAAGCGCTTCGTGGCCCTCACCGAAGGGCTCATGTCAGAAGGGGTCGCGCTCGGAAAGCGGCACGCGGTTTCGAGCTTCGGCCTCTTTCAGCATCCGGACTTCTTCCTCGACATGGTGCGGCCGGGAATGGCGATCTACGGCGTCTACTCCGAGCAGGAATTCCGGGATTCTCCCGCCCTCGCGCTCCGCTCCGCGCTCGGGCTCAAGGCGAGAGTCGCCTACGTGAAAAAGCTCGAGGCGGGAGACAGCGCCGGATACAACCGGGCCTACCGGGCCGAGAAGCCCGTTTGGATCGCGACCCTTCCCATCGGCCACACCGACGGCCTTCCGCGAGGGCTCGCGGGAAAGGCGAAAGTGCGCATCGGGGATTCGCTATACCCGATCGTCGCGAGCATCTCTGCGAGCCACACCCTCGTCGAGATCGGTCCAGAGAAGACGGTCGAGATTGGAGACGAAGCCACGATCTTCGACTGGCGCGACGGCTCGAGACCCGAGGACCTGGGGAAAAGCTCGGGCGCCTCGGTCTACGATCTCACCATGCACCTGAATCCGCTTCTGCCGCGGAGAATCGTCTGACAGGTCTTCTTCTTGCGAGCGTCGTCCTTCTGAACGCAACGCTCCTCGACGGGACGGGCGCTCCTCCTCTCGCGAACGCCTACGTCGCGATCGAGGGCGGCCGAATCGCCGCCGTGGGAAGCGCGTCGGGGTTTCGCCCCGGACCCGGCGACGTCGTCGTCGATGCCGCCGGGAAGTGGATCGTTCCCGGGTACGTCGATGCCCACGTGCATCTCTTCGACTCCGGGAGTCTCTACACCAGCCCGGACGACTACGACCTGACTCGTCTCGTGCCCCACGAAGAGGAGCGGCGGCGGATCCAGGACCGTATCGAAAAGACTCTCGACCGATTCCTCTGCTCGGGGGTGACCACCGTCGCCTCCCTCGGCGGACCACGGTGGGAGCTCGACCTTCAGTCGAGGTCGGGCGCTCCCCACGTCGTCGCCGCCTGGCCGTTCCTCGCGAACTTTCCCGTCTCTGAGGTCACGCTCTGGACGCGAGAGGATCCGGTCCTGGTCCAGGTGGCGACTCCCGAAGCGGCTCGCGTCAAGGTCCGTGAGCTTTTCGAGAACGGTGTCGGCATCGTCAAGGCGGGCTACGCGGGCCCGAACCCTTCGGAGTTCGCTCCGGTCCTCGCGGCTATGGTCGTCGAAGCGCACGCGAAGAGTCTGAGGGTCGCGATGCACGCCGAAGAGCTCGAAGCAGCGAAGATGGCGCTCCATGCCGGAGTCGACGTCCTCGCCCATACAGTGGTCGACCGCCGTCTCGACGACGAGGTTCTCGCGTTGGCGCGAGAGAGAGGAGTCGTCTCGATCACCGGCCTCTCGCACTTCGGGAGTTACAGAGACGTTCTTGAGGAGAGCGCTACGCTCCTTCCCGTCGAAGCTCGATGCGGCGATCCCGAGGTCATCGTCACCTGGGACGATCTCGCGCGAATCCCCGCGTCCGAAAGGCCGGCGGTGCCGGCGTCGATCCGTTGGGGCAGCTCATCCGAGGGGCGCGCGATTCTGCTCGAGAACGTGCGGCTCTTGCACCGCGCGGGAGTGCCCCTCGCCGTCGGTACCAACGGCGGAAACGTGGGGACGCTCCAGGGCCCCTCGTTCCACCGCGAGCTCCGGATGCTCGCGGAGGCGGGCGTCCCGCTCGGAGACGTTCTGGTGGCCGCGACCCGAAACGGTGCTTTGGCGCTCGGGCTTCTCGAGTTTCGAGGAACGATCGAGAAAGGGAAGGCGGCGGATGTACTGGTTCTCTCCGAAAACCCGCTCGAGAACGTCGAGGCATTCGCCGCCATCGAGAAAATCTTCGTTGATGGGAAAGACGTCACACCCGCGCGCCGAACGCCGGCGGCGCCCATGAGCTATCGCGGCGCCTACTGGCTCGAGCGCGAGGATCGGGAGGACGAAGAGCGGCCCGACGAGGTACTCCGGGTGATGGGGCTTCGTCCGGGGGACGTCGTCGCCGACGTCGGGGCGGGCTCTGGCTACTACACCCGCCGAATCGCGAAGAGAGTCCTCCCCGGAGGAAAGGTCTACGCCTCGGACATCCAGCGGGAAATGCTGATGCTCCTGGATCAGCTCGCGACCGAGGAAGGAGTCGGCGGGATCGAGACCCTCCAAGGAACCTCTACGGATCCTCGACTTCCCGAAGGTGCTCTCGACTGGATCCTACTGGCCGACGTCTACCACGAGATGGAAGCGTTCGAGCTCATGCTCGTCCGGATGCGCGACTCCCTCGCTCCCGGCGGCAGAGTGGCGCTCGTCGAGTACCGCAAGGAGGACGGCTCGGCGAATCACATCAGGCCCGAGCACACGATGTCCGTTCGAGAGGTGCTCGCGGAGTGGGAGCCCGCGGGGTTCGAGCTCGAGGCGCTCCATGAATTCCTCCCGAGCCAGCACCTGTTCGTTTTTCGCCAAAAGGCGGGAGAGTCTACGGGAGCTTCGCGGCCTTGACGATCTCGCTCGCCCGCGGCCCCATGTCCGTCGACACGAGGCGGAAGTAGATCCCCGACTCCTTGAGCTTCTTGATGTGCTCGGTCAGGGGGCCGGTGAGGGGAGAGTTTTTTGGGAGCGCGAAGCCGAATCCGCTCTCGGCGCCGAGGGCCATTCCGACCTTGAGTGAGGGAAAGTTCTCGAGCTCTGGGATGATGGCGCTCGAGTCCGCGGCGGCGGCGCGCATCTCGCCCCGTTCGATCGCTCTCATCTGATCCTGGAGGGTCCCGTCGTTGACGATGAGGATTCCCGGAACCGCTTTGAGAGCGTCCTCCGCGGTCGTCTTGGCGAAGGCGCCAACCCTCTGGCCCGCCAGATCCATGAGCGACTTCGTGTCGTCGCTTATCCGCTCGACCAGGATGACCTGCACCGGGAAGTAAGATGCGGTGAAGTCCATCCTCCGGGCGCGCTCGGGAGTGATGGTGATGGTGCCGGCGGCGAGGTCGGCCTCCCCTTTTTCGATGCGTTCAATCAACGCGGCGAACGTATCCACCCAAACGATCTGGAGAGTCGCGTTCCGCGACTTCGCGAAATAGTCGAGAATGTCGTACTCGATGCCGGTGAGCTTGCCGTCCCTCCGGTAGAAGAAGGAATCGGACTCATTTGCGAGCACCTTCAGGGTCTCGGCTCGGGCGGGAACTGCGAGGGCGAGCGCCGAAAACAGAACCGCGAGACGGCTCATGTGCATGAGGCAATCTCCTTTGGGACTTCGATTGGAAAGGTGACCCAATCAGTGTACCAAACGAGGAGAAAACGGGGACGGGCTCCTTTTTTCGCGCGCTTCAGCGAAGCGGTTTCCCCTTGGGGGCCTGGCCGGGCAGGAGGAACGTCTTGATGAGCTCCCCTTCCCCGCATACCGTCATTCCCGAAAACTTCCTGTACCAGGGACCTTCCGGGACTTCGGGCTCGCAATCGAGCCACTTTGCCAGCAACTCGAGCTGGCTAGCGTCGATTCGGCGCTCCTGAATGCGTTCGAGAAGATGCCGGAACAGCGCCGGTGGGATGTTATTCCGGCGAACGTGCGGCAACGTCAGATCCCGTAGAAGCCCCGGGTCAGACGCTCCTTCAAGCGAGCCGCTTCGACAGGGTCTTTGGCCCCGGCTAGCTTTTTGGCCAGAACCCGTAGCTCTCCGGGGGTCAGAAGCTGGCCTTGCCCCTCCACCGCGGCCAGTTCGGCAGTCTCGAGGACGACCTCTTCGCCTGTGGGCTTGCGCGAGACTACGAGCCCCCCGGTGATCGCCTGCCGGATGAACCAGTGGTACACCGCGAGAGCGTTCTTGATGACTTCGGTGCGCTTCGTCCGAGTCAGGGCCGCCATCTGGTCCACCAAGGCGTTCTCGGCTTCACTCAGTACGGGTTGAATTCTTGCCATGCTTGGAAATCCTCATTTCCTGCTCTAGTATGCATCTGAAACGAGCACCATGCAAGGTGGGGTCAACGTACGCGCGGAAAGTGGTTGTTATGCCGGGTGAAGCGGGTGACCTCTCCGTTCTCTACGGTAAAAACGACCTCTTCGGCGAGCTCGCCGTCGTCCTTGCGTACCCGCCGGAAGCGGTTGTCGCCCGTGAGCTTCAGAGGCTCGAGAGAATCCATGGGGTTGTCCGTCGGGAGGGAGAGCATG
>CAZKNR010000271.1:0-31605 GCA_964553925.1 uncultured Acidobacteriota bacterium
AGAGCCTCAAGCCTCCCGACGGAGAGGCCGCGATTCCGTGCTCCTTGTAGATACGGTCGACAACCTCGCGGTTCTTGTGGCTCGGGACCTCGATGATGCAAATCCCGCCGGCGAGCTCCGGGTCGAGCGGAGTCACGAGCGAGAAGCCTTTCGCCTTGAGACCGTTTTTCAGAGCCGTCGCGAGCTCGACCACGCGAGACTCGACGCGGTCGTGTCCGATCGACCGGTGAAAATCGACCGCCGTGCCTACGGCTGCGAGGCAGGCGTCGTCCCTCTGTCCGAGGGACTCGAACTTGCGCGCGCCCTTCACGTCGGGATCCGCGTCGTCTCCCCAGCCGGGGGCCACGACGTTCGGCCAGATGCGCGTGATGTTCTCTTCCTTGACGTAGAGAATTCCGGCTTCCTTCGGTCCCATGAACCACTTGTGGGCCGAAGCGGAATAAGAGTCGCAGCCGATCTCTCTCAGGTCGAAATCGAGGGCGCCCCAGCTCTGGGCTCCGTCGAGATGCACGTAGATGCCGCGAGCGTGCGCCGCTTCGACGAGCTCCCGCGCGGGAAGCCTCACACCGCTCACACTCGAAACGTGGGTGATGGAGAGCACGCGGGTCCTTGGAGTGAACGCCTGGACGAAGGGGTCGACGAGATCCTTTCCGCTCTTCGGCTCCGTCGGCGTCGAGACCCGTACGATCGAAAGCCCGAAGCGCTTGGCCCTCACGTCCCAGGCGCCGTTATTGGTTGGATGGTTCTGCTCCCAGAGGACGACCTCTTCGCCGGAGCCGAGAGCGAGGCCGTTGTTCACGGTGTTGTTGGCTTCGCTGGTGTTGCGCACGAGAGCGATCTCTTCGGGGCTGACCCCTAGCTGCTCCGCGACTTTCGCCCGCGAGCTTTCGAGGAGTTCCGCGAACTTCGCCCGGTTGTTGAACGAGCAATCCCGGTCGATGTCGGCCGTCAGCTCCGTCACCCGCTCGGCGACGGCGCGAGGCGAGGGGCAGAGGTTCGCCGCGTTCATCGGGACCTTCTCCTCCGTGAAGGAGAACTGGGCCCGGACGAGACTCCAGTAGGCTTCGCCGTCGAGCTTGCTCGCGGCGAGCGCTGACTTGCCTCGAAACACTGCCGGGACCACCGCGGCCGCTGCCGCTATCTCCGTGAGAAAGGATCGGCGTGAGGTTTCTCGTGTCATGGAACTCCTCCTGGGGGATGATATAACAGAACTAGATGAACGGCGTCACATTCGCGCTGTTGCTCCTCGCCGGAGGCGGGCTCACCCGCGTTGCCGGAATCAAAGTCGGTCATTTCACGCTCGAGGAGCGGCCCACGGGCTGCACTGTGATCCTGACGGAAGGAGGCGCCGTCGCGGGGGCGGACGTCCGCGGGGGAGCGCCGGGGACCCGCGAGATCGATCTCCTGAGCCCCGTCGCCACCGTCGAGAAAGTCCACGCGATCGTTCTTTCGGGTGGCAGCGCCTTCGGCCTCGACGCAGCGTCGGGCGCGGTGCGTTATCTCGAGGAGCGAGGCATCGGTTTCGACGTGGGAGTCGCGAAAGTGCCGATCGTCCCCGCCGCCATCCTCTTCGATCTCGGAGTCGGGGGGAGACCCGAGGTTCGTCCCGGTGCTTCCTGCGGCTACAACGCGGCGAAGGCGGCGAGCGACGGTGCGGTCCCCGAAGGAAGTGTCGGAGCTGGCGCCGGCGCGACGGTAGGGAAGATGGCGGGACCGAAGCGCGCGATGAAGGGCGGGATCGGCACTGCCTCGATCGAACTTCCGAACGGTCTCGTGGTCGGAGCGCTCATCGCGGTGAACGCGGTCGGCGACGTGGTGGATCCCGCGACCGGGGAGGTCGTCGCCGGAGTTCGCACCGAGGACGGCCTCGGGTTCGCGGATGCCCGCAAGCTCCTTCGCCTAGGTCCTTCCGGAGGAAGGCCGGGAGAGAACACCACCATCGGCGTCGTCGCGACCAACGCCCGGCTCACGAAAGCCCAGGCGACGAAGGTGGCGCAGATGGCGCACGACGGGCTCGCCCGCGCCATTTATCCCGCGCACACTCCCGCGGATGGCGACACGCTCTTCGCTCTCGCCCTCGGGAGCTGGGAGGGTGAAGCGAACCTTACGGTTCTGGGAGCGCTCGCCGCCGACGCCACGGCGGAGGCGATTCTGAGCGCGGTCAAGAACGCCGAAAGCGCGGGCGGATACCCCGCGGTGCGCGATCTGACACGGTGAACCCCCACCTCGTCATCATTCTTATATACTCCCTCGCCCAGATACTCCTCGGCGTCGTCATCGGGAGATGGGTCAAGACCACCGGCGCCTTCTTCGTCGCTGGCCGGAGTCTCTCCCCGATGCTTCTCTTCGCGACGCTCCTCGCCGCGAACATCGGCGCCGGCTCGACCGTCGGCGCGGCCGCCCTCGGTTACCGCAGCGGAATCTCCGCGTGGTGGTGGGTGGGCTCCGCGGGTATCGGGACCTTCGCTCTCGCGTTCTGGGTCGGCCCGAGGATCTGGAGAGTGGCGAAGGAGCACGATCTCCAGACGATGGGGGATTTCCTGGAGCTCCGCTACGGCGGCACGGTGCGGGGGATCGTCTCGAGTCTTCTCTGGGTGGCGACGCTCTTCGTGCTCGCGGCGCAGCTCATCGCGGTCGCGCGCGTGCTCGAGGCGGTCGCGGATGTCCCGAAGTTTTGGGGCGCCCTCATGGGTGGAGTCGTCATGACCGCGTACTTCACCGCTGGCGGGCTTCTCTCGTCGGCCTGGGTCAACCTGGTGCAGCTCGTCGTCCTCTACCTCGGGTTCCTGCTGGCGCTCCCCGTTGCTCTCCGCTCGATCGGGGGATTCGAGGGCATCCGGGATCTCGGCGCGACGGTGGGAGACGCCTATCTCGATCCCTGGGTCGGAGGTGCGCGCTTTCTCGCGCTACTGGCGCCCGCGTTCATCGTGTCTCCGGGTCTCATCCAGAAGGTGTACGGAGCGCGCGATGAAAGGACCGTCCGTCTCGCCGTTTCGCTCTGCGCGGTCGCGCTCCTGATCTTCGCCTGGATTCCGCCGCTTCTGGGGATGGTGGCGCGGGCACACTTTCCCGATCTCGCGAGCTCCGATCTCGCGCTTCCGACGCTCCTCACGGAGCGAATGCCCCTTCTCCTCGGGACCCTCGGGCTCGCGGCGATCTTCTCCGCGGAGGTGAGCTCCGCCGACGCGGCGCTCTTCATGCTCTCGACTTCGCTTTCCCGCGACCTCTTTCAGCGTTTCCTTCGTCCCCAGGCGACCGACGCCTCGGTGCTTCGAGCGGCGCGCCTCGCGGCAATCGCCGGCGGTGCTCTCGGCGTCGTCATCGCTCTCCTCTTCGAGACGGTGATCGATACTCTCACCATCTTCTACTCCATCCTCAGCGTGAGCCTGTTCGTGCCGGTGGTCGCCGGGCTTCACTACAGGAAAACGGGGGCGGTCGAGGCTCTCGCGGGCATCGGGGCCGGAGTGGCTACCCTCCTCACCGTCCAGTTGCGTACCGCGGGCCAGGGATATGGAATGTGGACACCGACCCTTCTAGGAATGGCGGTGAGCGCCGTCGCTTTCGTTTTGGTGAGGAGAAGATGACGTCCTACATCCACGGGGCGAGCGAGATCCCCC
This sequence comes from uncultured Acidobacteriota bacterium, assembly GCA_964553925.1. GTDB lineage: Bacteria > Acidobacteriota > Vicinamibacteria > Marinacidobacterales > SMYC01 > DAISKN01. The sequence goes on from CAZKNR010000271.1 coordinate 3,618, forward strand.
TTCTCGGGGAGACCATCGGGGATAACTTGCGAACGACCGTCGAGCGATTCCCCGATCGTGACGCGCTCGTGGTGCGATCGCAGAGGTATCGGGCCACCTATCGGGAGCTCTGGGACCAGACGACAGAGCTCGCGAAAGCGCTTCTCGCGCTTGGGATCGCGAAGGGCGATCGCGTCGGCATCTGGTCTCCGAATCGCTTCGAGTGGGTGGTGACCCAGTACGCTACCGCCCGGGTGGGCGCAATCCTCGTGAACGTGAACCCGGCGTACAAGGCGCGAGAGCTGGAGTATGCGTTGAGCCAGTCCGGAGTGCGGATGCTCCTCCACGCTCGCGGCTTCCGCACCACCGACTATCGAGACATCCTGGGGGCGGTGCGCAGCCGTGTCTCGGCGCTGGAGCAGGTTTTTGTGGTGGACGACGATTGGGAGAAGCTCCTGTCGTCGTCCGCGGGTGCTACGGAGGAAGCCCTCGCCGAGCGCGAGAGGAGCTTGAACTTCGACGACCCGATCAACATCCAGTACACCTCGGGGACGACGGGAGCGCCCAAAGGGGCGACCCTCTCCCATCACAACATCCTTAATAATGGCTACCTCATCGGCGAGATCATGGCCTACACGGAAAAGGACCGAATCGTGGTCCCCGTGCCCTTCTACCATTGCTTCGGAATGGTGATCGGAAACCTCGCAGCGACGAGCCACGGGTCCACGGTCCTCGTTCCCGGAGAGGCGTTCGATGCCGGCGACACCCTGGCCACGGTCTCGGAAGAGCGCGCCACGTCCCTCTACGGCGTTCCCACGATGTTCATCGCCATGCTGGGCCACCCCGATTTCGGAAAGACGGACTTTTCGACTTTGCGGACGGGAGTCATGGCCGGCTCTCCCTGTCCGGTCGAGGTCATGAAGCAGGTGCGGGAGAAGATGAACGTGAGGGACATCACCATCTGCTACGGCATGACCGAGACGTCGCCGGTCTCGACGCAAACCCGGATGGACGACGCGGTGGAAAAGCGGGTCGCGACCGTAGGAAGCGCTCACCCCCACGCGGAGATCAAGATCGTGGATCCAGCGACCGGCGCGCTCGTCCCCCGCGGTCGGTCGGGAGAGCTCTGCACCCGCGGCTACTGCGTGATGCTGGGCTACTGGAACGACGAGGCGGCGACGGCGAAAGCGATCGATACCGCGGGATGGATGCATACCGGCGACCTCGCGTCGATGGACGAAGAGGGCTACGTCAAGATCGTCGGCCGGATCAAGGACATGATCATCCGCGGGGGCGAAAACGTCTATCCCCGGGAGATCGAGGAGTTCCTGTACACTCATCCCAAGGTCGAGGACGCCCAGGTCATCGGCGTCCCCTCGGCCACCTACGGAGAAGAGATCGTGGCGTGGGTCAAGCCCAGGGCGGGAGCGGCGCTCGAGGGAGAAGAGCTCCATACGTTCTGCCGGGGAAAGATCGCGACCTACAAGATCCCGAAACACTGGAAGATTGTCGACTCCTTTCCGATGACGGTCACCGGAAAGGTTCAGAAGTTCCGCATGAGGGAGATTTCGGTTGCCGAGCTCGGGCTCGGCGATGCCGCGAAGATCGAGACCGCATGAGTATCTTTTCCTTGAAGGGGCGAGTGGTCGCCGTAGTGGGCGCCGCGTCGGGGATTGGAGAGGCGGTCGCGCGCGGTGCGGCGCTCGAAGGGGCATATGTAGTCGCGCTCGATGTCGACGAGAGTGGGCTCGAAACCGTTTGCGGGAAGATCCGCGAGGCGGGCGGCACGGCCGAATGGAAGCTCCTCGACATCCGCAATCGCGCGGAGGTCGAGGCGGCGCTCGATGGCGCGGGAGATCTGGACGGCGTCGTCTCCACTCCCGGCATCAACGTGCGAAAGCGCGTCCTCGACTACACCGATGCGGAGCTCGATCGAGTGATCGACGTCAACCTCAAAGGGAACTTCCACGTGCTCCAGGCGGCAGGAAGGATTCTCTCGGCGCGGAAGAAGGGAAGTATCGTGCTTTTTTCCTCCATCCGATCCTTGGTGGTCGAGCCGGGCCAGTCGGTCTACGCGGCGACGAAAGCGGGAGTCGTACAGATGGTCCGAGGGCTCGCGTCGGAGCTCGGGCCTTCTTCGGTTCGAGTGAACGCCGTCGCTCCCGGGGTCGTCGAGACTCCGCTCACCGCTCCCATCCAGGAGAGGCCCGAGTGGTACCGGGCCTACGCCGAGAAGAACGCGCTGAAGCGATGGGCGCGCGCCGACGAGATGGTGGGGCCGACGCTCTTCCTCCTCTCGGATGCCGCGAGCTACGTTACCGGAACCGTGCTCTTCGTCGACGGCGGATGGACCGCGGTAGATGGGAGGTTCGACCCGCCATGAGAGTAGCGACGGCGATTGCGATTGCGCTCTCGATTTCCTCTTCGAGCTCCGCGGAGCTGAAAGACAAAGCGCTCTGCGGGACGTTTCCCGGGCGGGGCCGGCTCGAGCTCGCGAAGCACGCGGATTTGCGGGAGCGCCTCGGTCGGAGCGCGAGGCCTAGCGCACTCCAGGCCCCCCGTCTCGAGGTCTCGGGAGACCTTGTGCTGGTGTCGGACGACGGGAGCCTCGTGAGCGAAGCGAACCCCTTCGACCTCAGGGAGAGGACGCTCGTGTTCTCGCCCGCCGGGAGCCGCCGCTTTCTCTACCGAGCGGGCGGCGGGGGAATCGACGCTGGCGCTGGCGAGCGCATCGGGATCGGGGACGACGTCTCTCGAATTTTCGACCTCTCGTTCGACTTTCCGTTCCTCGGTCAGAGCTACCGGCGGCTGTTCCTGAACTCCGACGGGAACCTCACCTTCAACCAGGGGGACAGTGCCAGCACCGCAAGAAATCTCGAGAGATTTCTCAGCGGTCCCCCGCGAATCGCCCTGTTCTTCGCCGACCTCGACGCCACGGCCGGGGGCGAGGTGCGCGTGCTGAACGTGCCCGACCGATTCGTCGTTACCTGGGACGCGGTTCCCGAATGGGGCAAGGAGGAGCCGAGCACGTTCCAGATCGAGATCGTGCGCGATGGGACCATCTATATGAGGTATGGGGCGATCGTGAGCGCCGCCTCCGGGATCGTCGGGGTCGCGCCCGGCGGGGGAGGAGAGGTGAGCCTGGTCGATCTCGGAGGGGATCCTCGAGAGCTCGCGGGCGCCATCGCCGAGCGCTTCCTGCGCGGACGGACGATCGATAACCCCGCCGTCTCCCGGAGCTTCTATCGCGAGCTCACCGATTCCTACGATTCCCTCATCGTGTGGACCAACTTCGAAAGCGACGAGGACGACGCCTTCGCTTACTCGGCCGCGGTGTCGAACGATGCGAGCGGCACCGGCGACGGCACTTACGATTTCTCCGAGACGTGGGGAAGCGAGGGCGAGCTCGAGACGTACGTGTTCATGGGGGACGTCCGCCGGTATCCCCGCGACCCGAACGGACGAGTCCTCGGCGCCGCCTCCCGCCCGACGTCGCTCGGTCTTCTCGCCCACGAGGTCGGGCACCGTTTCCTCACCAGCGCTGAGATCGTGCACCCGGGAGTCGCCGTCGACGTTCTCCTCGGCCGGCAGAACTCTCACTGGAGCTTCTTTCTCGACACCGACGCCTCGTTTCTCGAAGGCAACGACATCGTGGAGGAATCCGCGGGCCGCTTCCGCACCGTCGAGACCCTGAGCCGCTATTCGCGGCTCGATCTCTACCTCATGGGGCTCGCCCCCGCCGCGGAGGTCGCGCCGTTCTTCGTCGTGACTGGGGCCTCGGCCAGCGTCTTCGGCGAGCCGCTCGACAATGAGTCCACTCCACGAGAAGGTGTCGTCATCACCGGCACGAGGACCGACCTCACCATCGACGAAGTCATCGTCGCGCTCGGCGAGCGGCGACCGCCGGTCGGTGAAGCCCAGAGCACGTTCCGGCACGCGTGGGTCCTTCTCTCGCGACGAAACGAGCCGCCGACTTCGGAAGACATCGGAAAGCTCCACGACGCGCGAAACGCGTTTCTCGGATTCTTCAACGAGAAGACGCTCGGGCGAGGCCACATCGAGACGCGCATCGGGCGATGACGCGCCCGATCACCCGAGAGCGACCGGAAGCGACTCGAGACCGCGCAGGTTGAGGCCGCGCTTCCATCGAAGCTCGTCGGGCGACACGAGAAGCCGGAGATCGGGCCAGCGTGCGAGCAGTTTCTCGAGAGCAATCCGGCCTTCGAGCCTTGCAAGCGGCGCCCCGAGGCAGAAATGGATCCCGTCGCCGAACGCGAGATGGCGATTGGGGTCTCTCCCGACGTCGAGCTCGTCGGGGCGCTCGAAATGTTTCTCGTCGCGATTGGCGGAAGCGAGGACCGGGCAGATAAGAGCGTCTTTGGGGATTTCGACGCCCGCGACCTCGATGGGCTCGCGCGCGTAGCGCTCCGTCGCCACTTCGACAGGGCTGTAGAAGCGCAGAAGCTCCTCGACGGCGCTTCGATAGAGGCCGGGCTCAGCGCGAAGCCGCTCGCGCTCTTCCCGGTACTGGAGAAGCGCCAGCGCTCCGTTGGCGATGAGGTTCACCGTCGTTTCGTGTCCCGCCACCACGAGAAGAAAGACCATCGCCAGCACCTCGTCCGCGCTCAAGCGATCGGAAGCTTCCTCCGCTTGCACCAGCGCCGAGATGAGATCGTCTCCGGGCTCGGCGCTCTTGCCGGCGATGACTTGCTTTAGGTACCGCACAAATCGAAACAAGCTCGGAAGGACACGAAGCAGGACTCCGGGCGAGTACACGCTCGAAGCCGCGCTCGCGGCGACGATGTCGCTCGACCAGCGATGAAATCGACCCTGGTCTCCCGCGGGAATGCCGAGCATCTCGGAGATGATGGTCGTGGGAATCGGCAGGGCGTATTCATGAAGGAGGTCTACGGAGCCGCCATTTCCCATCTGGAACAGCCGCTCGTCGGCGAGGCGCTCCACCCGCGCCGCCATCTGCTCGACTCTTCTGGGCGTGAACCCTTTGTGAACCAGCCCCCGAAGTCTCCCGTGGTCGGGTGGATCGACGTCCAGCATGTTCCTCTCGAGCGCTTCGAGCGAACGAAGGAACCCTGGAAGCCGCGTCAGACCGGCTCGCTTGCGCAGCTTGCGTTTGTCTTTGAAGATCCGCTCGTCCTTGAGAGCGCGGTTCACGTCGTCGTAGCGAGTGATGAGCCAAGCGGTTTGGCCGTCCGGAAGCTTCGCCGCGTACACGGGCTCGTTCTGGCGCAGCTCCGCGTAGAACGCGTGGGCCTTGGTCTTGAACTCGGAGCTGGTGACGTCGGGGGAGGACATCGCGGGAATATACCTGACCGCGGAAGCGAACGAGATAGAATCTCCCCCGTCCGGCGCGCTCGGGAGGAAAATTCACATGGCTGACTCGTTTGGCTGGTTGCACCCCCAGGTGGTCCATTTCGCCATCGCGCTCCTGATCGTGGGCGTGGTCTTCCGGCTGGCCTCGCTGACCGGCCGTATCGCCTTTGCCGGACCCGCGGCTTCAGTGCTGCTGATTCTTGGCACCACTGCTGCGGTGGCCGCGGTGCAGTCCGGAACCGCGGCCCATGGCCCGGTGGAGCGGGTTCCCGGCTCCCGGGACGCCGTGGTCGAGCACGAGGATTGGGGGAAGCGAGCGCGCAACGTATTCCTTGCGGTCGCCGCACTCGAGGTCCTGGCTCTTGCTCTTGCCCGACGGGGAAAAGCGCGTCCGGCACAGTTCGTTTCCGGCGCCGTGGGCCTCGCGGGTCTCTTCTGCCTCTACGAGGCGAGCGAGCATGGAGGAGAGCTCGTCTACTCCTATGCGGGAGGTGTGGGCATTCGATCCGGCGAGCCCGAGGATGTGGGCCGGCTTCTCCTGGCCGGCCTTTACCATCAGGCTCAGCTCGACCGGAAGGCGGGGCGTTCGGCGGAGGCCTCTCGGCTCATCCAGGAAATGGCGCGGCGATTTCCCGACAATCTCGAAGTTCAGATCCTCGCCGCGGAGTCGCTGCTCCTGGACGCGATAGACGCGGAAAGCGCCCTGGCAGCGATCGATCGCATCTTGGTGCCGCAAGACAGCCGCCGGCTGGTCGTAAGGCACGGGATTTTGCGGGCGGACGCGCTTCAGGGGGCCGGGCGCGCAGGCGAGGCTCGCGGCGTGCTCGAGGGACTTCTGGCTAAATACCCCGATAGCAGCCCGGTGAAGGAGAAGCTCGCAAACCTTCCGAAACTGTGACGATCGGCGTGCCGCGCGGGAATCCGAAAACCGGTGCACCCCCCACGCGCTCCGCAGAGCTTGCGCGACGCACCTTCTTCAGCCGGCGCCGATATCCGCCACCCCCGGAGCTCCTCGGACACGTCTCGATCGAGACCACCGTCGTCTACACCAAGTCGAGTTCGGCGATCTGAGGAAAGTCCTTCGAACTGTGCATCCTCGACAACACCGATAGGGTTCATTCTGCGAACCCGCCAGATCTCTTAGGATCCCGACGACAATGGCAAGACGAAAGCGCGTGTGGCCCTCGTGGTGGGAATGGGAACTCGACTTCTCCGACCACGTCTATAAGAACATGCCGGTGCGCGAATTTACCGAGGTCGACTTGCGTCGTATGATGGAAAATGCGACGAGCTATCGTCCCGATATCGAAGAGGGGCGATGGCGCATCGAAACGAGTTTCAAAGGCGAACCCTGGGAGGTCATTGTGGAACCCGTCCCCGAGAAAACGCTCCTCTGGGTTGTTACGGCCTACGACGTGAACTGAGATGAAACAGATCCACCTGAGAGTTACGTATCGTGATGACGGCAGTCCCTTCGCGGCCTACCTCCACCTTCCCAGCAAGCCAAACGAGAAGCGTGCGAAGTGCCGTCGTGTCGAGCCAGGGATGATCCTCGATATCAACAAAGAAGGAAAGCTCATCGGCGTCGAGCTGACCGCGCCGCGCCTCGTGACCCTGAACGACATCAACCAGGTCCTCAAGGAATACGGCGTCGAACCTATTAAAAAAGCGGCGTTGAAGCCTTTGCTCGCCGCCTAGAGGCTCGTTGTCCTTTCTTCGTCGAAACAATGTGATCCGCAAAACTTCGATCCGGCACGGGAATTGAACGGCAGCACCCCCGCAGTCGGTCGCCGGTCGAGCTCAAGGATGCGGAAGGGCGCTGAGATGAGCGGGCGTGTCGCCGTAGTAGATCTCCGCTGGGATAGCTCCGCCGAGCCCTTGATGCGGCCTGAGGAAGGTGTAGTAGTGGAGAGCAAGCTCGAGTCGGCGTTCGAGCTCGTTTTGGACGAGGGGCGCGAACGTCTTGAGCAAAGCGAGGGCGTCTAGTATCTAGGAGTGTCATGTCTACGACGACGTCCACCGTTTACTCGCATATCACCAAGGACCCGCGTGTCCGCGGTGGAAAGGCGTGTATCGAAGGCACGCGCGTAGCGGTCGAGGACATCGTGTTTTACTTCCACCGTGGCTACCCTGCCGAGCGAATCCAAGAAGAGTTCCTTTAGCTTAATCTCGCCCAGGTCTACGCAGCCCTGTCTTACTATCACGACCGGAAAGACGAGATCGACGCTTCCATAAAGGCGAAAGAAGGCACCACAGAGAGGCTCGAGCGTAAGTGGCAAGACTACGTGGACCGCCACGGAGGGCACCCTCCGGAAGAGCCTGCGCCGGAAGACCAACGACGAAGACCTCCTGGCCACAGGAACTAGCTGGCTCGAGAAAAACCGCGCCTTCCGTATGATCTATTGGGAAAAACAGCTCCAGGATCGAGTGAGCATTGGCGCCTTACTCGAAAAGTTCGAAAAGCTCGCCGACGAGGCAGATCCCTTCCTCTATCCCGTCCGGTTCCTGAATCCCTGATCGGTACCCCGTGCCTTTTTCTCCTCTTTCTCTTCCCTTGACTTCTGGACCCCTCTCGGAATAAAACACTCAAGCCTTTTCGCCTGCCTCGGTCCTTACCCCAACCATGGATCGAAGGTCGATTCGAAGGAGGGTTCTCCTGTCTCTTTCGGCCTTCCGCTTCGCGTCGCTCGCTGCCTTCTGGCTCGCGTCGACGCCGCCGCTCGAACCGCCTGTGGTGGAACCCCTCCTCGTCCGCGTCCTGAACCCCGTCGACGGCCTCGCCGTCGTGCAGGAGCCGGACGGCGATTTGCGGACCGTGCATGTCGGCGACACGGTTTCAGGGACGTGGAAAGTAACGAAGGTCCTCGACGATCGTCTCGTCGTTGAAGGTGTGAGTGCCCCCGGCGGCAAGTCGAAGCTCTGGATCTACAAGGCCGGTCCCGGGGAGAAGAGCTCGCGGGTTTCGGTCCTCGAGCCCACGAAGGCGCCCGAGAGGCGGGCGAGCCCGCGGAAGGAACCTCAGTGATTCCTCGGGTGTCGTTTCCGGCAGTCTATTTCGCGCTCGCGTTGTCGCTTCCCGCTTTTGCGGACGGCCCGGACAAGCAGTTCGTCACCCAGACTTTCGTCTCGTCCGGCGAGTTCGAGGCGCGGCACATAGAAGATCGCGAGCAGGTGAGCGTCATCGAGCTCGTCGGCAACTACGACAAAGTGAAGGGCGACGGGGAGCCGAACGTCGAGCCCCGCTCCGTCATCGCGCGCGAGTTCTACCGGACCCACCCCGACGAGTACGACTTCCTCGTGGTGTTCACGACTTTCGAGTTCGCGACACCCTCCAACGTTCCTGGGGCCGATGCGCTGGCGTTCCACCTGGGAGTTCGAAACGACGTCGAGGGCATCGGCCTGCCCATTTTCGACAACAGCGACCTCTTCGGAAGCGACGGCCGGCTCCAGGGCTACATCGATATGGCGGCGCTCTCGCGCTACGTCACCGACCCACTGAATCCGCGCTTCGAGCTGGTCCAGAGCACGCTGGCTCACGAGATCCAGCACCAATGGTGCTGTTACGTCGAGTTCCAGCGGCCGGATGGATCGAAGAGCCTCGACCTTCTGGGACCCGACGACGCCCACTGGAGCTACTTCCTCGACAGCGACGCTTCGGTGATGTACGGCCACGAGTGGCGCGACAACGGAAACAGCTCGTTCACCGCGGTCGACGCGCGCCGCTTCTTCAGCCCTCTCGACCTCTACCTCGCGGGCTTTCTCACTCCCGAGGAAATGCAGCCATTCCTTCTCATCGACCAGCCGGGAGGCGATCGAACGCGTTTTCCCGAGCGAGGCGTGACCATTCAGGGAAGCCGTTCCACGGTCGACATCGCCGACATCATCTCCGCCGAGGGGCCCCGTCTTCCCGCGGTGTCGGATTCACCCAAGCGGTTCCGGGCGGCGTTTCTCGTCGTCACCCGGCCGACCACGCGCCCCAGCGACGAGCTCCTCGCGGCGGTCCATCGCGTTCGCGACGGCTTTCAAACCCGCTTCTCGATTTTGACCGGTGGGCGGGCGGTGGCGCAGGTTTTTCCCGAAGCGATGGTGGATGGGAGTGTCGGAGCGCCGGACGGCGTCGAGGGAGGCGCTCTCCGGGATGAGGCGAGCCTCGCGGATGGGTTTACCTGGCTCCGCAACGAGCAAAAGGCCGAGGGATTCTGGGAGGATACCGAGGCGACGCGGCTTCGCGACACCACCGTCTCCCTCGAGACCCTTCTTCTTTTCGACGGCTCTTTCGCCGGAAGCACGATCGCTACCGGCTGGCTTCGCGACCAGGGGGATTCGAGCGTCGATTTTCTCGCGCGGCGGGCGGCGACGCTTTCGCGGTTAGGGGTCGATGCCGCGGAGATTCGCGCGAGGCTCCTTCTGCTTCAAAACCCGGACGGAGGCTTCGGAATCGCGGCTTCCTACGGGAGCGACCCGGTGGACACCGCGCTCGCCGTCTTGGCCCTCGCCGATCGACCGGCCGTGCCGGGAATCGCTCTCGAGCAAGCGGTCGACTATCTCCTCGCCAGTCGAAATGCCGACGGAGGATGGGGAAACCTTCGGGGCGGCGCGAGCCGCACCCGCGCGACGACGACCGTCCTCCGGGCTCTGTCCACCGTCTCTCGGCTCGAGGCTGAAACCGATCCCGCGCTCGGCTGGCTCGCCGGAAAGCAAAACCTGGACGGCGGCTTCGGCGACAGTCCGAGCACGGTTCACGATACCGCCGACGTCCTTCTGACGTTCGCCGATCTGGACGAGAGCGGTCTTATCCGCTCCGAGGACGGCTATCTCTTCCTCCGGTCCCAACAGAGCCTGGACGGAAGCTGGAACGGAAGCGCTTATGCGACCGCCCTCGCCCTCACGTCTCTCGAGGGCGGAAGCTTCCCCAACTTGAGGTTCGGAGCGCCCATCGTCGCTTCCCCGGCCTCTCCCCGGGACGGAGAGAGGGTCGAGCTCCAGCTATCCGTCGTCAACGATGGCGGAAGCCCATCTCCCCCGGTCCTTCTGCGGCTGTTCGAGGGAGATCCTGACGCCGGCGGCCTTCCTCTTCCGGGCGACGTTTCCATACCCGCCCTTCCCGCGAACCGATCGGCGACCGTTCGGGTTTTGTGGGACAGCTTCGACAAGCCCGGCCTCAGAAAGATCGTCGCCGTCCTCGACGTCGAGGGATCCGTCCTCGAGCTGAGCGAGCTCGATAATCGCACCTCGATCGACATCGACGTGCAGCCGGCGCCCGACGGCGCCGAGCTCGAAGTTCGATCCTCCGACGTCGCCATTCTGCCTCTCGCCCCCGACCGCCTGCCGACGACGCTCGCGATCTCGGTCGGGCTTCGAAACCTCGGCCGAACGGGAGCCGACGCGCGGGTGCGGCTCTGGCTGGGTCCCGCGGAGACGGGCACCCTGCTCGACGAGAAGACGACTCCGATCCTGGAGCGCTCGAGCCGCGTGGTCCATTTTTCTTATGAGCTTGCGGTTCCGGGCACGACTTTCTTCACCATCGAAGCCGACCCGGAGAACGAGGTGCCCGAGGCCAACGAGTCCAACAACGTGGCGACGGCATCGGTCCAGACCGCTCCCAGCGTTGATCTCGAGGTCACCGACGCCGACCTCGCGCTTACGAACGGGACTCTTTTTCTCGGCAACGACGTGACGTTCCGCGCCCGGATCCGCAACGCCGGAACCGTCGATGCCCCTCCCGCCGTGGTTCGGTTCTCGATCACCGACGGGGTCGATACCGATATCGTCGCCACTCGTTCCGTGGTTCTCGCCGCCGGCGCGACCGTGGAGCAAACTTTAGACTACCGCATCGACCGCCTCGGGGCTCTTCGCCTGCTCGTCGAGATCGATCCCGGCGGCCTGGTCCCGGAAGCGGACGAGACCAATAACGTCGCGAACTTCGCTTTCACGTCCAGAGCGCTCGATTCCGCCAACCTCGCGGTGAGCCACAAGGACATCGCGTTCGAGCCCGTTCCCGGGCTCGAGGGGAGCCCGTTCCGCATCGCCGCCCTGGTCCGGAACGTGGGAGTGGCGCCGGCGACGGACGTGGAGGTGAGTTTCTATGACGGCGATCCGAGTCAGGGCGGAACCCTTCTAGGCTCGCTCCAGGTCATCCCCGCCGTCGGTCCCGGCACCAGCGCCGCGGTCGAGGTCGTTCTTCCGTCGCCCTTCGGTGTCGGCGACCGGCTCATCTTCGTCGTCGTCGATCCCGCGAATCGCATCGCCGAGTTCGACGAGAACGACAACCGAGCTTTCGAATCCGTGCGGGTACTGCGCCTGCCGGATCTTGCGACCTCACCGGGGGCGCTTTCACTCTCACCCCGCTTCCCGCGAGCGGGCGAGTCGGTCACGCTCACGGTTTCGGTGACGAACCTCGGAGAACAACCCACCGGGACCGTGCTCATCCGGGCGTTCGAGGGAGACCCGGCCTCCGGAGGGTCTCCGGTTGGTGGAGACCAGAGTCTCTTGGCCCTCGCTCCGCAGGCGACGGGTACGGTGAGCTTCTCATGGTTGCTCGCGTCGGGACCACCGAGACCGATCGTGGTCGTCGTCGACCCCGACGGCATCGTCGTCGAGTCGACCAAGGCCAACAACACCGCACGCATCGACGTCGCGGTGCAGGACTCGGACTTCTACGTCACCAACCGCTACTTCTCGCCGAACGGAGACGGAATCCAGGACACCACTCGATTCTTCTACCGGCTCGGAGCGAGCGAGACCGCTCTCGTGCAGGTCACGGACAGCCGGGGTCGGGTCGTCCGCCGCTCGCCACCGATCGAGGCCGAGGCTTCGGACTTCGAGTGGGACGGGCTCGACGAGCTTGGGCGGCTCGCACGGGACGGCGACTATCGGCTCGAAGTGCTCCGCGGCGCCGACGTCCGGGGTCAAGCGCTGGTCACGCTGGACACCGATCGCTCGTCTCTCATCGAAGCCCTGGAGACGCCTCTCGAGCTCCGCACCAACCTCACCTGTGAAATCGCTTATCCAGGGCGTCTCACGATGTCGCCCGACGAGCGGTGGGTCTACTTCACGGTGTCGTTCGATCCACTGTATCCGGAGGGCATCTACCGCGCATCGTCCCTCGGGGGCGACCTCGAGCGTATCTCGGAGATCGTTCCCTGGAACGACGTCACCATCTCGCCCGATTCTTCCCGCATCGCCTTCTCCACGATCCGCTTCATCGCAGGCGCCTGGCGATACGAGGCCTGGGTCGCGAACGGGGACGGAACTTCGGCGCGAGTCTTGCGGCAGAGGGTAGACACCCTCCCCCGCACCCTCGGGTTCATCGATGGAGGACGAACGGTTCTAGTGGCGATCGAACGGTCCGCCGCCTTCGAGCTCGAGGCGATTCCTCTCGACGGAAGCGACAGCCGGTTGATCCTGAGCGCGCCGATTTTCACCTCCGGGGAGTACGCGCTCTCGCCCCGGGGCACTCACCTGTTGATGGGGGCGTACGACGGCTTCGGCTTCGCGCAGAGGCTGGTCAACCTCTCGAACGGCACGAGCGTCCTCCTGCCGTCGACCGAACGGCCCACCTGGTCGCCCGATGGCGGGAGGTTCGCGACCGTAAGCCGTGAATCGGATACCGTCGCGATCTACGACGATACCGGGAACGTTCGAAGAACAGTCTCGATTCCGGTGGATCCCATCCCGCCCGACCTGCTGCCCCCGGACCATTCGTTCGACTTCGACGGGCTCGAGCTCCGGTTCTTCCAGTCCTTGTCCTGGTCCCGGTCCGGCACCGAGCTCGCTTTCCTCGCCGAATACGGAAGCTTCGACGTGTCTTTCCGGCGTCTTTTCCGCCTCGACGTCGTCGGCGGCGAGCTCGAGACCATCGGCTGGAGCGAGCCTCTGGATGAAGAGGGCGGCGACTCCTACCACGTTTCCGCCTGGGACGGTGGAAGCTTCGTCGAGAAAGGCGTCCTCCACTACGGGCTGCACTATCAGGACCAGGAGGTCGCTCTCTCCGCGGACGATCGCGACCCCTCGGGAGAAGTCCGGATTCGCATCCGGCAGACGGGGCGCGAGGCCGCGCACGTGGACGCGGTCGCGCTCCAGTTCGGCGCTCTCGAGATTCCGCCCTCGAGCGCCATCCGCGATGGTGATGCCAAAGACGCTCTCGCCGAAGTGAGGGCGCGCGACTCCGAGGTCCTCGATCTCCACGAGGCCGCGCTTACGCTGGTATTCGACCAGGTGCCTCCGGGGCCGGTGAAGCTCGTCCTGCGCGCGCGGGAAGAGACTCTGACCGCCCTGAGAGAAAGAAACGCGCGGCCTTTCGCCTATCCCGGCGAAGCCGATCGCTACTTCGACGTCGCCCTGAACCCCTCGACTCCACTCGAAGTCGATGGCGTCCAAACGGGGGGAGACGACCTCGGCCAGCCTCTCTTCGAGGAGCTCTCGCGACCCGGGACCGGGCATCCCGCGGCGAAGGTCTCGGGGTGGGCGAAGAGCGACGGCGAAAACCTCTACGCCGCCCTCGATTTCACCGTCGACAACACGCTCGACGGCGACAAGGACTGGGCGGCGCTCCTCGTTCGCTCCGGCGGGAGCTTCCGGGAGTTCCGGGTGACGGCGAAGGATTCCCGATGGGGCGTCGCGGGTTTCACCCGCACCGGGCGGGCTCAGTACACGCACAAGTACTACGAGTTCAAGATTCCGCTGACCGAGATCGGAGCCCGCGACCAAGACGTGCTACAGCTCCGTTTCCAGGCGTACGGCACCGCCGCGAGCCTCGACTCGAACCCCGACTTCCTCCCTAGCTTTGGCGATGTCCTCTGGGTTCCCAACGAGCGCACGCTGCTCTATGCGAGCAGCTACAGCGCCCGCGCGAGCGAAGTGATCTTCCTCGACGAGGGCAATCGCCGCGAGCCGGTGTTCGAGAGCTTCGATTCTCTGAGCGACTCCCACTTCACGCCTACGGGGAGGAAATTCCTCTTCCGGGGGTTCGAAAGCGACACCCTCGACCTCTGCTCCCTTGGCGGATCTTCCGACTTCTGGGCAGTGTCGTCTCTCGCCAATCTGACCGCCGATGTGAGGGCCCGCCGCATCTCGACGGGGAGCGGAATCCGGCTCGACGGCACCGCGGCGGACCGTAATTTCTCCCACTACACCCTGGAGTACGCTCGTCCATCGGCCCCGGGCGCTTTCACCCTGATTCAGCCCGCGTCTTCCGAAACCGTCATCGACGACTTCCTCACCACCTGGGTCCCACCCTCGACCGGGAGCTTCTTCGTCCGCCTCTCGTCGTCCGACCTCGCGGGAAATCTTCGAAGCCACCTCCGGAGAGTGTCCTACTCCGACACTCCGAGCATCACCGACGTCTACCGAACGCCGGATTTTATCTCTCCCAACGGCGACGGAGTCCAGGACGAGCTTCTCGTCCATTACCGGGTTCTCGAGCCGGTGCACCTCGAGTTCCAGTTCGTCAACGAGTCCGGCGACCGCGTCCGCACGATCCAGAGGGATCACTCGCTCCCGGGCGTCGAGTTCACGCTCGCCTGGAACGGGATCGACGACCGCGGCCTTCCGGTGAAAGACGGCGAGTATCGCCTCCTGGTCCAGGGCTACGAGTTCTTCTTCCACGTCGATACCCGGGCGCCGGAACTGGAGCTCTCGCTCCACGACGCCTATCAGGTCCTGCCCGTCGGGGAACCGGTGAGCCGCCCGTTCGTGATCGTGAGACCGCGGCTCGAGTGGTGCATCGAGGAAGAACATCTTTCGGAGGCGTTCTTCGAATCCGGTGAGGGCGCCGATCCGGCGTTCTGGCAAGAGCACATCGAGAAGCCCAATCCGCCCTGTCTCGACGAGGTGCCCGAGGAGAGGCGCGTCGCCCTTGGCGGGCTCCGGCTGCCCGATTTCGTGAACCATCGCTTCCGTCTGGAAGCGAGGGACCGAGCCGGCAACTTCTCCCAGCAGACGACGGGTCTCGGCCGCGAGGAGCTCATCGTCCGGAATTTCGGCCTTCCGAATGAGAACGACGTCTTACCGCTCATGCCCTACGTTGCCATGGACCCCACGGACGGCGCGACGGGCGAGGGCGCGCTTTTCCAGATCGAGCCGGGCGGTCTTCGGATCCGGGTGGCGGAGACGGTGCGCGCCGAAATCGTCGAAGTCGCCATCCAGTACCGCCCCCTGGCGCAGACGTTCTGGCAGGAGACGCCGGCGACGGAGTTCCTGGACTTCTCGAAACCGAAAGCGCTGTCTTCGGCGCCGTTCGACCATGTGTTCGACATCCCCTGGAACCTGGCGGGCGTTCCTCTGGGTATCGTGACCGCCGTTCGCCTGCGCGCCACCGATCTCGAGGGGACGAGCTACTTCTCGAACGCGTTCCAGGTGCAGACGGACGGCGTCATCTATGGGGGCTATATCTTGCCCGACAGTCCCTTACCCCCTCCGGAGCCGGACATCGTGCACCAACTGGCCGAGGAGGCGATCGAGGACGGCCTCATCACGGTCAAAGCGCAGGCCCTCTGGGCGATCGAGGCGATCCCCGAGCGTCTTGCCGAGATCAAGCTCTTCATCCAGAGCAGCGACGACCCGCGGTACCTGTCGTGGAAGTCCTTCGATCCCATCAAGGTTGTAAACGGCGGATTCATCTTCCGCTTCGACGGCGCTCCTTGCGTGAGCTACGACTCGTTCGTCAAGGTGAAGACCGAGCCGACGCCTATTGGAGACGGTCGCCTCCAGGTTCGCACCTTCGAGACCGGCCATATACCCATCGTTGTCCCGTGCCTCGCGGTCCGGGTCGAAGTGTCCCCCGTCCCGGCCCCTTCCTGCGGCGCCGACCCGCCTCAGCAGCTGATCCTCAAGGCGTTTCCCGCGAAGGCGGCGTTCAGCCCCGATCTCCAGCTCCTCGTCGTGGGTGAGCCGCTCGGAGAGGGAGAGATCGACGTCCGGTTCAACGTCAATCATCCCGAGGCCAACTTATTCGGCCTGCCGGAAACGTTCTACTATACCTTCGTCCTGGATATCAGCGACCGGGAGGAGGGTATCTATCCCTTTGTCGCCCGCCTGACGAATATCGCCGGCGACAGGACAGAGGCCTCCTTCGACGTCATCGTCGACCATACACCTCCCGTCGCCCGAGTCCTGGTGCCGCTCGAAGGCCAGAGGGTCTGTGGAATCCCACGCCAGACCGAAGACGGAATCCGGAACGTCTTCGACGTCGAGGGCGTGGTGGAAGACGAGGCCGGCGCCGACTACACGCTCCGACTGACGCGCATCGACGGACTGCCGAGAGACATCAAGTTCGAGGAAACGAGAGGGCTCGCGATCCACGAGGCTCACGGAACTCTCGGCACCTACGGCGATAACAAATTCGAACCTCCGTTCGCGGGCGAAACCACGTTCCAGCTGGAGACGACAGACTGGGGCGGATTCCTTCAGTGCACGGAGAGAAACTTTTTCTTCGACGGCGAGGTCGAGGATGCGGATACCGCTATCGATCGCACGCTCTTCTCGCCGAATGGTGATGGAAACCTGGACGAGCTCGAGCTCGAGGTCCGCGCTTCGGAGTTGTTCTTCGCGACCATCGACGTCCACGGCGCCGTCGAGGCGACGCCCGGCCGGCTCCAGATAACGGGACCGTCGCTGCGCCGGCTGGCCTCGGACCTTCTGGTGCTGAATGAATCCATCCTCGTCTGGGACGGACGGCGCGACGACGGGGGCGTCGTTCCCGACGGCCTCTACGGAATCGTCGTCTCCTTCCGCGACGCCTGCGGGAACATCGCTTCTTCGACTCGTTACGTGGTCGTGGATAACACCCCCCCGGTCGTGGCGATCCGGTACCCGAGAACGGGAGATCCTCTCGGTCTCATCGTCGAAGTCCTGGGGACCGCGAGCGACCTCCATTTCGTCGGCTACGGCGTCGAGTTTGGAATCGGATCCGATCCTTCGACCTGGGCGCGGTTCGGCGCCGGCCGGACCCCGCGCATCGACGAGCTGCTCGCGGCCTGGAACACGCGCGGCCTCGAAGGCGACGTGACCCTGCGTCTCGTGGCTTCAGATCTCGCGGGGAATCAGGCGGAGACGCGGGTACCCCTGCTCTTCGAGACTCGCGTCGATCTCCTGAGCTACTTCGAGGCAATTCCCGCGCTCTTCTCGCCGAACGGCGACGGCCGGCGAGAGGAAACCGGCATTCGTTTCGGCCTTCTGAGCCCCGCTAAGGTGACGCTCTCGGTGACCGATGCGGCGGCGAATCCGATCGCCACGCTCACGAGCGCCGAGTCTCTCGCGGAGGGTCCTTTCATCCGACCGTGGGATGGCCGAAAAGGAGACGGAACCGAGGCCCCGGATGGTTCTTATTCAGTCGAGATCCTCGCCGCCTCAACCGCGAACGCGGCAGTCACGCAGCGAGAGAGGCTGACGGTCGTCGTGGACCGGACCCCTCCTTCGGTGAGCCTTCTTCGCCCCACGTCGGGATTCGCGACCGGCGGAGACAGCGCCGTCGGAACGATCGAGGACCTGCACCTCGCGGAGTATTCGATCTCGCTCGCCGAAACTCCGGACGCGCCGATTTGGAGCGCGATCGCTGAGGGCACGTCGAACCGCCGGGATGCGGCTCTCGCGAGCCTTTTCGATCTCGAAGAAGGAGACTACGCGCTCCGAGTGGAAGCGAGCGATGAGGCGGAGAACCGCGCGGCCCTCATCGTCTCCTTCATCATCGATAGCACTCCGCCTCGAGTGAGCCTGTCGTCTCCTCTTCCGGGCTCGGTTCTCGGGGGGACTGCGCTCGAAGCACCCGTGAGCGGAAGCGTCGAAGAGGAGCATCTCGATCTCTATCGTCTGGAGTTTGGCGAGGGGGAGTCGCCATCGTCGTTCACTCCCATCTCTACGGGAACGAGCCTGCCCCTTCCCGACCCCGCGGGGCTCCTGGACCTTTCGGCCCTCCAGGATGGCCGATACACGCTCCGTCTCTTCGCTCGAGACAAGGCCGGCCTCACGGGGGAGGCCCGCATCCTCTTCGACGTGGACAAGACCCCGCCTTCGGTCGAGATCGCATCCCCTCCCGAGGGCTCCTTGATCCAGGCGCCTCTCCCGATCCAGGGAACGGCCACCGACGAGCATTTCGTTGAGTACCGTCTCTTTCTCGCTCCCGGTCGAAATGGCGCCTCGTCGTCGTTCTCGGAGATCGGTTTGGGCGTGTCCCCTGTGGACGACGGCATCCTTCTCGAGTGGAGCGCGCTCCCCAAGGACGGGTTCTACACCCTGAAGCTTCGGGCGCAGGACCTCGTGGGCCTCACGTCGGAAACGCTGGTCGAGGTCGAGGTCGATACCACGCCTCCGGCGCCTCCTCTGAGCTTGACGGCGACGGTCGAAGATCGGCGAAACGGCAGGTTGATTTGGACCGCGAATACCGAGCCCGATCTCGCGGGCTACCGCGTCTATCGCCACGGCGAGGTGATTTCCGGCGCTCTGGTCCCTACGCCAACGTTTCTTGACGAGGCGCTCGAGGAGGGGCGGTACGTCTACACCGTCACCGCCGTCGATCGAGGTGGGCTCGAAAGCGACCCCTCGAACGAAGCCTCGCTCGCGATCGACGTCACTCCTCCGGAGGCGCGGATCTTCGTCCCGAGCGACGGGAGCCGCGTCTCGGGCCTCGTGGACGTGACCGGCACCGCCTACAGCCAGGATGATTTCCGGTCCTATCGGCTCCTGGTTACAGGGGCGACGGGCTCTAGCCTTCTCCGGGAGTCGCCAGTCCCAATTCAGGCGGACGTCCTCTCCCAGTGGAACACCATTGGTCTTCCCGAGGACGCGGCCTTCACCCTCCGACTCGAGGCCGAGGACACGAGCGGCAACGTCGCTTTCCACGAGGTCGCGGTCACAATCGACAACTTGCCGCCCGCGGCGCCGACCGGCCTCACCGCCATCCAGCAGGGCACGACCTCGAACGTCCTCGCGCGCTGGAATCCGAACACCGAGCCCGATCTCCTCGGCTACCTCCTCTATCGCGACGGAAGGCTCGCGAACGCCACGGGAGTCGTCATCGGAGACCTGCGGCGTTACATCATCAAGCCAACTCAATTCCTCGATCTGGGGGTGCCCGACGGGCTTCATACCTATGAGGTCTACGCCATGGACGAGGCGGGAAATGTCAGCGACCCGTCGAATCAGGCGGAAGTGACGCTCGACACGAGGCCGCCGCACGCGGTCATCGTCCTCCCCGCCGATGGAACTGCCTTCGATACGACGCTCCACGTCATCGCCGAAACCGTAGACACCGACGTCGACGTCGTGCGATTCCAGTTCCGCGCGGCCGTTGACGTCGTCTGGACCGACATCGGCGACCCCGACATCGCCCTTCCGTGGGAGACGGACTGGGATCCGAGCGGGCTCGCTTTCGGCCCCTACGAGTTGCGTGCGGTCGCAACCGACGAAGGCGGGCGCACCGATCCGGCGCCCACTCCCGTCGGAGTCCATTATCGCGACGTCACTCGCCCGGGCGGTGTTCTCGCCCTCGATGCGCGAGTCGATGGGGGCGACGTCCACCTTGCCTGGGAGGCGGTCGCCGATTCCGATCTCGCCGGATACCACATCGATCGAAGGGACAGTCTCGGGAGCGAAATCCGGATCACATCGTCCCCGATCGGAAACACGAGCTACGTCGATTCCGGGCTCGACGACGGGACATACATCTACAGAGTGGTCGCGGTGGATACCAGCGACAACGAGGGAGATCCGTCGAACGAGGCCGAGGCCCACGTCTACACGCCGTTTTTCGACCAGCCCTATACGCCGACTCCCGAGCTCTCGTTCTCGCTCCTGGGATTTGGTGAGGCTTTTGCCACGACCGAGGGGACGATTGCAAAGCCCTCGGGAGTTACCGACCTGCCCGCGACTTCCGCCGACGCTCGAGGCCATTTCACGTACGACGGTCTCGCTCTCGAGCGCGGAGACAACGTCGTGAGCTTGCGGCTTCGCGACGCCGAAGACAACGTGAGCAAGGGTGCGAGCGTGACCGTCGTCTCTGGAGCGCTTCCGAGCGCTCCCGTGGATGTCGTGGCCGAATCTCCGGGCGGCCTCGACGTTTCTCTGAACTGGACCGAGAACCCGGCGCCGGAAAACGTCATCGGTTACCGGCCGTTCCGGAACGGAGAAGCGGTTCTTCCCGACACCGACCGAGATTTCTCGGGAGCGACCGCTTCGTCGTTCTTCTACAGCCCTCCTGCGAACGCTGTCGATTCCGATCCGACGACGTACTGGGCGCCCGCGATCTTCGATGGCTCTCCCGTTGACGGGCAATGGCTCGAAGCCGAAATCGACGAGCCCGCGGTAATCGCCGGCCTCCTCGTCCGCTGGTGGGAGGTCCCGTGGGATCCGCGAGTGGTCTACGCCGCGGTCGACTATGACGTCGAGGCTTGGAGCGGAGAGAGTTGGGTGCGGATCCACCAGATCCGAGCCAACTCTGAGGCGGAGAACCGCGTCCTCTTCTCTCGACCCTACCGCACCGATCGAATCCGCGTGGTTCTCCGGACGGCGCTTCAAGCAGACCCCTTCGAGCCCGTGCGTCTCGCCGAGGTCCAGCTCGTCGATCGGCCCTACGTTCCCGCCCCGCCGTACGAGGAGGCGGTCGTGGACGGTCGCTATTCGTACACCGTCACCGCTCTCAACGATTTCGGTTTCGAAGGCCCGGAATCGTCGCCCGCGGAGCTTCCCGTCGGAGATGTCGTGCCGCCCGAGCCTCCGGTCCTCACCGCCGCGGTGCTGTTCTCGGATGTGACGCTCAGCTGGACGGCGAGCCTCTCGCCCGACGTCGTTCGCTATGACCTGTACCGGGACGGAGATCTCATCGCTCAGCATACCGATCTCCTGCATCTCGACGCCTCACGTCCCAATGGCGTCTATCGCTACATCGTCCGTGCCGTGGATGCGGTCGGCAATGAATCCGCGCCTTCGAACGAGGCCGAGGCCACGGTTTCGGTCGCGCCTCCCGAAGCACCCATCGACCTCGTGGTGACGGAGGTCCCCGAAGGACGCGCCCTCGATCTCGCCTGGGCGCCGGGTGCAGGCCTTGAGCCCGCGTCCTATCTCGTCTTCCGCGCGACGACGAGCGGAGGGCCCTACGAGGAAATCGGGACGACGCCCGAAACGAGCTACCGCGACACTGGGCTCGACAACGGCGTCACTTACTTCTACGTCGTCGTCGGTCTGGACGCCATTGGAAACAAGGGCGCCTCTTCGAACGAAGCGAGCGGGACTCCGCGCGACGTGACGCAACCGACGAAACCCGTGCTTCACTATCCGGGTTTCCCCGGCGCTCCGTTCCGGACCCTCGAGGATCGCACCCTGATTGCCGGGCTTTCGGAGCCCGGCGCTTCCGTCCGCCTTAACACCTCCGGCTCGTTCAAAGGGAGCGCCCGCGCGCTCCTGGAACCGGAGACGGCGACGGCGCCGGTTCTCGTCTTCGATCCGCAGCTCTCGCCGACAGGGCGCTACCTCTTCGATGCCGCAGAGTCCGTTCTCTTCGACTTCGACCGAGGCGTTCTGGGCGCAGCGGTTCCGGTTCAGGGCCCTACGCGCTTCAGCGCCGATGGAAAAGACCTCTGGATTGCGAGAGACAGTGGGATCTTTGCTTATCGCATCGCCGACCAGAACCTCGAAGAGGTGACCCAGGTCGATTTCGCCGACTTGGTCGTGCCTTCCCCGGACGGCGATTCGCTCGCTCTTCTCGCCTATCTGGGCTCGGATCGGGGCCTCATGCTCATCGACCGCGAGACCGGAGCCGCGCGGGTGCTCGTCGAGGGAGAAACCTGGATGTTCGACGCCGGCTCCATCCAATGGTCGCCCGGCAATTCTCATATCGCCTATCAGCGATGGTCACCGTTCGTCACGATCGAGATCGTGAATGTCGAAACGGCGGAGATTCTTCTCGTCGAGAGCGAGCCGATTGGATCGCGCCCGAGCTGGTCGCCCGATGGAGAGAGCCTCGTCTACAGCACCTACCGCGACGGATTCGAGCAGGTCTGGCGCTACGACCTCTCGACACGCGTGGCGAGCCCGGTCACGACCGATCCGCGGCACCACGGCTCGCCCCAGTGGTCTCCCGACGGAAGCCGCATCGCCTACCGGGTCGAGGACCAGGTGCTCGCGCGGGATTGGACGACGGGGGAGGAGAGCGTCCTCTTCCAGTCCGATCCGGGAAGCTTCCCGCAGCTTCAGTGGTCCCGCGGCGGCGATCTTCTTATCCTTTCGAACGGCGCTCCCCTCCGCTTGCGGCCCGCGGGACGCTTCGAGCTTCAGAACGTGACCCTCGCGCCCGGAGACAACGTCTTCACCGCGACCGCCCGGGACGACTCCGGAATCGAGAGCGAAGCGTCGGATCCCATGGTGGTGGTGCTCGAGGTTTCCGATCGTCCCGATCTGGACGTGTCGCTCTCGGTGCTGCCCGCGGCCGCAAGGGTCGGCGCCGAAGTCCAGGTGACGGTCGCGGTCCGAAACGCCGGCGGATCGCCCGCGTCGCCGGTCGAGCTTTCGGTTGTCGCCGCCGGCCCCGGGGGTTTCAGCCGCACCCTCGCCGAGCGGCGTCCTCTGGGAGAGCTCGCGCCCGGTGCCCTCCGCGCGGTCTACTTCACACTCCGCCTCGACGGAGCCCCGGGTGTCTATCGGATCGCGGCCGCCGCCGATCCTCTGGAGCAGATTTCGGAGCAGAGCGAATCCAACAACGTCGCCGAGCGTCAAGTTCTGGCGGTTCAGGGCGATCTCCCGGAGCTCGCGATTTCGACCGACCGCCCGACCTACCGCAACGAGGAGACGGTCGTCGTTTCCGCCGAGCTGTTCCACGCCGGGGATCCGTTCGATGGCCGTCTTTCGGTCACGATCGAGGACTCGGAGGGATTCGAGGTCGAGCCGCTCTTCAACCGATCCGTTGACTCTCTTGGTTTCGGAGAAAGCCGCACGGAGACCGCCGACTGGAACACGGGAACGACTTTCGCCGGAGGGTATCGGGCTCGTGCACGGCTCGTCGACATGAGTGGAGCCCTGGTCGCGGAATCGCTTGCCCCGTTCCGCATCGCCTCCGCGAGCGCTCTCTCGGGCACGGTCGCGACCGATCGCGGGAGCTACGTTCTCGGAGCGACCGCGCGCATCACCGGGGTCGTCGGTTATGGAAACGGAAACTCGATCCTGCGCGGTCTCATAGCCCGTCTGCGCGTTGTCGATGCCGCGGGACAGGTCCTGAGGGAGTGGAGCCGGCCTCTCGGGGATCTTTTGCCTGGAGGCGAGGGTCGCATTCAGGCGGACTGGGAGACGTCCAGTGCTACCGCGGGTACGTTCGAGGCGGAGCTCGCGGTCCTCGAGGGGACGAACGATCTCGCCCCGGCCTCCTCCGAGTTCGACGTCACGATCTCTCCCCTCGACCTCACCGGGAGGCTCACTCTCTCGGATTCGACGCCGAGCGCGGGATCGATCCTCACCGTAAACTATCGCCTCGAGAACGCGGGCTCACAGGGCCTTTCGAGCCTTCCGGTGTTCCTGCGGGTCTTCCACCCGGCCACCGCCCAGATCGTCGCCGAGCATGAGCTTCGGGTCGATCTCGGTCCCGGCGCCTCCGCGTCCGGAAGCCACGACTTCCCGACCACGGGACTCTCGCTCGAAGCCTACTTCGTGACCCTGTCGGCGCACGTTCCGGGCGACGCTCAACCGACGAAGCTCCACGACCTTAGCTTCGTTCCCGTGGACGAGACCCCTCCCCGGGTCCAGATCCTCTCGCCCGTGGACGGTCTCATCGACGACGGGATTCTCGATGCGCTGGTCACGGCGGTCGACGACCTCTCGATGGTGCGTGGAGTCGAGCTCGCCCTCGACGAGGGAGAGTGGCTGAAGGCGGCGCTTTCGAACCTCGCCCTCGGTCGCTACCTGCGCTCGCTTTCGATCCTCGTCGAGGGCGAGCACCGCCTCCGGGCGCGGGCTACCGACGCATGGGAAAACACCGGGGAAACCGGTCCCGTTCGTTTCATCGTCGACCGGACGCCTCCGCGCATCGTCATCACCGGCGTTCAGGATGGAGGCACGTACCACGGGCCAGTGACGCCCGTCATCGAAGTGACGGACGCGCACCCGAAGAGCGAGACCATCACCCTGAACGGAGCGCCCTTCGTTTCGGGGACGACCTTGTCGGCGGTGGGGACGTACCTTCTCGAGGTTGAGGCCGAGGACGCCGCCTCTAACCGCTCGCAGGCGAGCGTGAGCTTCGAGATCGAGGGAACGCCGAGTCTCGCCGCCACCAAGAGAGACGAGCTCATGGAAGATGGGAACGGCGACGGCGCGGCCGGCGAAGGCGACGTCGTTCGCTACGTCCTCGAGATCCGGAACGAGGGCGACGGCGCCGCTACCGGCGTAGTTCTCGTCGATCCTCTGCCGGGGCACACGACGCTCGTGCCCGGCTCGATTACCACCACTCTCGGGGTCGTCGAGAGCGAGTCTCCTGTGCGAGTCGCTCTGGGCGAGCTCGCCGCCTCCGCCATGGCCACCATCATTTTCGAAGTCAGGATCGAGGAGCCGCTTTCGCCCCAGGTCGATTTCCTCGAGAACCAGGGTACGGTCTCGAGCGCCGAGCTTCCCGATCTTTCGACTGACGATCCGGATACTGCGGATGCGGGCGACCCGACCCGTACGCCTCTCGCTCACGAGAGCGACTGGATCTTCACTGACGAGACTGTCGTGTCCGGACTGGGAACGCCGGGGGTGAAGACCGGAGGCCTCGCCTGGTGCGATTTCAACGAGGACGGCTATCTCGATCTTCTGGTGAACGGCGGGAGCGCTGAGGCCGCGGGTCGAAGCTACCTCTATTTCAACCAGGGTGATGGCTCGTTCCGTGACGTGACCGCGACCCATGGGGCGGGGATCGTCCGCAAGCGCGCCCACCGCTCCGCGGTGTGCGGAGATCTCGATAACGACGGCGAGCTCGATTTCGCTCGAAACGAGCAAGGCCGCATCGAGATCTACAGGAACCGGGGAAGCGAGGCGTCGCCTCCCTGGAGCTTCGGAAAGACGGTCAACAAGAAGCCGCAGGAGCCCAACCAGCTCATCACGAGCATCTCTGGCGGAATGAACACCGAAGGGATGGGCCTCTTGGACTTCGACAACGACGGCGACCTGGACCTCGTGGTGGACAACCACGACTTCGGGATCGACCTCTTCAAGAACGACGGAGAAGGCGAGCTCTCGCACTCGACGACCAGCTCGAAACCGCGCGGCTTTCCCACGAAGGCGAAGAGCGGCGACTATCTAGCGGTCGCCGACTACGACGCCAACGGCTTCGTGGATCTCATCGACCGCAAGGAAAAGCAGTACGACCTGTGGGTGAACCGCGGCGACGGCACCGTCCAGGCGAACACCTCCTTCGATGAGGAAGCCTCGAACGCCAACAAGGGAGGCGTCGCCTTCTGCGATCTCGATTCCGACGGCGACTTCGACGTCCTCTGGACCGACGCCGGTGTCAGCCAGATCTGGAGAAACGACGGCGGCACCTTCCGGCCCGCGGGCGAGCCCGGTGCGTCGTCGGGAATCGATCTATCGGCCTACGACATCGACGACGTCTCCTGCGCCGACGTCGACAACGATTCCGATCTGGACGTCTTTCTGTCGGCTTCCTCGGGACCGAGCTTCCTGTTCTTCAACGAGACCGTTCCCGGATCCGCGTCCCCGTTCCTCTTCGTGCGCGGAAACCGGAACATCACGGTCGAGGCGAACGGAGAGGCCACGGCCTTCGCCGACTACGACAGGGACGGAGACCTCGACCTGGTGGTGAACGTGGACGGCGCGTCGAATCAGCTCTGGCAAAGCCACCGGAGCGAGGCCGGCGCGAACGACTACCTCGCGGTTCGGGCTCTCCGCTGCATGGAGGGTGAGACCTGCGAAGACGACGATCACGACGACGAAGGCGAGGACGATTCCGATCACGGTGATGACGACGACGACGACCACGACGGTCATCCGCGGACTCGGGTCTATCGCGACGACATCGGCGCCACGATCCGTTTGCTGGATGCCAATGGGCTCGTTCCCGTGGGTCCGGTGCGCGAGGTCTCGGGCGGCCGCGGCCACGGAACCCAGGACCCCGCCGTCGTCCACTTCGGGCTCCCGCTCGGGTCCGATCATCGCTACGTGGTGGAAGTCCGCTTCATCGGAGGAGACGGAAGGCCCGGCCGAGTCATTCGGAAGGAAGTCGTTCCCGCGGAGATGTCGGGGTATCGCCTGCTCGAGATCACGAGCTGTGAGGGACAGAACCGGCCTCCAGTGGCGCGCGACGTCGAAGTCGAAACCCGCGTCGGCGTAGAGGTTGAGGTGAAGCTTCGGGCGACGGACCCGGATTCCGACCCTCTCGAGTACATCGTCGTGAGTCCACCCCGGCACGGACAGCTCACCGGGGTCGGCCCGACACTTCGTTACCGGCCGGAGCCCGGGTTCGAAGGCGAGGATAGTTTTACCTACAAGGCCTCCGACGGACGGGCGGAATCCAACACCGCGCGAGTCGAGATCGAAATCGAGTGCGACTCCGAGGAGCACGAAGAGCATCGGAGGAAGCGATGACCTTTCGATGCTCGGCTCTGTTGGTGGCGCTTCTGCTCGCAGTGGGAGCGCGAGCGCAGGAGGAAACTCCGAGCCCGACTCGTGACGAGATTCTTTCCCGCCTCGCTCTAGGACAGGATGCGTCGAGTCTTCTCCGCGCGTATGCCTCCGAGCGCGTTCTGGCGCCGCTCCATCCCGCGAAGGAGAGGAGCCGGGAGGCGTCCGATCTGAACGCGGCGCTCGAATCGTTCCTCCAGCAGGCGCGGGGCGCTCGGTCCCTCGAAAGGCTCGTAGCGCTCGTAGAGGCTCTGGACCGGGTCCGGGCCGCGGATCGAATGGCACGGGAAAAGTTCTCGACGGTGACCTCCCGGCTCGAGGCGTCGGGGGCGGCCGCCGATATCGTCACCCGGGCGAGCGAGGCCGAGCGAACGTACCTGCAAA
The DNA here is from genome assembly GCA_964553925.1 of uncultured Acidobacteriota bacterium. GTDB lineage: Bacteria > Acidobacteriota > Vicinamibacteria > Marinacidobacterales > SMYC01 > DAISKN01. The sequence continues at coordinate 30,903 of CAZKNR010000271.1, forward strand.
CGGCCCAGGAGCTGATGGCGCTTCTCGAGCCTCCGTTCGAGAGGATCCGGAGCGGGGAAACTCTGCCGGATGAGGTGAACCAAAAGGCAGCGTCCGATGCCGTGGCCTCGGCGGTGACTCTTCTGGAATCGCGCTTCCGAAGAGAGCCGCTGACTCTCCTGCGCGCCGGCGTTTTCCCGTACCGCCAGGCGCGGCTCGCGGCGCGTCCGGTAGTGGTCGAGCCCCCGGTCCTGCCGTCTTATCTCGATCCCGGAGACGTCCCGCCCGCCGCCGAAGACATCGAGGGGACGGGGGAGGCTCCTCTTGCGGAGGCGATCCTTCAGAAGGCGGAGGAGCTCGGCTACGACTACGTGAAGATCTTCGAGTTCGTGCGCAACGAGATCGCGACCGAGTGGTACTCCGGCGGGTCGAAGGGCGCGGTCAAGACGCTTCGCGACGGGCGTGGAAACGACGTCGACCAGGCGAGCCTTCTCATCGCTCTCCTTCGAGCGGGCCAGGCGCCCGCTCGCTACGTTCACGGAGTCATCGAAAGGCCGGTCGCGGACCTCGCGGTCGAGATGGGAGTCCCCGCAGTCCAGGTGCCGGCGGCGCTCGCGCGCGCCGGTGTTGCCCACGAGCCCATCGTGCGCGGCGGCCGGGTGGCGGCGGTGAAGCTCGAGCACACCTGGGTCTCGGCCTACGTGCCCTACACCAACTACCGCGG
>CAZKNR010000272.1:0-2130 GCA_964553925.1 uncultured Acidobacteriota bacterium
TCGCGCAAGCGCTGAGCTTCGATGCGCGCGGTCATCGACACCAACATCATCATCCGGGCGGTCATCAAGCCGAGGGGCACGGTGGGGCCCGTGCTCGGGCGCCTGCGGAACGGCGAGTTCACCGCGATCTACACCGAAGCGATTCTGGAAGAGATACTTGCCAAGCTCGCCTTGCCTAGAATCTCCAAGAAGTATGAGATTGGAGATAACGCTGTCGAGGACCTGCTAGTGCTCCTGGCCTTGAGGGGTGAACTCGTCAATCCGAGTCGATTAGTGCGGGTTTGCCGAGATCCGGATGACGACATGTTCATCGAGGCGGCTTTGGAAGGGAAGGCTGAGTGGGTCGTCACCGGCGATCAGGACCTGCTGACTCTGGAGAAGTTCGAGCGCATCCACTTCGTAACTCCCCGCACTTTTCTACAGTCCTTCTGATGGGTTGATCTCCCCCTCCGGTGGGGCGCGCCGGAGTTTCCGTCTCTTCTCGACTGGCGTCTTCTTGGTGCTCGCTGACCGCGCCACGCCGGTCGCTGCCGCCAGGATCACAGCGAAGAGCGCAGCATTCGCCGGAAGGTGCAGACCCTAGAAGCTCGAGATGAGAGAAGGGTTTCCATGTTCACGGAGTTAGTGTATATACTACAATGTGTTCGCCTGGGACATCGACAAAGCGATCGCCAACTTCGAGAAGCATGGTGTCCCGTTTGAAGAAGCGGCGACAATCTTTGGAGACCCCGATGGGCTCGACTGGTTGGATGAGGCGCATTCTCACGACGAGCTTCGCTTCAAGCGACTGGGACGCTCCGTCGCAGGGCGAATTCTCCTGGTCGTCTACACAATAAGGAGAACGAACGGTGACAAGGAAACGATCCGCATCATCGGCGCGCGGACGGCGAGTCGCAAAGAGCGCAAAGCCTACGCCCGACCGACAGATTGATTTCTCGGACATCCCGGATTCCACGGATATGGAACTCCGAACCGCACGGCGTGTGGGGCGACCGAAAACTGGAACGGCCAAACAATTGATCGCCATCCGCCTCTCGCCGCAGCTATTGGTCCGCCTCCGACGCATGGCATCCAGGCAGGGCAAGCCCTACCAGACGCTGATTCACGAATTACTGGAGAAGGCCGCCTCGCGGGCGGCTTGAGTGGATGGAAAAGGTACAGGAGCGGTGAAGTATCGTCAATGACGCGCCGCTCTCAGCGTCTTGACGAAGCTCCTCCACCGTCGACTGGAATGGGGAAACGGTCGAAGGCAAGGCCGATTGGGTCGTCACCGGCGACCGAGATCCGCTGACTCTCGAGAACGTCGAACGCATCCGCTTCGTGACTGCTCGCGTTTTCTCCAGGCCTTCGGATAGGCCAACCTCACACCACTGGTGGGGCGCGCCGGAGCTTCCGTTGCTTCTCGGCCGGCGCCTTTTTGGCGCTCGCTGAGGGCGCCATGCCGGTCGCCGCCGCCAGGACCACCGCGAAGAGCGCGGCATTCGCTGGAAGGTGCAGCCCGAAATCCGTGAAGCTGTGAAGCGCGACGGCGACGGCGGCGGCGCAATAGCCCGCGTGGAGCTGAGAGAGCGACGAGGCCGCCTCGACGAGCTCCCGCCTCACGCGACGAGCGCGGCGCGCGATCGAGAAGGCGAGCGCCCCGGCGAGAGCGAGCCCGGGAAGGCCGAGCTCGATCCCGACCTGCAGGTAGTCGTTATGGGCCCAGGAGTAGAAGCGTCTCCCGCCGAAGCTTCGATACATCGGATAGACGTACTGGAACGAGCTCGCGCCCGACCCCGTGAGCCAGAAATCACCGAGGGCCCCGAGGCTGTCGCGCCAGACCGTCGTGCGACCTTCCGCGCCCGACAGTTCGTCGGGGATGACCTCGAATCGTGAGACCACCGGGCCGATTCCGATCCAGAGGGCGGCGGCGAGGAGCCCGCCCGCCAGGGCGAGAAACGTCCCCCGGGCACGCCGCGTGAGATAGAGGAAGAGGGCGCCGCCGGCGGCCGCGAACGCGATTCCCGAGCGGGAAAGCGAGAACACGAGGCTGAGCCCGATGAGGGCGACCCCGAGCCCCACCATGGACGCCTTGGCTTTCTCCTCCTGCGCCTCGGTCCGGTCCGCGGCCTTTCGCGGACCATCGTGCCA
>CAZKNR010000273.1:0-6327 GCA_964553925.1 uncultured Acidobacteriota bacterium
CTATGACGAGTAGTGCAATATGTCTCAGTTGCCGTGCGGAAGTGGGGGAGAGCGAGTAGTCGCGAGGATCAGATTGCCCCATCAGTGAAGGCAGATTCGCGCACTCGGAAGCGCCGCCGCCGCGACGGATCTCACGCTTCAGCTCTTCATATTGATTGAACAACCTGCCCTGAGGCGACGTATGTCCGAGCATGGTACGAGACGTTCTCGCGCTCGCATCCAACGCGCTCGAGCGCCAAGTCATCGCGATGTGGCTCGGCGCGGGATACGTGCCCTCCACCATCGAGAGGAGGATCCGGGACAAGCGGAGGATATACCGTCGTCTCGGCAGGAACGAACAAGACAGTCGAATCCCTCGAAAGCTGACCTGCGAAGACGTCAGTCGTATCGCTCAGGACGAGGCGCGACGCCGACCAGGGGACAGGAAGCTAAACGCACGGGTCATGAGGGCGTCCCTACGAGCATGGGCGGATGCACTGCGCGCACTGGGCAAGCCGGTTCCCGCCTGGATATCGCAGGCACCCCGCGGTTTGATAAATGAGTACTGGTCGCATACGCGGCGCATCCGCAACCTCGCAGAGAAAACCTTCAAGGAGCACCGCCTGTACGTCACGTGGTTTCTGGAGGACCTCAAAAAGCGGAAGATCGGGCTCGATGCGATTGCCTTGACTGACGTGGACCACTTTGTCTCCACGCTGACCACGCAGCGCAAGCTGGCCGTGACGAGTGCTGCGAATGCCTGCATTTGCGTTCGCCATTTTCTCCGGTTTCTGCACAGAACGAGGCGAATTGGCACTGACCTCGCGCCAGCAGTGATCGGCCCAACGCTACGCCAGATGCTAAAGCAGCCTCCAGAGAGGGTCTCCTGGGCGGCGCTCAAGAGGGTCCTTGGAGCCGTCGATCGAACGCGGCCGGTCGGAAAGAGGGACTTCGCCATCTTCGTCACAGCGGCAAGTTATGGATGGGGCGCCGCCGACGTCCTTTCCCTGCGCCTCGATGACATTGATTGGTACCGAAACACGCTCTCGATTGTACGTCCCAAGACCGGCGTTCGGATCGAGGTCCCCCTGCGGCCGCAGGTTGCGCACGCCCTTGCCACGTACGTACAGACCGCTCGCCCCCCTAACACCGGGAAACGCGAGGTCTTCCTGCGGCACTACGCACCATGGGCCAAGGTGCCCACTACAACCTCTATCGCGTGCAATCTGCAACGATATGCAGAAAAGGCAGGCATCTCGTTTCCACCAAGGTACAGGATGAAGGTCTTTCGCTGCGCCCATATTGCCGAGCAGCTGAACCGCGGGGTTCCGCCAAAGGTGGTAGTAGAGGTCGTCGGCCATTCGGATACGCGATCGATCTCGAGGTACGCCGGCATCAACATAGAACAACTGAGGCGCTGCGCATTGCCGGTGCCCAAATGACAAACGGGTATAGAAGCCGCTTCGCCAATGAACTCCAAGACTTCTTGGAATTTAAGCGCTCGCTCGGCATTCAATACGACAGCGCCGAGTGGGTGCTACGGAGGTTCGATCGCTTCGTGGCACAGACCTTCAAAGGGCGCAGGCCAATTGACCTCAAGGTGGCCATTGAGGAGTGGCTCGCAACCCTTCACTGCAGGCCGGTGACTATCACCAACAACTTCATCGTCCTCAGGAAGTTCTGCCTGTTCTTGCGGCGACGAGATCCGAACGGCTTCGTTCCCGATCGCGACCTGGCGCCGCGCGTCTACCAGTCCCATCATCTCCCGTACATCTTCTCGCCCGCCGAGATACGGATCTTGCTCGACGAGATCGGCAAGATGCAGCACCCATTTCGCTCGCGGACCTATCGAGCGCTGCTCCTGATCTTGTATTGCACCGGCCTGCGCACGGGCGAGGCGGTACGACTACGGATTCGAGATGTGGACCTGCGAGAGAAGGCCCTCCGTGTCGAAGCCAGCAAGGCCAAGTCGCGATGGGTGGCATTCGAGGAGACCCTGGCCAGGGAGCTCTCCAACTACCTCCGTGAACGGCGTCTGATCAACCCGGCCTCCGAGGACAGCCGGTTTCTCGTACAGCCGAACGGTTCGCCTTGTGGTCGTCCAATCGTGTCGAACAGGATCACGGTCCTCCTACGACAAACAGGCATCAAACCTCGCACAGGTCGCGTTGGGCCGCGACCCTACGATACGCGCCATAGCTTCGCAGTCAATCGGCTCACCGAGTGGTACCGTGAGGGGGTCGACGTGCAGGAGCGTCTCGCGTGGCTGTCCGCGTACCTTGGTCACGATGACCTGCTCGGTACGCAGGACTACCTTCGGTTGACGCCGGAGCTGCGCCGCCTTGTTAGCACGCGCCACGAGGATTACATCAGTCGTTGCTGGGATTGGGAGGCTCGATGAGTATTCGAATGGGCATGAGTGCGGGCAGGCGAGATCGACTGCTTCAACAGGTCGAGTCATTCTTCCGCGAGCACCTGCAGCGTACGCGCGGAGCGAGTCGGCACACAGTCTTTTCCTACCGAGACAGTCTACAACTGTTCTTCTGCTACCTCGCTGACGCAAAGGGAGGGGACGTGTCGAAGCTTCGTCTCGATGACATCACCGAGAACAAGGTTCTCGCGTTCCTTGACTACTTGGAATCCGGTCGTGGCAACGGCGTGGCTACCCGGAACAGCCGGCTCACAGCAATCAGGAGCTTCTGCCGATATTTGATTCGGAAGGATACGACGCACGCCGCGGAATACGGGTTGATCGTCTCGATAGCGGGGAAGAAGGGCCCCAAGCCAGACATCCCTTACTTGGAACCAGCGGAGGTCAAGCTGCTTCTTGAGCAGGCCAACCAAGACCAGGTCCTGGGCCTGCGCGACTACGCGCTCATCCAGTTTCTCTACAACACCGGCGTGCGCGTCAGCGAAGCGCTGTCCCTATCAGTTGGTGCCTTGGAGCTCAGCGCCCCTCGTCAAGTCCGGGTGCACGGGAAAGGGCGGAAAGACAGGGTGTGTCCGTTGTGGCGCAGCACGACGGCGCTTCTAAAACGCTACATCGCCAGATGGAAGCTCGGGGCGGAGTCACGGCTCTTCTGCAATGGACGCCGCCGCCCGCTCACGACCTCGGGAGTTGCCTACATCCTGAAAAGGCACTTTGAAGCGGCCAAGGGGGAGCACCCGATACTGCGAAAACGGAAGATCACTCCCCACGTGATGCGCCATTCTTGCGCCTGCGCCCTGCTTCAGTCGGGCGTTGACCTGGTGACCGTGCGTGACCTATTGGGCCACGAGAGCGTGAGCACCACCAACCGCTATACGAGAGCGAACATGAAGACGAAGCGGCAGGCCCTCGAGGCATTTTGGAAGACCGTCGATCTCTCGGAGGGCCAAGGTGCTCCCTGGGCGCCGAAGCCGGAGCTACTCGAGATCCTCGCATCGCTGTAGGGCCCGACAATATGCCGAGCTGCTGGTTAGGATTCCGCCGCGGTCTGCCTCACCAAGCCTATGGGGGACGCCTGGATCGGGGCAATGGCCAACCGATCAGCGTGCGCAACTGAGACATATTGCACTACTCGTCATAGATGGACGACGACCACGGCGAGGCGGAACAGACGTTGGAGTTCGCGGAGGAAGGCGAGGATGGCGGAGACATCGGAAGAAGCGTTTTCGTCGATGCGATGCAGGCGAACGAAGGGGTCGAGGAGTAGGAGCTTGGGTTGAAGCAGTTCGACGGTTTGTCGCAGTCGCGTTTGGTCCTGGAGGGTATCGAGTCGGAGTGAAGGGGCGGTGATGACCTGGATGTCGAGTTGGGCGAGGTTGAGTTGGATGAGCGAGCAGATCCCTGCAGGGTGCCAATGGGAGTTGCGTGGGTGGTGCGGGTCACAGGCGCTTCTATAGGACAAGGAACTATTGCGTATAGAAGAGAGACGGGTGGCGCGAGGAGGGACGGGCGAGAGAGAGCTGAGAAAGTTAGGCGGCGTTCACGAGATAGGGGAGCCTCTTTTCTCGGTCCAGGTACTCGATGCGGAAGGGTGTTTTAGTGGGTCCCTCTGCGGGCCGGCCTCGAGGAGGGGAAGGGCGCTTAGATGAGCGGGCTTTTGGCCGTAGTAGAGCTCGGCTGGGGTAGCACCGCCGAGGCCTTGATGGGGTCTAAGGAAAGCGTAGTAGTGGAGAGAGAGCTCGAGTCGGCGTTCGAGCTCGTTGTGGACGAGAGGCGGGAAGACTTTGAGTAGGGCGAGGGTCTTGAGTGTCCTCCAGAATCTTTCGAGGATAGCGATGGAGGCGACCTTTCCGATGGCGCCGAAGCGCTGCCGAATAACGAGGCTTTTGCAGGTGTGGCGGAAGAGCTCGGAGGTAAATTGACTTCCCTGGTCGGAGACGAAGTGGCGGCAGAGGGCGAATCGGGAGACGGCGTCTTGGAGAAGAGTTGCGATTTCGGAGCCGGTTGGCTCCTGGAAGAAGACCCGTGCGGCGAGGGGCATCCTGGAAAAGACGTCGAAGACGAGATCGAGCTTGAAACGAAAGATACCGAAAAGGCTGGGGATGTCGGTGAGGTCGGCGAGAAAGATATGGTTAGGGTAGCGGGCGCGCAGAGGACCTTTATGAGGGGCCGGGGGCGGCTTTGTTTCGTTCGCTTCCGCGGGTTCACGCGGTTCGCCGAGAGGCGGCTTCTCTCTGAGGATTCTCGCCACGGTTGTCTTCGAGATTCTCCACCCGGTCCTTGCCAGAGTCTGGGAGATGTTCTTGTAGCCGCCGAAGCCTGTGAGGCGCATGGTGTGGACGAGCTGACGGACGACGTCGGCGAAGCGGCGCAGGGGCGGAGCGGTGCGAACGAGAGAGGAGGTCGGCTTTTCGTCGAGAGCGTTCACTTCCCTCTCCCACCGTTCGATGGTGTCTTGAGACAGCCGGAAGAGCCTGGCGGTTTCTTGAGCGTTCCAAACGAAAAGTCGTTTAAGGCGAAGGATGCGATATCGCTGTTGGGGGGTGTACTGGGGCCGGTTCTTGTCGGGGAGCTTGTCCCAACGGGAGGCAAGGATGTCGGCGGCTTCTTTGTAGCAAGTAGCGAAGAGGATGCTGGTCTGTGATTCGGAGAAGGAAATCTGAAGCGGGTCGCCCGAATCGCGAAGCTCGGTGAGTCTGTGTCCGAGTGCGAGGCCGAGGAGCTCGCTCGCCTTCAAGAGGGCCTTCATGGCAGCCCGGTCGAGAGAGCGATTCTTGGCGATGGCGAGGGCCACGCGCTCGGCGAAGGAGGAAAGGCTCATGAGGGACTCCGGAGATGAGCCTGGGGGTGGCAGGTTCTGGAAGGAGATGCTATCTCGCTGGAAGTGGATTTGCGAGCGGTGAGATGACGGGGCTGTGACGGGCGAGAAAAAGTTCTTGCCGGCGAGCGATCTCACCGCTGCTGCGAGCGCCCTCGCGCGTCGTCGCTGGAACTGCTACTCCCCCATCCGCTGAAGCCACGACTCCGATGATGCGCGCGCGAGCTTTTTTCTGGTGTTGGGGCTGTCGTCCACCGCGCTCGCGCAGCCCGTGGATCTCCACCGAATCCGGGAGAGCCTGGGCGGGATTCAGGAGCGACTGGAAAGCGGAATCGCGCCCGAGGAAGTTGTGGGCGAGCTTCAATCGATACGCTCGGGGTACGAGAGGCGCGTGCTTCGCCTGGAGGCGGAGATCGCGCGCGTAGAGACGCTCGTCTCTGAGCTTGGCCTCGGCGCGGTGGCGGCGGAGCGAGTGGCGCGGGCGCGCGAGGCTTTCGAGCGGAGCGAGCTCGTGATTCTGGAGAGGTTGACCCGGCTCGCTGCATCCCCTGAGCTCTCGGAGCTCGAAGCTTGCATCGAGGCGCTCGCGCCCGTGGCGGATGCGGAGCGGGAGGAGATTCTGAGCGTCCAGGAGCTTCCTTTGCGGGAGCTCGACCTCGAGCCGCCGCCGCTCTCTCTCGGAGGGCCGACGACGACTTCGAGTTTTGCCGCTGAGGGCGCGGGACCCGCCGATCCGATCGGCTCGGTGCCCCGGGAGATCCAGGAGCTCGCGGCCGAGGTGCAGGGAGCGGTCGCGGCCTACGAGCTGGTGAAGAACCAGACACGATTCGAGCTGTACTTCGGCTCGATGAAGGGTTCGGTCCAGACTCTTCGCGAAGGAAGCGGAAACGACGCGGACATCGCTCGCCTGCTGGTGGAGCTTTTGAGGGCGGAGGGGATTCCCGCGCGCTACGTGCGCGGAGTGGTGCGGCTCACACTGGACCAGGCGAAGAACTGGATCGGGACGGAGCTTCCGGAGCGTGTGGAAGGGGCGTTCACGTCCGCGGCGGTCCCCTACGAGCCGCGGTTTGCGGGCGGGGGAATCTCGGGGGTTGACAAGGAG
>CAZKNR010000274.1:0-5523 GCA_964553925.1 uncultured Acidobacteriota bacterium
TCTTCCCCGCGGACGCTGCCACTCCCTCGGAGTCTTGTCGCCGTTTCGCGATCAAGTGGAGCATCTCGTCAAGACTCTCACCGAGCGGCTTTCGCTCGAGGCCATCGAGAAGCACGACCTCCTCGTGGGCACACCCTACGGCTTCCAGGGAGAGGAGCGGGACTTCATGTTCCTCTCGATCGCCATCGACCCGAAGAGCCATCCTCAGGCCTTCCGCCACCTGAACCAGCCCGACGTGTTCAACGTCGCCATCACCCGGGCGCGAAGCCATCAGGTGGTTTTCGCATCGGTGGATCCCTCGGATCTCCCCGAAGGAAGCCTCGCCGCCCGCTACTTAAGCGAGATCTCGAGGCCGGCCGAAGCCACCCCGGAGCCTTCGGACATCCCGAAGGACGAGTTTCTCGACCGCGTTTCGTCGCGGCTTTCGTCCGCGGGCTTTCGCGTCTACCGAGCGTTCCTCGTGGCGGGAACGATCGTGGATCTCGTGGTCGAGCGCGAGGGAAGGGTCTTCGGGATCGATCTCATCGGTCAGCGCGGAGCGCTTGGAGCCGCCCTCGACCTCGAGCGGTACCGCATGCTGCGAAGGGCGGGGCTCTCCGTCTTTCCCCTGTCTCTCGCATCCTGGATCTCGAACGAGTCCTCGTGCCTTACGGCCTTGTTGAACGCCGGTCTTCCGCGCGATTTGCACTGACTCCCAAAGACGACAATCGGGCACGATTGTCGACACTCGCCACTCCTGTTACAGTCCCCTCCGTCAATGAGTGCGATGTGCGGAAGGAGATTGGCGATGCAAAGACGACTCTGGAGTTGCGCGTTTTTCTCGGCGGCGGTGTGTCTCACCCCGTCGGTTTTCGCTCAGGAACGAGGAGGGCAGGAGCTCTTCGGGCACTACGAGCCGGTGCCGGACTGGCCGAAGCCTCTGCCGGATGGAGGGGACGGCGTGAAGCATGCCGGGTGGACCTGGGGGTCGGTCGGAAGCGTTTACGCCGAGAGCCCGGATCGCATCTGGATCGCGATGCGAGGGGAATTGCCGCTTCCTCAGGGCGCGGCGCCGTGGACGCCCTACAGCCTGCTCGATCCGCGGCGAACGGCGACGGGCAACGACGATGGGCTCAACGCCGCCTGCGGGCCCGAAGAGCGTCGCGGCTGGGAGCGCCGCTACCACCACGTCCTTTTCGTGGTCGACGGCGAGGGGAATCAGGTCCAGCACTGGGGGCAGCACGACAAGCTCTTCGAGGCGCCCTGCGGGCGCGGGCCGCACAAGATCAAGATGAGCCCCTTCGACCCCGACAAGCACGTCTGGGTGATCGACGACCAGCTGCACATGATCTACAAGTTCACTTACGACGGAAAGATCGTGATGTCGCTCGGAACGAAGGGGAAGCGTGGGCGCGACGCGGGTAAGCTCTTCGACCGGCCGACCGACATCGCCTGGCTTCCCGACGGCACCTTCTTCATCAGCGACGGCTACGGGGGGACGCGGGTGGCGAAGTTCGACAAGGACGGAAACTTCATCAAGGACTGGGGGAAGGCTCCGGTGAACCCGAAGAAACCCGGACCGAACGAGTTCAACACCGTCCACAGTATCGCCATCACCGCCGACCGCCGCCTCTTCGTCGTGGATCGCGGCCACGGGCGGATCCAGATCTTCGACGAGCAGGGCAAGTTCCTCGACATGTTCTCGACCGGTCCGGAGGGCCCGACTCTGGACTACCCTCTCGGCGCCGTCGTGTCCCGGCCGTACGCGCATCTGATCACGGCGGATCAGATGCTGTGGGTAACGGACGGCGGGACGAGCCGAGTCCTCAAGTACGACTTGACCGGGAAGTACCTCTACGGATGGGGCCAGCCCGGCCCCTACCCCGGCCAATTCGGAGGCCCCCACGCGTTGACGGTGGACCAGGACGGCAACCTCTACATCGCCGAGGTGTTCAGCGGCCGCGTGCAGAAGTTCCGGCCGAAGCCCGGCGCCGACCCCTCGAAGCTCGTCGGCCAGGAGGTGCGCTACCGGTCGTCCTCGAACTGACGGCGCGCCGAAACGGACTTTCCGAACGGGGCCGGAGATTTTCTCCGGCCTCGTTTGCGTCTTCCCCTGGGCTTGTCGCCCCCGGGTCCATGACCTAGCATCGGAATCACGACGATGTCAGTAGACGTCGATTCCAAAGGAGAAGCTACGAGGTCCAGGGCCAAAGCCAGCCTAACCCGTCTCGCGGGTCCGGGGCTCATCGTCGCCGCGACCGGCATCGGCGCCGGCGACGTGGTGTCGGCCACGGTAGGAGGGGCGCGCTACGGAGAAGCTCTCCTCTGGGCGATCGCTCTCGGCGCGTTTTTCAAGCTCGTCCTCAATGAGAGCGTCGCCCGGTTCCAGCTCGCGACCGGCCTCACCGCGCTCGAGAGCTGGGCGGCATACCTGCCCTGGTGGGTGCGAGCCTACTTCGGAACGTATCTCGTCTTGTGGACGGTGGCAGTCTCGGCGGCGCTCGCGAACGCCTGCGGCCTCGGGATCTCGAACATCACCGGAGGCGCCATTCCCCAGTCATGGGGCGCGGTCGCTCACTCGCTCGTCGGCTGCGCCTTCGTACTCGTGGGAGGCTTCCGGGGCTTCGAGAAAACCATGCGGGTTCTCATCGGCGCCATGTTCTTCTGCATCATCGCCTGCGCGATTTTGACCTTCGCCGATCCTCCCGCCTTTCTCGGGGGTCTTTTCATTCCCCGAATCCCCGCGGGAGGCGGCGCCTACCTGCTCTCGCTGATTGGAGGGATCGGGGGCTCGGTCACTCTCCTCTCGTACAACTACTGGCTGCGCGAGGAGAACATGGTGGGACCGGAGCACGTCGGCTTCGTGCGGAAGGATCTGGCCCTGGCGTACAGCTTCACGGCGCTTTTCGGAATCTCCGTCATGATGATCGCGAGCCGGGCCTTTCACGCCGCGGGGATCCCCCTCACCGACTCCCAGGCAGTTACGAGGATGGCCGAGATGCTGGGCTCGATCGTTGGACCGGTTGGGTTCTACGTTTACTCGTTTGGTTTCTGGGCCGCCGTCTTCGCCTCGCTCCTCGGAGTGTGGCAGAGCGTCCCCTACTTGTACGCTGACTTCTACGCTCTCTGGAAAAACGCGGCGCCGTCGGAGAGAGAAGAACTGACCCGGGTCACGAGCACCCCCTACCGGATCGCCCTCGCCTTCATCTCGCTCGCTCCCCTCCCCTTCGCGTTTCTCGGCCGGCCGATCTTCATCATCGTGGGTTTCACCATCGTGGGAAGCCTCTTCCTGCCGTTTCTCGCGGCGACGCTCCTGTGGCTCGACCGCAAAGTTCCCTGGACGAGCGCGGTTCCGCGAAACAGTCGAGTCACGACGGCGCTTCTCGTTCTGATCCTCGTTCTCTTCGCGCTCATCGGCGCGCGCGAGGTGATGCAGGCGTTCTGAGGGCTTTCAGGCAATCCACTTCGAGACCGGCGCCCTCGCTTCGTGGAGCGGCTGGACGACGACGTCGAGGAGAAACGGACCCTTGGAGGAGAGGCTTTCCTCGATCGCCGACGGAAGCTCGTCAGGACTTTCGACTCTTCGGGCGGCGAGCCCGAAAGCCCGGGCGATGGCGGCGTGATCCGAATCGGAGAAATCGACGGAGTAGTACTTCCGCCCGCGGACCTTCTGCCCCGCTTTTATCCAACCGTAGCCCGAGTTGTTGAAGACGACGAGGGTCACGGGAAGCGAGAGGCGCTTTAGCGTCTCGAGCTCCCCGCAGGAGATTCCGAAGCTCCCGTCTCCCATGATGCCGAGGACCCGGGAGGCGTCCGGCCGGGCGAAGTAGGCGCCGCACACCGCGGGAAGAGCGTACCCGAGAGCTCCGTGGGCGCGGGGTGACACGAACCAGCGCCCGGCCTGTGGAAGGCGATAGTACGCGGAGAGGTAGGGACAGCCGGTTCCGGGATCGACGCACATCACCGTGCGATCTGAAAGCCGCGGCAAGAGCTCTGTCAGGAAGCGTTCAGGTCGGATGGGCGTCTCCTCCGAGTGAAACTCTTCCACACTCTCGAGGTAAGCGCGCCTTCGCCTCGCGATCTCTTCCGGGTCGATTTTCTCTTGCGATCCCGAGCATGCTTCCAGCAGGGCCTCGAGGCCTCGTCGCGCATCCGCCACGATCCCCACTTCGATTTCGTAATTGTGACCCAACCGCTCGGGGTCGATGTCCAATTGGAGTACGCGCGCCTTCCCGCTTTCCGGGAGAGTCCACTTCTCCGTCGTCACTGAGCCCAGGCTGCAGCCGACGACGAGGAGGACGTCGGCCTCGCGAAGAATCTCGTGACGATACGGGAGGCCCCCGTTACTACCGACGACTCCGAGCGAGTAGGGATCGATCTCCGCGACGGCTCCCTTGCCGCTGATCGAAGTCGCGACCGGCGCTCCGAGGCGGTGGGCGAGCTCCCTCAGCTCGTCCCAGGCTTCCGACCGAATAACCCCCGCGCCAGCGAGGATGACAGGCCGCCGCGCATCCCGGAGAACCAGAGCCGCTCTTCGGATGTCATCGGGATTTGGACCGGGGCGGCTTGCCGGATAGCGGCTCGCGCGCTCGTTCGCTGCGATCGCGCTCGAGCCGGCGTCTCCGAGCTGGACGTCGAAGGAGAGACCGACGTGCACCGCCCCCATGGCGCCCGAGGTCGCGCTCCGGAAGGCGCGGCGCAGAGTGCGAGGGACCTCGGAAGCGACCGCGGGCATGTGGGTCCACCTTGTCACCGGACGGAAGAGTGCGGACTGGTCGAGCTCCGTCAGCGTTCCCCGACCCATGTCCTTCCGATCGATATCGCTGGTGATGCAGACCAGGGGCACCGAGGAGCCGTTAGCCTCGGCGAGCCCGGGAAGAATATAGGTGGCGCCTCCCCCGCTCGGGGCTTCGCAGACCCCGACTCTTCCTCCGAGCCGCGCGTAGGCGTCCGCCATGAAGGAAGCCGAACGCTCGTCTCTCGTGAGGATATGGCGCATTCCATGGTCGAGGTCGTGGAGCGCCTCGTAGAGCGGAAGCGTCGTATCGCCGCAGAGGCCAAAAATGACCTCGACGCCAAGCTGCTTCAGGGTTTCGACCGCCGCTTCGCTTCCCCTCATGAGTCGGGTGATTCTACCCGGAACCCGCGGTAGCCGTCTGGTAAACGTGGAAAGCTCGACGGACTGAGTTCCTATCGCAAGAGGAGGGCGGGGTCTACTTCTCGACCCCCGCCCCTCGGGCCTCTCGACCCGTCCGCAATGAAGTTTGCGCCCCGATGAGACTGCGGTGGTTGTAGACGTTGTAGACTCACAACTGTAGACAGTGTAGACTATCGGTGAGAAGTTAAAGACGATGGGATCGACACTCGCCGAGGCCATCCGGGTCCTGCACCAGCACGCTGAAAAAGACTCCGATCTGGCGGAAACAGTTCGCCTGCTCGCCGAGGATGCCGACGGGCCCGACGATCCTTTGGGCGATCCAAGCCAAGCCGTGCTTGGCGCAGCTCGTCTCGTGAACGAGCGACGCCAGCGCGAGCGTCGCGCGG
>CAZKNR010000275.1:0-2858 GCA_964553925.1 uncultured Acidobacteriota bacterium
AGCTCCATGGCGATGAACGTCTCGTCCTCGGCATCGTCGATCTCGTAGATGACGGCGATATTAGGATGCTTCAGCGCTGCCGCCGCCTTCGCCTCCTGAATGAAGCGCCGCTTGCGGACCTCGTTCTTCACCAGGTCCGGGAGAAGGATCTTGAGCGCCACCTCGCGCTCGAGCTTCATGTCGAGGGCGCGGTAGACGATGCCCATCCCGCCGCGGCTCAGCTCTTCGCGGATCTCGTAGTGGGAGAGTTTGCGAGGCGTCATCAAGAGTCCGTTATTTCATACCTGCGCGCCGCGGGCGAACGCGAAGAGAAAATCCGCGTAGAACTTCTCCATCTGCGGAAGGCCCGCGATCCGGCCCTCGCCCTCGATCACCAGGTACTCGTCGACGCTGTGCTGGCGCGCTCCGTGGCCGAGGCCTCCGCCGATCATCGGGATCGAGACCGGGGGGCCGGTGAAGAGATACGCCGGCGCTCCCGATGGACGAAGCGGCCAGATCGACGGCTCGAATCCATAGCCACGGTAGGAAGCGAGGAGGGTCTCGACGATTCCGGCTTCGAGCGGCGTCCGGGACCAGTCGTAGCCGGAAAGCTCGCGAAGCGCTATGTCTCCGAAGCCACGCTCGTCGAGATGGCGCCGGATCGCGGGCATCACCTCCGAAGCGCGGAGGTTGGGAACGAGCCTCAAGTCGAGCTTTGCGGTGGCTTTCTGCGGCATGAGCGTCGCGACACCGTCGCCCGTGTAGCCCGCCCAGATCCCGTCGATGTTGAGACTCGGGGAGAACACGTAGCGCTCGAGGAGGGCCTCCCCCTCGAGACCTTCGGTGAAGGAGTCGACCTGAAACTGCCGCTTCCAGACCTCGTTCGGATTGAACGTCCCGGTCAACTTCCCTATTAGATCCCGATCCTGGACGGTCAGCGGGGCGACCGCGCGGCTCAAGTCCTCGACGAGAAGCTTCGTGCCGTTACCGTCCGTCAACGTCGCGAGCGCCGAAACCAATCGCCAGACGGGGCTCTCGACCACCGTCTGTTGATAGCTGCTCAGGTCGAACTTTTTCGGGCCGTGGGGCATTCGCTCGCCCGAGGCTTCCATCTCGAAATAGACGATGCCTTTGTTCCCGAGCTCGAGAACCACGGTCCCCTGGAGGTTCTGTCCGGCCCCGGGCGAAAGACACCCCTCCGCCGCGCGGAGGCGGTCGGCGTACCGCGCGACGAACTGAGGGAGATGAGGGCTTCCGAGCTCCTCTTCGCCCTCGAAGACGAACATCACGTTCAGGGGGAGCTTCCCCCGGACGGCGACGATGGACTCCATCGCGCTCAAGAGCGCCCGGATCGGGCCCTTCTGGTTGACGGCGCCGCGCCCGACGATCGCCTTCCCCAACCCGGCGAGCGGCACCACCCGGGCTTCGAAAGGCGGCGAGCTCCATTCGCTTTCGACGACATGAACGACGTCGTAAAGAGAGTAGACGGCGAGAGTGCGAGGTGCTTTCGCGTCGTAGAATCCCCAGACCACGGGGAAGCCGTCGGTCTCGGCGAGCTCCGCGCTCGCGCCGAGCCTTCTCAGGATGTCCGCCAAATATTCCGCGCACTCTCGAACTCCGACGTTCTCGCTGCTGATGCTCTTCTGGCGGATGAAGTTCTGGAGGGCTTCGAGATGGGCCTCGAAGCTCCTCTCGATGTGGGCGTGGATGTCGGCGTTTCCTTCTGCCTGCAGGAACGGAGGGGCCGCGACGGCAGCGGCGAGGGACTTCATAGCCTGCCTTCTATTCACGGCTTGACGAGCTCTCGCTCGAGAGCTTCTCCTTCGGCAAGGGCCTGGTCGAGATGATCGAGGAGACGGTTCGTTTCTCGGACGAGGTGCGCTCGAGCGAACTCCGAAGCGTTGGGATCGAATGCCAGACCCGGCAGGAGTAGATGCTCGAGCGCGAGATCCTGATGATAGGGACCGCGCTCCTGGTACATCACCCGAAGGACGGGCCGGAGAGTCCGCACCATCCGGCGCGCGAGCGCCGAATCGGTCCTGGCGCCCGCGAGCGAGGCTTCGATCCTCTTCAATAGAATTTCGAGGCGACGCGTCCGCTCGATCGCGGGCGAGAGATCGAAACCGGGCCCGGCTCGCGCCACGAGGATTTTCTCGAGCTCGACAGCGGCCGCGCTGAGATCCATAGGCGGCGCCGGCTCCGTCAGAAGTCGATGGAGCGCTTCCACGTAGAGCCTGGTATCCCCGGCCAGGATCTCGAAATCGATTTTGTCGAACGTGTCCTCGGGGGTGTGCCACCACCAGTAGCCGCCGATGTCTTCGGTGCGCTCGTGGTTGAACTGAAGGAGCGGAAGCCCGACCCCATAGAACGCCTGATCGGAGTTGCGGCCCGGTCGGCTGACTTCCGGATCGACGCTCGCTTGTTCCCTCACGATCCCGCGAGCGAGCGGCTCGAGCTCGGCCGTCGCCACCGCCGAGAACCGGGTCGCTTCCTTCTGACCCACCCCGTCGATGTTGAGATAGGCGAACGCGTGGTCGCGAAGCTCGATCCAAAACCGATCCGCGTACCAGGTCGAGCCCGCGTAGCGTCCGTTGGAGTGTCCGGGCCACCAGGCGACTTTCAGGCCCCGCGCGAGCTCGTCGCGATGGCGATGGGCGATGCGCGCGATCTCGACCATCGCGGCATTCGAAGCTCCCTCGTCGTTCGCTCCGTGGTGCCAGCCGTCAATGTGTCCGCCGAGGAGAACGAATCCCTCGGGATCCCGGGGAGCGGTGACCGTCGCGACGGGAAGACGCAGGGATTTGAACCCGGAGGACACCTCCGTCGTGACCCGTCCGCGAACGGGACCCGAGCGGAGCCGCGTTCGTATGGCAGCTCCC
>CAZKNR010000276.1:0-8516 GCA_964553925.1 uncultured Acidobacteriota bacterium
GAGGAGGCGGGAGGGAGCTTCACCGACTGGAGCGGCCGGCGCACCATCGACGGCGGGAGCGCCATCAGCACCAACGGCGAGTTACTGGACGCCGTCCTCGCTCTCGAAGAGTGAAGGAGCTATGGTTCGAAAACGCCGCGATAGAGCTCGTCCACGACCAGCTGGCAATTGATCGACTGAAGAGCGACTCGAGCTCCGGCTCGCCCCTCTCGATGAGACCAGGAATCGCCCTCACGATGCCACACTTCGACGAGAGGCTTCTTTTGAGATACCAGCACATACTCCTTGAAAGAAGGGATCTTCTTATAGTGCTCGAACTTCTCACCCCGATCGTAGCGCTCCGTCCCGTCGCTCAAGATCTCGACGAGTAGCGTTGGATTCAGAACCGTCTCCAGACTCTCGATGTCCCGCTGGAGAGCGCCGCAAACCACAGAAACGTCGGGATAGGTGGTGAGCCCCGTTTCGGCGACTCGAACCCGCAGGTCGGAGCTGAAAACGCGACAGCGTTTGCCGTCGAGCTGATTCCGCAGCGCCGAGGCGACAGCAACGGCGAGCGACGCGTGCTCCGGGGTACCACCGGCCATCGCGTAGATCTCGCCGTCCAGGTACTCGTGTTTCACGTTGCTGGCCGCTTCGTGGGCCAGGTAGTCGGCGTAGGTGTACGCGTGGAGACGCGCGCCCGGGTTCATATCGACTCAATCATAGCCTATCCAGGACGGCAGCGGCCTCGTCGAGAAGCGAGCCCGCTTTCTCGAAGGCGGTGACGAGCTCCCTCTCGTAGCCCTCGATCTCCTCCCAGGCGCCCGCGTCGATCGCTTCCCAGATGCGCGGCAGCACCTCGTCGCGATACGTGGGCTGGGGCGCGTAGATGAGGTGCTTGAAGAACGGACGGCTCTTGAGCCCCCGATCCTCGGTGAGCGCCCTCTCGACTGCCATGAGGAGCGCGTTGAAGCTCGCCCGGTTCTCGCGCGAGAGCTCTCGTCCCCACATCCGGGCTTCGAGCGCCAGGGCTTTCTCCTCCCAGAGCCGTGCGGCCTCGCGCGCGGAGGAAAGATCGATCTCGCGCGCCGGCGCCGCTTTCTTCTCCACTTCGTCGAGATGCGCGAGGACCGCGCGGGCGTAAGCGGAATAGCGCATCGGGAGAAGCTCGACGTTCGCGCTCCGGTACAGGAGCACCGCGAGGAAGCGAGAGAGAGCGGCGTTCTGGAGAAAACCCGGATCGGCGATGCGGCTCATCCAGAAATAGTTGTCGTACTGGGAGTGGTAGACGCCGTACGGCCCGTTCGAAGAGAGATCGATGACGCTCATCCCGACGTTCTCCTGAAACGCGGTGTAGTCGGTCGCGCCCACGATGGTGCCCACCTCGGGCTCGCTTGCGGGCGTTTTCGACCGCCAGGCGTCGTAGAACGTGGGAGCCGCGGGGTGGGGAACGTAGCGGCTCACGTCCCTCAAGTAGTCCGCGAGCGCCGGGGTCGCGCCGCCGCTGAAATTCGGACCCGAGGCGGCGCTATCGACGTTCACGTACAGGACGCCGTCGCGCCGGAGCTTCTCGCGGAGCTCGACGGTCCAGCTCGTCGAGCCTCCGAGGAGATCTTCCTCGGCATCCCAGTTGGCGAAAACGATCGTCCGCCGCGGGCGGAAGCCTTGCTTGACCGCGGCTCCGAGGGCCCGCGCGGTCTCGAGAAGGGCCGCGGTGCCGCTCGAGGGATCGACGGCGCCGTGGCTCCAGGCGTCGCGGTGATTGCCGACGACGATCCATTTCTCCGGTTCCTCAGAGCCTTCGATCTTCCCGATGACGTTCCGCATGAGGCCAATCTGATCCTCGTTCTTCACCCGAAGTCTCACCGTGACCGGCCCTGGACCGACGTGATAGGTGAAGGGAAGAGCTCCTTGCCACTCCCGTGGAACGGCAGGCCCCGCGAGCCGGGACAGGATCTCCGACGCATCTTCGTGCGACATTGGAATCGAAGGGATCCGCGGGAGCTGCCGGTCTCTCTCCGGCCCCTCCACCCAGGAACCGTCGGGATTCTGCTTCCAGTGAAACGTGAACGGGACCGTTCCGTAGCCGAGCCAGTCGTAGACGATCGAGCCCCACTGGATGTGGCTCGGCGGGCCCCAGGGACCTTGGGGGTAAGTCTCCCCCCGCGCGTAGCCGTCGTCCGCGGGGTCGGAGTAGATGATCGCCGCCGAGGCTCCGCTGGTCTCGGCGAGGTGCACCTTGTACCCGCGATAGCTGTAGGGATTCGAGTAGCGCATGAGCACGATCTTCCCGCGGAGATCGACGCCCATCTCGCGAAGCTTGGCGAAGTCCTCGGGGCTTCCCCCGTTCGCGTAGACGACCTGGGCTTCCACCTCACCCGAGGCCGCGTACTCGTGATAGGGGACGACGCCGGGCTCCGAGTAGAGGTAGCTATCCTTGTCCTCGGGATGGGGGTTTTCTTTCAGCTTCAGCGAGAGCGCGACGGGCTCGAGGATGTCGACCGACGCCTCGCGCCCGTAGCTGTAGAGCGCGGGAGTGTCGTGGAAGTGCACCTCTTCGAGGCCGTACTCGACGAAGCGCTCGCGAACGTAGTCCGCGAGCTCCATGTTGCGCTTCGATCCCGCGGGGTGCGGCTCCTCGGTCAGATAGAGGAGGTGCGCGCCGAAACCCTCGGCGGAGGGAATGGAGAGGAGAAGGCGCTCCGCTTCAAGCTCCTTTTCTGCACCGCCAGGGAAGAAACCCAGGGGAACGCTCTGACCGAGAAGCAGGTAAAGAATCGCCCCGTGCATCATCGAATCCACCCTTTGTAGCGGTAGTACAGAAGGCCGGCCTGCTCGTGGAGGAAAGCCCCGAAGGCGCGAACGCGATCGTCACCGAGAGCGACACCTCCCAGATTCTCGTAGTCGAACCGGGTCTCGACCGCCGGGACGGAAATCACCTTCACCCCCTCGGCTTCAAGAGCGAGGGAAGCTCGAAGAGAATGGCTGGGCGAGGTCACGACCAGCAGGCGCGCGAACCCGAGATCGCGGACGAGCTCCGAGACGGCGACGGCTTCGTCATGTGTATTGAGTACCGGGCCGACCACCAGAACTTCGTGCGCCAGGCCGAGGGAGTCCATGAGCTCGCATGCCGCGTCGCGGTACCGCGGGTAGGGGAGCGGAAGCTCGGAGAGGATCAATCGCGGCGCCCACTCGTCGCCTAGAAGCTTCATGCCACCGAGGAGCCGGCTCATGGCGGCGGTCGAGAGCTCGCCGTCGGCCTGCATGCCCGACGCGAGCACGAACACCGCATCGGCCTTTTGGAGAGGGTCCCTTCGCACCAGCGCCTCGCCCATCCATTGGGTCAGCGGCGTGAAAGCGACGAGAATCCAGAGCGAGACGGAGGCCACGGCGCCGCCGGCCAGGAACCTCTCGAAACGCGCGAGGCCGAGGAGAGCTCCCATCGCAGTCGAAGACAGGACGATGAGAGAGCGATCTCCCCAGAAGGAGAGCAAGGTCGCGAAATCGAGCTCCTTGGCGACGAGCCCGATAAGAAAACCGAGGGCGCCGCCAAAAAAAGGACCGCGAATCCCCGAGCGCTTCGAGCGCGATTCAGGCATTGAGAAAGAAGTCTAACCGATCCATGACGAGTAGGGTCAGAACCGGAACGTGTACTGGAGCTTGACCGAGCCCTTTTCGAAGCTCGGAATGAGCTCGCTATCACCGTCGAATTCGCGGTGCTCCCAGCCGCGATTGACGACCACGAAGAGGTCGTTGCCAGGTCGCACGATCCAACGGAAGCGGCTCTGCGCCCCGAGGAGGCGTGATTCGCTGTCGTACTGCACGAGGTTGGCCCAGGTCACGTTGGCCGAGAAGTTGTAGTCGAGCCCCACCGCGAAGATTCGGGTCTGAAACGAGCCCGCCGGGAGCGACACGTCGTTGAGCTCGGTTTGGAGCTGGACATTGACGTGGGTGCTGGGCTTCAGAGTGACGCTGGCCTCGAGCTGGCTCAGGTCCCCGTCGTAGAAGCCGCCGTAGCGAAACGTCAGGTCCAGCACCCAGGGGCGCTTCTCCGCGGTATTGACCTCGGCACGGTACCGCGTGAAGCGGTACGAGCCCGCGGGGATGACGACCCCCTCCGCGATCTCGAAGGGCAGATCGAGGTGCTCGAACTGCGGGATCCAGTTCCATTCGAGGTGCTCGCCCGACTCCGTGCGGAGGTTGAAAGGAGCGGTGAAGACGCGCCAGTTCTGGACGCGGCCCGAGAGGTCGGTGATGTACTCCGGCTCGAGCTCGAAGAAGAACTGCCGGACGCCCCACTTGCCGGGACGGGGCTGGAAGGAGACTCCGGGGTTGAGCTTGTTGATGCCGGCCCGAGGCAGGAACCCGAGGGCGGGAAGGAACGCCTCGCCGAATTGCTTGAAGTTCAGCGAGACGTCCCAGAGATCGTTCGGGTAGTCGAACTTCCCCCCGAAGGCCCAATCGCGGCGAGAAGCCTCGTCGTCGGTGCGCGCGACCCAGAGATCCAGGCTCAGGTTCTTGTCGCCTCGGAAGGTCGAGGTCGCGAGACGCACGTCGGCGCCGACCATGGAGTTGTTTCCGGAACCGCTGGGGTTTCCCCGAGTGGCGAAGAAGCCGGCCCAGGACTGCGTGAGAACGTTCCGGCTGACCCGTGTCGCCAGGAGGTTCTGCCGGTCGACCTGCCGCGTCTCCACGTCGAGAAAACCTAAATTGTAGTTGCCCAACCGGCCCGAGAGCTTGGCCCCCGCCAGAATCGGCACTTCCTGCCCTTCGAGGAGCCCGATGCGGCGGGAGAAGAAAGGAATGAAGTCGGCGCTACTCGTTCCGAGGCCGGCGACGTCATAAGTGCCCGCGCCCTCGAGGAAAAACTGCCGCTTCTCTGGGAAAAAGAGTGAGAATCGGGTGAGGTTGACCTGGCGAGCGTCCGCTTCGGTCTCCGCGAAATCGGTATTGACGGTCAAGACCCCGGTTAAGTTCGGCGCGAGGTTCTTGGTCACGTCGAGGCCGCCCTTGAGCTTCGCCTCGCCCAGCTCCTCGCCGCCCGAAACGTACGGCCGGAGCTCCCAGCCTTTACCTTGCTGCAAGCCCTCGAGCCCCGTGAGGCGCCCCGCTTCTGAGAGGTTCGAGATCCAGACGTCTTGACGCGCGGACGCCCAGCGATCGTCCTCCTGCTTGCGCTTGATCGTTCTCTCGACGTTGAACCCCCACGTCGTCTGTCCCGGCTTGAAGCGCAGCGTCTTGAACGGGATCGCAATCTCGGCCGCCCAGCCGTCCTCCGTCCGCCGGGCGCTCGCGCTCCAGATCCCGTCCCAGTTGTAGGTGAGCCGCTCCTGGTTATTCGAGATCTGACCGTCGGTGCGCGCGCCCGCGGGATTCACCTGGAAGAAGAAACCGTTGCGCTGGTCGAAGAACGGGTCGAGCACGACGGTGACGTGGTCGTCGACATCCAGGTCAGAATCCCGCGCGAGCTGAGTCGAGACCACGGCCGTGGGCTCGCGGTCGTGGCAGACGATGCCGAGGTAAAGATTGTCCTGGTCGTAGAGGACGCGGACGTCGGTCTCCTCCGTCGCCTGCTCGAGCTCGTGAGGCACCCGCTGGAGGAGCGGGCCGATGGGCGGGGTTCGAGCCCACACGGCCTCGTCGAGCTTGCCGTCGAGGTGGATCGACTCGCTCGTGAGCGGCGCCGCCACCGACGGGAGCGGCGGCTCCGAAGCGCCGAAGAGCGCGAGAAGTGCGATCACGGCTATGACGGAAGAGGCCATCCGCTCCCCGCGCGGATCGGGATCGACGATCCGGGAGCGACGCGAATCGTCGAGTGGAGCCAGATCGAGTGCGCCTCCAACCGGGCTTTCACGAGGTACCGCCCTTCCTCGAAGACGACGCTCTCTACCAGAGCCTGGAACTCGCCTTCGCCCGTCTCCACGTCCTCCGGTCGAATGACGACATCCACCACCGCTCCTTCCGAAAGCTCCCGCCTCGGATTGGGAAATCGGCCGAGAGCGGTCACGAGCTCTTCTCCTCGCACGCGCCCCGGCACGATCGTCCCTTTGCCCACGAACGTCGCGACCGATCGGGACACGGGTCTTTGGTACAGCTCTACCGGTGGGCCCACCTGCTCGACCCGACCGGCGTTCAGGAACAAAACGTCGTCTCCGAGCGAGAACGCGTCCTTCAGATCGTGCGTCACGTACAAAATGGCGACCCCGTGCCGGCGATGAAGAGCGAGCAGGAGATCGATCAACTCGGCGCGCAGCTCAGGATCGAGCGCGGTGAAGGGCTCGTCGAGAAGGAGGAGCTTCGGCTTCGAACCGAGAGCCCGAGCGAGGGCGAGACGCTGGCGCTCCCCTCCGGACATCTCGGCCGGGAAGCGAGCTCCGAAGCTCCGGAGTCCCACGTCCGAAAGATGTTGTTCTCGCTCGGCCGGCCGGAGCGCGGGGCCCACGAAGGCCACATGCTGGTCGCACGTCAGATGCGGCCAGAGCGCGAGGTCCTGGAACACCACGGACAGGGATCGCTCCGATGGATCGAGAACCACGCGTCGGCTCGCGCTCGCGAGACGTCCGTTCAGCCGGATCTCGCCGGAGTCGGGAGCCTCGAGCCCCGCCGTCAGACGGAGCACCGTGCTCTTTCCGACGCCCGAAGGTCCGAGGACCGCGAGAACTCTCTCGGCCGAAAGTGTGAAACTGACGCCGGCGAGGACCGCCCGCCCGGAGTAGGAGAAGTCGACGTTCTCGAACGTCAGCGCAGCCATCGACTCCTGCCGAGGACGACCGCAAAGAGCGTCAAGACGGGTAGCGCGAGACCCACCTGCGCGAGCGAGAGGGCCGCCTGAACCCCTCGGGGCGAGTTTGCCAAAAGGGCGTACAGTCGGACGGTGAGGGTCTCGCCTCCCGGTGGATAGATCGTGACCACGGTATCGAGGTCGCGGAGCGCGAAGAGGACGAAGACCGTCGCGCCAGCCGCGACCGCCGCCCACAGCTGAGGGAGCAGGATGCGAAAAGCGACGGCTCCTTCGCCGCGCCCGGCGAGGCGGGCGATTTCGTCCTGAGAGCGAGGGATGCCCGAGAGTCCCGCGTCGAGAGCGCGCTCGGCCAGGACCGTGTACCGCAGCGTCACTGCCAGGACCAGCAGGAGAGAAGTTCCATAGATCGGCGGCATCGCCGGTCGGTTCCAGAAACCGATGAGCCCGATCCCCAGGATCGCACCGGGGAGAACGAAGAAGCCGAGTGAAATCGAGCGGAAGTGTCGCCACCCGGCCCGCGCGAGGAGCGCTATCGCCGAAGCGGCGCCCATCGCCAGAATACAACTCCCGATCGCAACGAGAAGGCTGTTCAAGGCCGGACCCGCGGCGAGGGGGAGGGCGACCTTCAGACCGTCGTAGTCGACTTCGGCCGCGATCGCCATCAGCGGAATGCCGGGTGAGGCGAGAACGATTCCGAGACAGAGAACCGTCGCCGGGAGTCGCAGCCTTCCGAGAGCCATCGATGTCGGCCTTCTGAGCCTTCCGGCGAAAGCCGCGGATCGGAACAAGGCTGCTTTCTCCACGGCGAAAATCAGAAGCACGGCGGAGGTGAGGGGGAGCGCCTGAAGAGCGGCGCCGCCCGCGTCGTACGTTGCTGAAAAGCGCAGGGCGATCCATGCCGGGTATACCGTAAGCCCCAGGAGGGCCGGGGCTCCGAATTCCCCGAGGCCGAGGAGGAACAGGAGCCCGTAAGCGGCGGCGGCCCAGGGTCGAACCAGTGGCCAGGTGATGAAGCGCAGAGTGGCCCACTTGCCCCGTGCGACGAGCGAGGCCTCTTCCAGAGACGGGTCGATGCTCGTGAAGCCCGCGCGCAAGAAGACGAACGCGATCGGATAGAGCGCCAGGGCGAGGACGAGGCTCGTCGCAAGAAGCGGCGCCTTCGGAAGCCAGGGCTGGAGCGCGAGAGCCACGTTGTACGGGGGAAGCGCCAGGGGCAGGAGGGCCGTCGCTGAGAGGAGACATCGCGTGAAAACGTCTGTCCGTCCCGTGAGAAACGCGAGTGGGATGGCCATCAAGAGGGCGAAGGTGGCGGCTCCGACTCCGAGCGCGACGCTTCGACCAAGAGCGGTCCAGGCGGGTAAAGATAGGGCGATCCCCTCGAGCTCCGACCCGCGCTCGAGAAGGGCTTCTCCGTAGGTCCAGACGAGAGGGACGAGACCGAGCGCGGCGTACGCGCTCGCAACCGCCAGGAGAACCCATCGGAAACGCGAGATCACATCCCGGCCCAGGTCCTCAGGTATGGCTGAATCTCTTCGACTTTTCGAGCGACGGCTTCGTAGTTCACATCCATCCAGCGCAGGGTCTCGAGATTCAGGCCCGCGGGAGGCGCCGTTCCGGGGAGAAGAGGGATCTGGCCCGCGCTTTCGCGGAGAAGCGCTTCGACCTCCGAGCTGAGAAGGAAGTCGATGAGCTCCTGGCCTTCCTTCGGGTTCGGTCCTCCGCGGACGAGCGAGACCGCGTTCGGCATGAAGAGCGTCCCCGGACCCTCCTGGTCGGGAAAAAGAAGTCCCACGGG
>CAZKNR010000277.1:0-60721 GCA_964553925.1 uncultured Acidobacteriota bacterium
GCCTCGAGCCAATGGAGCTTTACCGGAAGACCGGGACTTTCCTTCGAGGGCGTAAATCCGGGGATCTCGATCTCGACCGTGCGGTCTTCCTGGGCAAAGGCGTAGAAGCCGCCGGTCGTGAGCTCGATGCGCATACCCGAAGGCCCGCGAGACAGCACGCGCAAGAGCGTCGCGTCCGGATCTCCATAGGTCGTGGCTGCGCGCGGAAGAGTCTTGTCGGGAGGAGATGCCTGCGCATTCGGGGTCGCGTCCACCGGCCCGTGTCTCTCGACCCGTCCCGTGGTCTCGACGTCCTCGAGCAAGTAGTAGTACGTGGTTCCGTTCGAAAGAGAGGAATCGCGATAGACGTAGCGCGCTCCCTGCGGTGAAGAGCCGAGTCCGGGTATGAGATTCGCGGTCAACCGCTCCCATGGACCGCTCACCGCCGACCCGCGGTAGACGTGGAAACCCAGATTCATCAGCTCCGAGCCCGTCTCCCACGAAAGCTCCACCGCTCCGTCGAGGGGATGCGCTCCGAACGACAGCAGGTAGACCTCCGTCGTCGCCAGGATGTCGTCGGCCCCCATGTCCCACGGGTTGACGCGTGCGCCCCCGTCGATGTCGAAGTTGAAGATGCTGCTGAGGTCGGCGCCGTTGTTCTCCGCCCGGCTCACGCTCTGGATGTGCAGGTTACCTGCCGGGGCGTTGACGAAGTTCATAGCGCCTATCAGGACGTTGTTCCAGAGCGCTGAATCGCCCGCCGGATTGACCGACGTAGCGGTCGCATCGCTCGAGAGATTGTTCGAGCTCGCAGGGTTCTCGCCGGAGACGCTGAACTCGGCTCCGCCGTTGCTATGAGAGATGTTGTTCCGCAGCGTGACCGTGGGACTGCTTCCGGACGCGGTGATCCCGGCCCCGGTGTTGGTGTAGACGGTGTTGTTGAAGATTCGAACCGTGCCCGTGGTCAACGTGGCGCCGATCCCGATTCCCGCCGCCCCGTTGGCGTAGACGATGTTGTTGTAGACGTCGACGTTGGCGCTCGCGTCGTCGATCAGGATTCCCTCGAGCGGCACGTTGTGGACGAGGAGGTTCCGTGCCACCCGTTTATTGTCTCGGGGAACAGGGGATTGGAACTCGACCCCCTCGTCGCCACTCCCTCCCTTGACCTCGAGCCACTCTACGTTGACGAAGGCGTCGTCCACCAGGACGACCGCCAACGGTGCGAGAGCCCCGTCCACGACCACCCCGCCTAAGGGGACGCCCAGGTGGCGGTTGCCGGGGTCGGCGGTGAGGGTGATCGTGTGGGTCGCATCGGTAATGGAGCCACCGATGCTCACGCGGGCCAGGACGCCGTCGTCGTACGCGATCCCCACCTCGGAGCGGTTGTCCGCCACGAGGCTGTTCGAGGGGGTCGCGGGGTCGGGCCCGCAGGCGCCGCCGTCGACGCAGCTCTCCCACGTGGTAAGGCTGTTGAACTTTCGGATGATCGAGTAAGCGGGCGATCCCCCGACGGGCGAGGGAGAGGTGAGGGTGAGCTGAGTCTCCGTGTCGACGGACAGGATCGTTCCCGTGAACCCTCCGAAGCTGATGCTGTCGCCCCGCCCGCGGTTCGCGGTCTTCCAGCCGGTTCCGACGCCGGTTACGACGGGGGAGCCCGCGGTTGCGGTGATGGTCCCCGCGTTGTGGGGAGTTGCACCCAAGGTGCCGATCGAGCGGTAGTGCGTCTCGATGTGCGGCCCAAAGGCGACGTAGTAGTAGGTGATGCCGGCGTCGTTCGTTCGATCGGGGCTCTCCGGGCCGAAGCCCACCTGGAAGCCCAAAGGCCTGAGCGTCTGGATATCGTCCGGGAAGCCGACAGTATCGATGAAGAAGAGGCTATGGTTGGTGGTTACGCCCGTGGAGGCCGGCTTGTGGACCCACGGCCGACTGCTTCCGGCCCTCTTCACGAGCACCCACTCGGGCGGAAAGCCGACGATGTCGAGGTTTTGGTTGTCGATGCCAGTGCCGACGTAGCTGCTGACGGCGATTCGTCCGGGGGTGACTTTCCACGCGATGTAGTGGTACGTAGCACCGCTGTTGTTCACGGAGAGCGAGGTTCCGACCTGGAAGCCGCCGGGCAGGAAGGTGTTGATCGCGTCCGCTCCCGGTCCGAACGCCGCCGCGTCGAAGTCGTGACTCGTGTTCGCGGGCATGGAGGAGGACCTGCTGAGGGGTACTCCGTCGGGAAACCCGCCCGAGACCGGGAGAGTGATGAGATAGTCGGGCTGGAACCCGACGCCTCCGACCGACCGCGTCACCCCGGTGCCGGAGTAGGTCCCGACCTTCATCTCCCCGGCGGCGGCCTGGAAAGCGACCCAGTAGTACGGGGCGCCGCTGGCATTCACGTTCGCGTTGGTCCCGAGCGTGAATCCGTTCGCGGTCATTGACTTGATGCCGCCGGCGAAGGTGGCCGTTCCGTTCTGGTCGAGGGACTTCGTCGTGTCGACCGGCATCGTCGCCGTGCTCACAACCTCGAAGTAGAGGTTCTCGTTGCGCTTGACGAACACCACGTCGGGCTGGAAGCCGACGTCGATGGCGCGGTTGTCGACACCGTTGCCGATGTACGAGCCGGACTGCACCTTCATCCCCTCTACAGTGTAGAAGGTCGAGGGCGAGCTGACGTTTCGGTACTGGGTGAGGAGCCACCCCGCGGGACGGGCCGAGTTCGAGAGACGAACCTCGTCGAGGGTGCCGTCCACGCACCAGTCGGTGGTGTCGGTGTTGCCGATCGACAGATTAAGGTTGCCAGCGAGAAGCGTGCCGGTCTTGGGACCCAAGTCCACGGTCGACCCGGCACTGCTTCCGTTGATGTACACGGTGAGGTTGTTGCCGTTCAGGACGCCGGCGATGTGGTACCAGGTCCCGGTCGAGAACGCGAAGGGGTAGTACGAGTCGTAGGGCTGGAGCGTCGTGTTCGCCCATCCGAACCACGCCTGGAGTGCCCCGTTGTTGGCGATGTAGAGCTGGTACTGGTTCCAGGGGAAGCCGAGATTGTAGTTCTTCTGCGCCAGCATGTAGATATTGGTGTTCGTGGGGAGGGAGGCGAGGTTGACCCAGGTCTCGATCGTCATGTCCCCGGCAGGCTCCAGCGTCGCATGGTCCGTGACGTTGATGGTGTCGTCGTTGGTGGGGTCGGTCCCGGCGACGGGGCGGAAGAAGCGATCGGCGCCGGCGGCGATGCCGGTGGCGTTCGTGGAGGAGGGGGCGGCCGTAAACCCCTGCGGAGTCCCGTTGTTGAAGAGCGCGCCTGCCGTCGTGTTGTGCTTGGAGTCGATGTGGCCGCCGACCGTGCCGTTGGCCGGGGCCTCGGAGAGGTGCCAGACCGCCTGGTAGTTCGCGTCCCACACCGCGGTCCGGTTCTCCGTGGTGGCGACGACGGCGGTGTCGCTGTAATGAAGGTAGAGGACCGTCCCGTTGTCGATCGACGGCACTCTCACCCAGGCCACGAGCTCGCCGGTGGTGGCGTTGTAGCGCTCGATCTCGTGGTCGAGCTTGGCGCCCCCGCAGCTCGTAGAGTCCGCGCAGGTCGGGGAGGTCGCGAAGATGATGTCCCAGCCGTTGACGTTGGTGACGGTGCCGCCGTTTCCAGTCGTCCGCAGAGCGAGGTCTGTGGTGTTGAACAGGAACGGGAAGTTCGTGAGTGGGCCGCCGGTGACCTGGCCCGGATTGATCCGGATCGTCTTTCGGAACGTGGGAGCAGCCTCGGCCGATGCGACGAGAATCGAAAAGGCCAGGGGAGCGAGCCCCACGAGCCCGAGTAGTTTCGAGTTCCTCATTACCGCAATGGCCTTGGCGAGGGGAAAAGCGCCGGAGCGAACCTGGTATCGTGTCGGCGTCTTCTTCATTGCCGGCTCAAATGGGTGCAAGCCGCGTGCCCGGCAGACGCGTCGGGAAGTTACTGAAAAGAGTTGGCTTTCCGCGACAGCCTGGGGGACAAGACCCACAGGGGTCGGGGGAGAATACGGCTTCAGTATCCGAGGGCGATGCCCACGCGGTAGGGTTCCATTCCGCCGCGGAAGCAGCCGTTCTCGGAGTCGACGTGGATGCCGCTCGGTCTCCCGAACCAGGAGCTCAAGAGGCCCTCCTTCTTAATAAGAACGTCGTGGCCCCTCGCACGAAGTCCGTCCGCGACCGCGTCTCCGAAATGCGATTCCACGAGGAGCGTAGGCGAAGCCTCCGTGTGGATTCGAGGAGCCTCGATAGAGTCCTGGATTCCCATGCGGTGGTCGAGGAAGTACAGAAGCACCTGGAGGACGGAGCTCATGATCTTGCGGGCGCCGGGAGAGCCGAGCGCGAGGAGGGGCCGCGAGTCGCGGAAGACGAGAGTCGGCGCGGCGGCGTGGAGCGCGCGCTTCCCAGGCCGGATGGAGTTGAGCCGGCCCGGCTCCGGGTCGTACCACATCATTCCGTCATTGAGGAGAACACCCGTCGAAGGGACCGTCACTCCTGAACCGAATCGGTTCCCGAGAGTCGCGGTGAGGGCGACCACGTTGCCGTCGCGATCGGCGACGTTGATATGCGTCGTGTGCTGCCCCGGGTTCTCCACGGAGGCGGTGGCGCCGCGCGGGCGGGAAACCTCGGAGAAGCTCCAGGGGTCGCCGTCCGGGATCTCGGGCGGTCTTGCGCCGTCGATCGAGATCTGGCGTCTTCGTTCGGCCGCGTACCGGGGCGAGAGGAGACTGTCGAGAGGGACGCTCTCGCAAGCGGGGTCGGCGAGGAATCGGAAGCGATCCTGAAACGCGATGCGAAGGGTCTCGGCGACGAGGTGCAGGCGGGAAACGGCGTCGCGCTCGAGCGCCTCGAGGTCGAATCCTTCGAGGATCGAGAGAGCGAGCAAAACCGTGGGGCCTCCGCTCGGGCCCCCGAGAGTCTCGACGCGATGGCCGTGATAGCTCGCGCGGATGGGGAGGCCCACGTTCGCTCGATAGCGCTCGAGGTCGTCGAGAGAAAGAATGCCGCCGTTCGCGCGAACCCACGAGACCATCTCTTCGGCGAGCGCCCCCTCGTAGAAGGAGCGCGGGCCTTCGGTCGCGATCCGACGAAGCGTGCGGGCGAGAGCGGGTTGGGCCAGCCGTTCGTCGAGGGTCTCGTTCTGGTAGAACACGGCGAGCGTCTCGGGGAACGGGCGCAGCCGCGATCTCGAAAGGGCGCTCTGGGCGAAGAAGTACTCGTCGATGGGGAAGCCCTCTTCTGCGAGGCGCACCGCGGGCGCGGCGAGCTCCTTCCAGGAAAGCGTCGCGTGCGCCCGGTGAAGCTCGTCGAGCGCCGCGATCGCGCCGGGGACGGCGATGGACCGGAATCCCGTCTCGGACTCGTCGTTTTTGGTGGCCCGCCAGCCGTAGACGCCGACCCGAGGGTCAGAAGGGGCGGCGAGCTCATACATGTCCTCTCGCGTCTCGCCGGGAGCGGTCGCGGTTCCATCGAACGAACGCGTGTCGCCTGACGAGGCGTCGTAAGCCAGGGCGTAGAGCGTGCCCCCGAGACCGCTCATGAAGGGCTCGACGACACCGCTCGCGAGAGCCGTCGCAATCGCCCCATCGGCGGCGCTACCCCCGCGCTTCAGGATCTCGACGCCGGCCTCGGCGGCCAAGGGGTGCATGGCGGTCACCATGCCGTTGTCGGCCGACGCTTCGGTCTTGGTGGTGCGTTGAACGCTTTCGAGAGTCACGGGGCGAGGTGCGCGGCGAAGAACGCGAGCGTCCTCTCGCGCGCGAGTCGCGCCGAGGCTTCGTCGTACTGCGCGCGGTGGTCGCAGTTGAACCCGTGGTCGGCGTCGTACTGGTGGACGACGGCCTCGGGATGGGCTTTCTGAATGACCTCGACGTCGCTCGTGGGTATGGAGGCGTCGCGTTTTCCGAAATGCATGAGAAGCGGACACCGCTCTATCTCGTTCACGTACGGGAGAATCTGACCTCCGTAGTACACCACGGCCGCATCGAGGGGAAGGCGGACTGCCGAGAGGTACGAGATGGACCCACCCCAGCAGTAGCCGACCGTGCCCACGCGAAGGCCTTCAGCGCGGAGCGCGCTCATTGCCGCTTCGACGTCCTTCACGCTGTCGTCCCAGGAGAACTCTTCCCGGAGCGTCCGTCCCCGCTTGATGTCTTCGGGCGTGTATCCCAACTCGACGTTCTTTGCCGAGCTCCGGTCGTAGAGCGCGGGCACGAGCGCGAGGTATCCCTCGGCGGCGAACCCGTCGGCGACGTCGCGGATGTGGGAGTTCACGCCGAAGATTTCCTGAAGGACGACGACTCCGCCCCGAGGTTGCCGCGATGGCTCGGAGCGATAGGCTCCGAGCTCGTGGCCGTCCGCGGCTCGCAAACGAGCTTGCTCCCCCATCTCACCCTCCGCAGAGGTAGCGCTTCACGTCGCGCTCGTCCGCGTTTCCGCCTCCGATGAGGAGGAGAAGTCGCTGGCCGCGGAACCGCTCCTTGTGAGCCGTGGCGGCTGCGAGCGTTACGGCGCCCGCGCCCTCGACCACGAGCCCGAGCTCGCGAAAAAGGACGCGCATCGACGACAAGATCCCTTCCTCATCGGCGAGGAGCACGTCGTCCGCGACCTCGAGCATCGTCGTAACCGCCTCGGGCACCGGGACGCGAGTCGCGACGCCGTCGGCGATGGTCGCGATCACCCCCTCGGTCGCAATCGATTTTCCGGCGTGAAACGAGCGCTCCATCGCCGGGGCCCGGGCGGCGCCGACGCCGATGACCCTGGTCGAAGGCGAATGCGCCTCCAACCAGGTCCCGATGCCGTTGAGAAGGGCTCCATTACCGAGGGGAATCAGCACTGCGTCGAAGGCGTCCTTCGACCGGAGTATCTCGATCGCGATCGTTCCCGCACCCTCGGTGATGGCGGGATCGCGTCCGTCCTCGACGAACGTCGATTCCCGCTCCGCGGCGTAGACACGCGAGGCGTCCTTGGCGGCGTCGAAGTCCTCCCCTGTGAGCCGTACGTCGGCGCCGAGGCTTCTCATGCGCGAGACCTTCAAGGGATTCGCGGTCTCGGAGGCGAAGACCAGAAGGGGAATGCCGTGCGCGCGAGCGGCGTAGGCCAGCCCCTGCCCGAAATTCCCGGCGGACGCGCAAACCCAGGGTCTCGGCGCCCGGTCCTTATTACGGTGGGTGAAGGTACAAGCCCCCCGCCCCTTGAAGGATCGCACCGGGTTCAGGCATTCGACCTTGAACCAGACGTCGGCGCCCAGAGCCTCGCTCAGGGCGTCGCTTCGAAACTGTGGCGTATCGAGGAAGACCGGATCGATGACCGAGCGCGCCTCCTCGATCCTCTCGAGCGAGATCACGGACCCGGGCCGCTGCGCGCCGACTTTCGCTCGCGCCACATCCCGAAGAGGACGGTGAGGGTCCCCAGGAAGATTTCGTCGAGGAACGGAATCAGGTCAGGAACCACGAGGTCCAGCAGGAAAAGGCCGGAGAGCAGCAGGAAGACCTTGGGGAAGCTCAGCCGGGAGACGAAGCGGCGGATGAAACCCTCTCGTTCTTCAGGTCCAACGGGTAGCGCCATGCCCTCATCATACCTGCTCTATAATTCGGTGGACAATGACCGGGGAGATCGCCTCAGACGTCCTCAACTGGCCTACGCGGTACTGGCACCGCCTCGAGGACGGCCGCGTTCAGTGCGACGTCTGCCCGCGTTTCTGTAAGCTCAACGAGGGACAGCGCGGGATGTGTTTCGTCCGCGCTCGGGAGAACGACGCCATAGTCCTCACGACTTACGGGCGCTCGAGCGGCTTCTGCCTCGATCCCATCGAGAAGAAACCCCTCAATCACTTTCTTCCGGGGACGTCGGTGCTCTCGTTCGGAACCGCGGGATGCAACCTCGCCTGTCAGTTCTGCCAGAACTGGGACATCAGCAAGTCGCGCGAGGTGAGCCGGCTGTCGGACCAGGCGAGCCCCGAGGCCATCGCCCGCGCCGCGCGCGAGCACGGTGCCAGGAGCGTCGCCTTCACTTATAACGATCCGGTGATCTTCCTCGAGTACGCGGTGGACGTCGCGAAAGCCTGCCGCGAGTCGGGAATCAAGAGCGTCGCCGTGACCGCGGGGTACATGACCGAAGAGCCGCGCCGGGAGCTCTATCGCCACATGGATGCGGCAAACGTCGACCTCAAGGGGTTCACCGAGAGCTTCTACAAGAACATCTGCGCCGGACATCTTCAGCCGGTGCTCGAGACGCTCGAATATCTCCGCCATGAGACTGACGTCTGGTTCGAGATCACGACTCTCCTCATCCCGGGCGAGAACGACTCCGACGCCGAGCTCCACGAGATGACGGAGTGGGTTTTCGAGCACCTCGGACCCGACGTGCCCCTGCATTTCACCGCGTTTCATCCCGACTACCGGATGCTCGATAAGTCGGGGACCCCGCCTTCGACTCTCACCCGGGCTCGCGCCATCGCGATAAAGAACGGCATCCGCTACGTCTATACCGGAAACGTCCACGATCCGAAAGGCGGGAGCACGTACTGTCATCGATGCGGGAAGCTCCTCGTCGAGAGGGACTGGTACGAGCTCGGCGAGTGGAACCTCGCGGATGGGAAATGCCGCTTCTGCGGAGCGCCCTGCCCCGGAGTCTTCGAAGAGCGTCCGGGCTCCTGGGGCTCTAAGCGGCTTCCCGTGCGGATGTCCCAATTCGCGTGAAACGCGCCCGGAACCAGACGAGCGCAAGCATCTGGAGCGCGAGGGCGGCGCCGAACGCGACCCGGTAGCCCTCGGTCGAGAAGCTCCCGGCGGGAGACCACCAGGTGATGATCGCTCCGATCGCGGCCTGGACCCCGAAAGCGCTCGCGAACACCAACACGTTGAGGCAGGCGTTCACTCTCCCCGCCATGTCGATGGGGAAGCGGCGCGTGAGGATGACGTAGCTGAGCATCCCCGAGGCGCCGAAGAGGCCGAAAACGATCCAAAGTGTGCGAGGAGCCGTAACGAGCCCGAAGGCAATCGCCGCCTGGACCGCCTGGAACGCGATGGCGCAGACGGTCCAGACCGTCTCCGGCGGAACTCCCCGTCGCCCGATACGCTCCGCGACGTAGCCGATTCCGAGAAAGCCCACCGCCATCGAGAGCGCGAGCGTAAGCAGATGGCTCGCCACGCCGGCCCGCCCGAGCCCCGCGACGTCGCGAAGCCAGGGACCCGCCCATAAGCTCTGTACGGCGAGGTAGGTTCCCTGATGGGTGATGGAGAGGGGGGCCACGCTCCAGAAGATTCGGCTCGCGTAGACCTGGCCGAGGCCGCGGGACACCTCTCGAAGGTTTGCGGTCCGTCGCGTTTGCGGCCCTTCCAGATCGCGCGCCTGGAGAAAGACGAAGAGCGCGACTCCGAGGGTAACGACGGTGAGTGCCGCGAAGAGCTCTCTCCAGGTCACGAAGGAGAGCGCCCACTCGACCGGCGCTGTCGCCGAGAGAGCGCCCAGGGCGCCGACCGCCATCACTGCTCCATTGAGAAGCGGAATCCGCTCCGAGGGAGTCCACAGCATGAAGGCGTGAAACGACGCCATGAGGCACGCGGAGACGCCAAAGCCGATGAGACCTCTTCCCAGCATCAGGCCGAGTGTGCCCTCGGAACTCGCGAAGACGAGGGCGCCGGCGGCGGCGAAGAGCAGAAGAAAGCTCTCCGTGCGTCTGGGCCCGAACCGATCGAGGGCGACGCCGACCGGGATCTGGCCGATCGAGAACGCGAGGAAATAGGCGCTCGTGAGGAGACCCACGGTCCAGGCATCGAGCGAGAGCTCGCGGATGAGGTCCGCCGAGACGACGGCGTTGACCGAGCGGAACCACTGTGAAAGGAAGTAACCGACGGCGAAGGGAAGAAAGGCGCGGCGAAAGAACATGCTAGAATTGCCCCATGATCAACGCTTTTTGGTCAGTTTGGCTCCTCGCAACTACCGGGCTCGGTCAAGCACAGCCGCCGCAAGCTACCACGGCCACGCCGGAGTTTCCGGAAATCGTGGCCCGGGTGAACGGAACCGAGATTACCCGGGCGGCGTTCCTGAACCGCGCGACCGCGCTCAAGGGACAGTTGCCGCCA
This sequence comes from uncultured Acidobacteriota bacterium, assembly GCA_964553925.1. GTDB lineage: Bacteria > Acidobacteriota > Vicinamibacteria > Marinacidobacterales > SMYC01 > DAISKN01. The sequence goes on from CAZKNR010000277.1 coordinate 10,056, forward strand.
ACCCAGATCAACCCCGATTTCTATAAGCGAGTTCTCGACGACATGGTGGGAGGCGAGCTCCTCTATCAGACGGTCGAGAAGAAGGGACTCGCGCCGACGGCGCCGGAAATCGACGCCGAGATCGAGTCCCAGAAGGGCCGGTTCGGCGGCGATGCGGAGCTCGCCAAAGCGCTCGATGCCCAGGGGCTCACGCTCGACGACCTCCGCCTCGAGCTGAAGAAGGAGATCGGGATCCAGAAGCTCATCGAGCGCGACTTCGTTCCTGCCATCACCGTGAGCGCCGGCGAGAAGAGGAAGTTCTACGACGAGAACTCGGCCCAGATGCAGCGCCCGGACCAGTTCCGCGTCGCCCATATCCTCCTCATGGTCGAGGCGAGCGCGACACCGGAGGCGAAGGAAGAGGTGCGGAAGAAGGCCGGCGCGATCCGGAGCCTGCTCGACGCGGGGCAGGATTTCGCGGAGCTCGCGCGCAAGAACTCCGGCGATCCCGGCTCGAAGGACTCCGGAGGGGAGCTGCCGTGGATGTCCCCGGGACAGACCGTGCCCCCCTTCGAGGCGGCGGCGCTCGCGCTCGCGCCCGGTGGGATCAGCCCGGTGGTCGAGACGCAGTTCGGCTTCCACATCATCAAGCTTCATGAGAAGCGCTCCGCCGGACTGATGCCCTACGAAGAAGTCGAGGGGCGCATCGACGAGTTTCTGAAGCGGCGCACGCTGCAGCAGAAGATCGAGACTGAGATCCAGGGCCTCAAGGCCCAGGGGAAGGTCGAGGTCTTTATCTGATATGATCCCGCCCCGAGCAGGAGGATAGAGAGAGATGGGAAAGAAACTCAGCCGTCGTGAATTCGTGAAAACCGGGGCCGCCGCCGGTCTCGCCGCCGCTTCCACCAGGTCCGCCCTGGCGTCTTCTCCAACGATGATGTTTCAGAAGACGGTGAAGCCGGTGGTCATCGCTTCTGGAAACGGAAACGTGTACAAGAACGGAGGCAAGGAGACGGGAGTCGCCCTCGCCTTCCGCTTGATCACCGAAGGGAAAGACGTCCTCGACGCTCTCGTCGCCGGAGTGAACCTCCCGGAGCTCGACCCGCTCGACATGGGCGTCGGCTACGGCGGACTTCCGAACGCGGACGGCGTCGTTCAGCTCGACTCCTGCTGCATGCACGGACCCACGAAGCGGGCGGGCGGAGTGGCCGGCATCGAAGGCGTGCGCACCCCGTCTCTCGTCGCGAAAGCCGTCCTGGAGAACACCGATCACCATCTCCTCGTGGGGAAGGGCGCTCAGGACTTCGCCCGCAACATGGGCTTCACCATCGAGGACGATCTCAACACGGAGGATTCGCGCAAACTCTGGCTCGAATGGAAGCGGCGAATCGATCCCGAACACTACCTCGATCCCAAGACGCGCGCCGATGCGTCGCTCGCCGCCGGTCTCTCGATGGTCCGCGACGGGCTCATCGACCCCAATCACTTCTTCGGAACCATCAACTGCGACGGCATCGCGCCGAACGGCGACATCTGCGGGGTCACGACCACGAGCGGTCTCGCCTGGAAGATCCCCGGGCGGGTGGGGGATTCGCCGATCCTGGGCGCCGGACTCTACGTCGACGGCGCGGTGGGCGCGGCGGGCTCGACGGGACGGGGCGAGGCGAACCTCTTCAACCTGTCGTCGTTCCTCGTCGTCGAGGAGATGCGCCGCGGGAAGCACCCGAAGGACGCCGCGATGGAAGCTCTTCGTCGCGTCAAGGCGAATACCGTGGAGAAGCGGCTCCTGAACGAGCGCGGGCTTCCGGCGTTCGGGCTGAGCTTCTACGCCCTCAATGCCAAGGGAGAGTACGCCGGCGTCTCGATGTACGGCGGGAAGGATTCCACGTACGCGGTCTGCACCGAGAACGGTCCCGAGTCGGTCGTGATGGACGCGTTCCTCGAAGGCGCCACGGACTAGCGGGCTTCGGGTGTAAGAAGGGCCTACTGTAACGGCCAGCCGGTTACCGGGTCTCGCCACAGGCTGGTGGCGAAGCCGTTTCCCCAGATCCGCAGGGGTGGGCCAACGTACGGGCCCGATTCCCAACCGGGACAGACGTGCACTTCCGCGATTCCGAAGATACCGAAGAGTTTTTTCCAGCGCAGGGACTTCTCGAGGTCTTCGGAAAGCATCTTGTACTGATCGGAGAAGTTGAGGTCGATTTGCTTCTTTTCCGCGGGACTGGCCTCGGTGGTCACGGTGGTTTCCTGCGATTGCCCGTGCAGGAGCGCGAGAAGGAATAGCCCCGCGGCGGTCATGGCGAGTCCACCGTAGGCACGTTTCCCGCCGGTGTCAAGCCGCGCCGGAAGCTTGCGGGCCCCGAACCCGCACACTATGATCGGCGTTCTCGGAGATCGCTTGAGGATTCTCGCCATCACCGCCGGAGCCGCGAACATGTACTGCGGGAGCTGTCTTCGCGACAACGCTCTCGCCGCCGAGCTCCTTCGTCAAGGCCACGACGTGGCCCTGGTGCCCATCTACACGCCGACCCGGACCGACGAGCCGAACGTGAGCGAACGGCGCGTGCTCTACGGCGGCGTCAACGTCTACTTGCAGCAGGTCATGCCGCTCTTCCGGAGGACTCCTCGGTTCGTCGATCGTCTTTTCGACTCCCGCCCGGTAATGAAGCTTCTGAGCCGGCTTTCGGTCTCGACCGATCCCGGCCGGCTCGCGGATCTCACCCTCTCCACCTTGAAGGGCGAGGACGGCTTTCAGCACAAAGAAGTGGCGAGGCTCGTCGAAGGGCTTCGGCATCTCCCGCGCGCCGACGTCGTTCTGCTCCCGAACTCACTCCTGATCGGTCTCGCGCGTCCGCTTTCGGCCGCTCTAAAGCTCCCGATCGCCGTAACCCTCCAGGGCGAGGACTTGTTCCTCGACGGTATGCCCGCTTCCGAGCGCCGGGATGCGATCCGGCTCATCCAGGAGAGAGTCCCGTTCGTCGACGGGTTTCTCCCCGTGAGCGAGTACTACGCTTCGTACATGGGAGAGCTCCTTTCGATCCCCCGCTCGAAGATGGCCGTCGTGCCGCTCGGGATCAACCTGGAGGGCTTCACCGAGCGCGTCGAGAGAGAAGGCGGACCGGTCGCGATCGGCTACTTCGCCCGCGTGGCTCCGGAGAAGGGGCTCCACAATCTCGTCGATGCCTATCGTCTCCTACGAAAGCGAACGAACCTCCCCCCCACGCGACTCGAGGTCGCGGGCTATCTCGGCCGGGAGCATCGCTCCTACCTCGCTCGCCTTTCGAACGAGCTCGCGAAAGACGGGCTCGCGGGTGAGTATCGCTACCATGGCACGCTCGATCGGAAGGAGAAGATCGATTTTCTGAGATCGATCGACGTCTTTTCCGTCCCCACGGACTACGTAGAGTCGAAAGGCATCTCGCTCCTGGAAGCGATGGCTTGCGGCGTGCCAGCGGTACAGCCACGGCACGGGACGTTCATCGAGGTGCTGGAGGCGACGGGTGGTGGAGTGCTGGTGCGCCCCGGCGACAAGCAAGAGCTCGCCGAGGCCCTCGCGGACCTCGTACTCGATTCGCGCGCTCGTCGCGAGCTTGGGCGGAAGGCGGCGGAGGGCGTGCGACGCCACTTCACCGTCGAACGGATGGCCCGGGAAACGGCCGCGGTTCTCGGGAGGCTCGCGAATCGGGAGCCTCTACGAGAGAAAGAAACCCTGCAAGCGGGAGTGCTGTCGAATTGAGCCTGGAACGAAGAATCTCCGAAGCAAGAACGACGCTCGATGCCCACGTTCGCGACATCGTCCGCTGGCATTTCGACCCCGAGAGCGGCACTCCGTTCTGGCTCGATTTCGCCTCGAAGCTCGACTTCGATCCCCGGGAGGACATCCGGAGCTTCGAGGACCTGCGGAAGTTTCCCATCTTCGAGGACGGTTGGCTCCGGGGAGGGCCGATGCGGCGGTGGGTTCCAAAAGCCTACCAGGACCGCCCTATCTATGTGTTCGAGACCGGGGGAACCACGGGTGTTCCCAAGAGCCGGATCTCGATCGACGATTTCCGCATCGACTACGAGCTCTTCAGCCAGACGCTCCCCGAAGAGCGCTTCCCCAGGGGCTCGAACTGGCTGATGCTGGGCCCGTCCGGCCCAAGGCGTCTTCGGCTCGCCGTCGAGCACCTGGCGCAGTACCGTGGTGGGATTTGCTTCTGTGTCGACCTCGATCCGCGCTGGGTCGTGAAGCTCATCGAGCGCGGCTGGACCGAGCACCTCGAGGCCTACAAGAAGCACGTCATCGATCAGGCGGTGACCATCCTCAAGGCCGGGCACGACGTCAAGTGCGTGTTCGCGACCCCGAAGCTCCTCGAGGCTCTCTGCCTTCGCCTCGAGGACGAAGGCTCGACGCTGAAGGATCACGGCGTCCTTGGAATCTTCTCCGGCGGGACGGAGTTCACTCCCCAGTGGACCCGATTCGCCATCGAAGAGCTTCTCGACGGCGTCTACATCACGCCGACCTACGGCAACACTCTCATGGGACTCGCCGCATCGAAGCCCGTCGGACCGGAGGACGGCTACAAGATCACCTACTACTCGCCACAACCGCGGGCGACGGTCGAGGTTGTGGACCCCGAGGACGGGGTAACGGTCAGAGGCTACGGAAAGACGGGCCGGGTCCGGCTCACGACCCTCACCAAGGAGTTCTTCGTTCCCGGCTTTCTCGAACGGGACGAGGGAGAGCGCGAGCCGCCGTACGAGACCTATCCCTGGGACGGAGTCAGCGGCGTGCGTCCCTTCGCGAAGCTCGCCGCCGCCACCACCGTCGGAGTCTACTGATGCTTCAGATTCCCGCTCTTCGCTGGGGACAGCCCTATGAAAGCCTCGAGAAGGACAGCGTGGTCCACTTCGCGACCGGCGAGAAGCTCGCCGAGGTGAGCCTCGCGAACGCGGGGCTCGTCGCCCGCGACCTGCGGCAGGCGGAGCGGGCGCGGGACGTGCTGCGGGAGATCCCGCCGAAGGACCTCCTCGCGATGGTGAAGAAGGCCGCCGACCTTTATATGGAGGCGGAGCTTCCTCTGGGAGACGGCGTTCAGGGTCCCGCGGACTTCGTGAAGTACCAGTCGGCGACCACCGGTCTTCCCGAGCACATGTGCCGCGCGAACATGCAGAAGAACCACTTCGTCCTCACGCGCATGGACGAGGTTCTCGACGCTCTCACCCGGGGACTCGACCTTCGCATTCTCTCCGAAGGACGCGGAGTCGAAGCGCGGGGCGTCCCTCTGAGCTATCAGGCGCAGACGCCGGTGCTCGGCCTGGTGCTCCCCTCGAACTCGCCCGGTGTCCACACGCTGTGGCTCCCGGTGATCCCGCTCCAGATCGGGCTCGTCTTCAAGCCGGGTCCCCAGGAGCCCTGGACGCCCTATCGCATGAGCGAGGCGTTCTTTCAGGCGGGAGTTCCGAGGGAGGCGATCTCGATCTACCCCGGCCTCGGAGAAATCGGCGCGGCGGTTCTCGCGAGCTGCCCGCGGAGCCTCATCTTCGGCGGGAGCGCGACGGTCGAGAGGTATCGCCACGATCCGAAGGTCCAGCCGCACGGTCCCGGCTTCAGCAAGATCCTTCTCGGAGACGACGTGGTCGACGACTGGGAGAAGTACCTCGACGTGATGGTGGACAGCGTCTTCGTGAACAGCGGCCGGAGCTGTATCAGTTGTTCCGGCGTCTGGGCATCGCGCCACACGGAAGCCATCGCCGAGGCGATCGCCGAGCGGCTCGGCCCGGTAGAGCCGCTCCCACCGGAAGACCCCAAGAGCGCGCTTGCGGCCTTCACGGTTCCCGGCGTCGCCGACGCGATCTCGAGCGAGATCGAACACCACCTGAAGGAAGAGGGTGTAACGGACGTGACCCAAGAGCACCGCGCTTCCGGCGCCCGCCTGGTAAAGCGGGAGCGCTGCGACTACCTTCGGCCTACCGTCATCCACTGCGATTCCCCCGGGAGGTGGCTCGCGAACAAGGAGTACATGTTTCCCTTCGTTTCCGTCGTTCGCTGCCCGGAGGACGAGATGGTCGGCGCCATCGGGCCGACGCTCGTTCTGACCGGAATCACCAAGGATCCCAAGCTCCAGAGGCAGCTCCTCGACGCGGTGCACATCGACCGGCTGAACCTTGGTCCCGTCCCCACGATCAAGCTCAACTGGCTTCAGCCCCACGAGGGCAGCATCATCGAATTCCTCTTCCGGGCGCGCGCGTACCAGGAAGCCTGAAGGCCCCGGAAAAACGGTGTCTCTCGAGATCCGCGATCTCGTCAAGGATTACAAGACCCCCGCGGGGCCGCTCCACGTGCTCCGAGGAGTGTCGCTTACGCTCGCTCCGGGTGACGCGCTCTCGATCATGGGCCCATCCGGCGGCGGAAAAAGCACGCTTCTCTTTCTTCTCGGCGCTCTCGACGAGCCGACGTCGGGCACGATCCTCCTCGAGGGGAGGAACCCTTTCGCGTTCGGTCCCGAGGAGCTCGCGTCCTTCCGCAACGGGAGTGTGGGCTTCGTGTTCCAGGACCACTGCCTTCTCCCGCAATGCTCGGTCCTCGAGAACGTGCTGGCGCCGACGCTCGTGGCGCCGAAGGGGGACTATCGGCCCCGCGCGGAAGCGCTCCTGAGGCGCGTCGGGCTCGAGCATCGGATCGCTCATCGACCCGCGGAGCTCTCGGGAGGGGAGAAGCAGAGGGTCTCGATCGCGCGCGCGCTCATTCGTGAGCCCCGGCTCCTCCTCTGCGACGAGCCCACGGGAAACCTCGACTCCGGGACAGCGGAATCGATCGGATCCCTGCTCCTCGATCCCGATCTCCGCGACGGGCGGATACTCGTGGCCGTCACCCACAGCGCGGCTCTCGCCGATCGTTTTCCCTTACGGATGGAGATGAAGGACGGTAGGCTGCGCCAGCGGAGGTGAGTCATGTTGACATTCCGATCGCTCCTGCGAAGAAGCCTCCGCTACTACGTACGGAGCCACCTCGCGGTCGTCGCCGGCGTCGCGGTCGCCGTCGGCGTTCTGACCGGCGCTCTTCTCGTGGGCGACTCCGTGCGCGGAAGTCTGCGGGATCTGTTCGTGAGCCGCCTGGGAAAGACCGACCACGCCGTGGTCTCGAACGGCTTTTTCCGCGAGGCGCTGGCGGAGGAGATGTTCGCTGGCTCGGCGCCCCTCGTGATCTTCGAGGGCATGGTTACGAACGAGCGAACGGGGCGGAGGCGGGCCGGAGTCCAGGTGTACGGCGTCGACGGCCGCTTCTGGAGGTTCCACGGGGCGAGCGAGCCCGAGATGTCCGCGCGGGGCGCGCTCCTGACGGAGAGTCTCGAGGCGGAGCTTTCGACGGTCGAAGGCGACAGCGTGCTCTTGAGAGTAGAGAGACCCTCCGAGGTCTCGCGCGGATCTCTCCATGGGATTAAGGAGGATGTCGGAAGGACGATCCGCCTCACGGCAGAACCGGGGCTCATTGACACCGGGCTCCCGGAGTTCTCGATCTACCCGAGGCAGGAGAGCGTTTCCGCAATCTTCGTTCCTCTGGCGCGCCTCCAGAGAGATCTCGGAGAGCCGGGTCGGGTCAACGCCATCCTGGTCCAGGGCTCGACAAAGGACCAGGTCGTCGCGGCGCTTCGCGAGTCCGCTTCGCTCGACGATTTGTCGCTTCGCGTGCGCCTCCTCGAGCCGCAGGAAGCCCTCTCTGTCGAATCCGCCGGTCTGATGCTTTCGGCTCCGGTGGTCGAGGCGATCGAAGAGGCGGCTTCGGATCTCTCACTCCAAACGGCTTCGGTCTTCACCTACCTCGCCAACACGCTCCGGATCGGAGAGCGGGAAATACCCTATTCGCTGGTGGTGGCGGCCGGCACGGGTCTCTATCCCGGGGGCGCCGCTCCCGACGGCATCGTCCTCAACGAGTGGGCGGGCGACGATCTCGGGGCGCGGCCCGGAGATCGACTCACGATGGAGTTCTACGTCTGGCGGGACGAGGGAAGCATCGAGACCCGAGAGGCGGACTTCGAGGTCGAGGCCATCGTTCCCATGGAAGGGATCGCGGCCGATCGGGATCTCGCGCCGAGTTATCCCGGGATCTCGGGGACAGATGACCTCTCCGATTGGGAACCTCCGTTTCCCCTCGATCTTCGCCGGGTGCGCGACAAGGACGAGGACTACTGGGATCGTTTCCGCACCGCTCCCAAGGCCTTTCTTCCGCTCGCTCGAGGACAGGACCTTTGGCCGGTGCGGCAGGGAAGAGTCACGTCGATTCGACTGACGCCCGGAGACTCCAAGGCCGCCTTCGAGCGGGCGCTCCGGGAAAAGCTCGATCCGCTCGCTCTCGGCTTCACGGTGGTCGCGGCGCGCGAGGAAGGACTACGCGCTTCGAGCGGCGCCACCGACTTCGGTCAGTACTTTGTCTACTTTAGCTACTTTCTCGTCGTCGCCGCCGTGCTTCTCACCGGACTCTTCTTCAAGCTCGGCGTCGAGCAGCGCCACCGAGAGATCGGGACCCTCCTCGCGATAGGGTTCACGCCCGCTCGAGTGAGGCGACTCTTTCTCGCCGAGGGTTTGATTCTCTCGGCCTCGGGGGCCGCGCTCGGGACGCTGGTGGCCCTCGCCTACGCCTCTCTCATCCTCCACGGTCTTCGCACCTGGTGGGTGGATGCCGTGGGGACGAGGCTTCTGACGCTCCACGCCTCCGGGCTTTCGATCGTTCTCGGCCTCACCGGAGGAATTCTCGCCGCGCTCTTCGCCACCTGGCTCACGCTTCGCTATCTTGCGAAGGTTCCCGCCCGAAGACTCCTCGCGGGGGAGGTGGCTCTCGAGGGCGAGAGAGCGCGCCGCCTTTCGCGCCGCGCCGTCGTGGTCTCGGCCGGGAGCCTCGTCGGGAGCTTCCTTCTTCTCGCCGGGTCTTTCGCCTCTGTCGTGAGCGAAGTGCTCGGCTTTTTCGGGGCCGGAAATTTGCTTCTGATAGCACTTCTCGGCTTTCAGTGGATCTGGCTCGAGAGCGGGGGGAACAAGAGCGTGTCCGGAACCGGGCCCCTCGCGCTCGCGCGGCTCGGATTCAGGAACGCCACCTCTCGGCCCGGAAGGAGTCTCGTCGCCATCGCCCTTATCGCGTTCGCGACCTTCACCATCGTGGCGGTGGACGCGTTTCGAAAGGACGCTTCCTCTCTGGCCGCTCGGGACGCTTTCGACCGGAGCGCGGGAAGCGGGGGATACGCTCTCGCGGCGGAGTCCCTCCTCCCGCTCCACTGGGATCCGAACACCGAGGAAGGGAGAAACGCGGTCAACCTTCCTTACCCCGAAGACGCTGGCTTCGTGCCAATGACGTTCCAGCCGTTTCGCCTGCGAAGCGGCGACGACGCGAGCTGCCTCAACCTCTACCGGCCGCAGAACCCGCGCGTTCTCGCACCGACAGGGGACTTCCTCGAGCGAGGAGGGTTCCGTTTCGGGGCGACCCTGGCTTCGACTCCGGAGGAGAAGGCGAACCCCTGGCTCCTTCTGAAGCGAGCGCTTCCGGACGGCGCGGTTCCGGTGATCGGGGACCAGAACTCGATGGCCTACGTGCTGCACCTCGGCCTGGGAGAGGACTTCGTCCTTCCGCGAGAGGGGGAGATCCCTTTGCGTTTACGACTCGTCGGAATGCTGCGGGACAGCATCTTTCAGAGCGAGCTCCTCATGGGCGAGGAGAATTTCCTCCAGCACTTCCCCGAGGTCTCCGGCTTCCGGTACTTTCTCGTGGAGACCAAGCCGTCGGACGTCGAGAAAGCGGAATCCCTTCTGGAAAAGAGGCTCGAGGACTTCGCTTTCGACGCTTCGACCACGGCCTCGAGGCTCGCCTCGTTCCACCGCGTCGAGAACACCTACCTCTCGACGTTTCAGAGCCTCGGCGGTCTGGGCCTTTTGCTAGGGACGCTCGGCCTCGCCGCGATCGTGCTCCGAAACGTCCTCGAGCGCCGACGAGAGCTCGCGCTGCTCCGGGCCGTGGGATATCGGCCCCGCGCCTTCGCTCTCATGATTCTGTCGGAGAACGCGCTCCTCCTGATCCTGGGTCTTTCCACCGGCACTCTCTCGGCCGGCGTCGCCATCGCGCCCGCGATTCAAGACAGGGGATGGAGCTTCGGGTCGGGGGCCGCGCTCGCGCTCCTCGCCGCGGTCGCCTTCGCCGGCGCCCTCGCGTCGCTCCTCGCGGTCCTCTCCGCCTGGCGCTCGCCGCTCCTCGCATCCCTGCGAGCAGAATAGACTGGGGTTGACAGAGCCCGGACTCGGCGTCCTTCTGAGCCACGGGATTTGAGCCACTGGAGGAGGGCTCGAGTGTCGAGCGCTACCTAACCGAGTGTCGATCCGAGGAGGGTCCGTTCGTCTCATCAATGGATTCGCCACGAAACTTCCGCGAATCCAAGCGCCTCACGACATGATCTCGCCGACGAACGAGAAAGGAGCTTTCGATGAATGACCGCGGACGTTTTTATTGGTACGACCTCATGACGAACGACGTGGAAGGAGCGAAGTCTTTCTATACCAAGCTCATCGGGTGGGGGACTACGATGTGGAACGGCATGGACCAGCCGTACACGATGTGGACCAACGGAGAGATTCCGCTCGGAGGCGTGAGGGCGCTCCCCGACGACGCTCGAAAGGCCGGCTCACCGCCCCACTGGATTTCGTATGTCCTGGTGCCCAACGTGGACGAAACGCTCGCCCAGGCGGTGAAGCTCGGGGGACACCTGTTGGTGCCCGGAACGGATATCCCGACGGTGGGCCGATTCGGGGTCTGCGCCGACCCTCAGGGGGCCGCGCTCGCCGTGTTCACGCCCATCGAGGCCGCACCCGGCGGTCCGCCGAAGCCGGGCGATTTCTCGTGGCACGAGCTTGCGACGACCGATCCGGCGGCGGCCTTCTCGTTCTACGAGCGCCTCTTCGGCTGGGAGAGAACCGACGCCGTCGACATGGGCGAGATGGGTGTCTATCAGATGTACACGAGAAAGGGCGGTGATTTCCCGCTCGGCGCGATCTTTGCGAAGCCCGCCGAGATGCCCGTGTCCGCCTGGCTCTACTACGCGATGGTGAAGGACGTGCACAAGTCCCTCGAGGAGGTCAGAAAGCTCGGCGGTAGGATCCTGAACGGACCCACGGAGGTTCCCGGCGGGGACTTCGTGGCGCAGTGTGTGGATCCACAGGGGGCTCTGTTCGCCCTGCACTCCACGAAGCCGTAGTTCCTCGTGCATGGCTCTTGGCGAGCATCCGAGCGAGGTCGGTGGCGCGCCGCGTAAACCTCGCCGAAGACCGAAGGTCGAAAGGCGGGGTTGACGGCGCGGGAAAGCGGGCTGACAATTTAGGTAATGGAGCTTCTGTCGCATCAGCTTCGCGCTGAGCTCGAAGAGTCACTGTCGCAGACGATCCACGCCTTTTTCGAGACCCGGCTGAAGCCCGAAATGATCGCCGTGGGCCCGGGGACGAGCCAGCCCCGAGTCACCGATCGCCAGCTTCAGCTCGCGACCGCCGTGCTCTTGCTCGAGGCCGCGCGCTCGGACTTCGATCTGCGAGCGGACGAGTTCAACGCCATCCTCGGCGCGGTGCGGCGGATGATGGGGCTTACCGAAGACGAAGCCGTTGCGGTGATTCGATTCGCGGAGGAGGAAGTGCGGCAGTCGAAGAGGCTCTACGAGTTCACGCGCTTGATCGACGTGAACTACACCTCCGAGCAGAAGAAGGCGCTGGTGCAGTACCTGTGGCAGGTGGTCTTCGCCGACGCCCAGCTCGTCGCGAGCGAAGAGTACCTCGTGAGGAAGATTGCGGATCTGCTGAACGTTCCCCTCGCCGATTTCCTCGACGTCAAGATTCGCGCCCGCGACAGCTTTCGCTAGATTCCCGGAGTGGACCCAGTTGCGCTCGTCGCTTTCGCGCGCGAAACTTCGGCCATGAAAAAGCTCGAGATGCCTACCGCCGCCGAAGCGCTCCCGGGGCGAGCCGAGAAGATGCCGGTGACCACCCGTCACCACGTTTTGCGCGCGTCCCTTACCTCTCCGTTTCCGGAAGGGACGGAGAGGGCGATGTTCGGGATGGGGTGTTTCTGGGGAGCGGAGAAAGCGTTCTGGACGCTTCCGGGAGTCTATACCTCCGCAGTCGGCTACGCCGCGGGAGTGACTCCGAATCCCAATTACCGCGAGGTTTGCACCGGGCTCACGGGCCACAACGAGGTCGTGCTGGTCGCGTTCGATCCGAAGCGCCTCTCCTACGAGAGCCTGCTGAAGGTCTTCTGGGAGGGTCACGACCCGACGCAAGGCATGCGTCAGGGCGGGGACGCAGGGACCCAATACCGCTCGGGCATCTACACCTTCAGCCCCGAGCAGAAGCGGCTCGCGGAGGCCTCGCGCGACCTGTACCAGAAGCGGCTCGAGGGCGAGGGCTACGGCCGCATCACGACGGAGATTCTCGACGCTCCGGAGCTCTACTACGCGGAGGACTACCACCAGCAGTACCTCTCGAAGAACCCGGGAGGCTACTGCGGTCACGGCGGAACGGGTGTCTCCTGTCCGACCGGACTCGAGGTCGAGAGCTAGCTTCGCTAAAGCTCATTAGCGCCGCTTGGAAGGACCGACCTCAACCCGTTGTCAGTCTCAGCAGACATGTGGATCACAGGTCGAGAAAACACTCTTGAGGTGACCAATCAGATCCAAGCGATCCGGCCCTGAGGCGCCGCAGCATATCTCGGCGTGCCACCTGCCTTCAGCAGGCACATGCTCAATCGTCAAGCCATGCCCGTTTTTATTGCGATATGACGTGATGTCCCCGCAACGTGCAGTAATGGCTCCACGATATGCGCGACTTTCGTTTTGGAAGCGACATCCTAGGGCGTGGACATCATCAACTTTTGGTGCGTACTTACGCCAGACGACGGACTCTCGTCGTCCTTGTTTGCCCGGGAAAACGAAGACGGCCTGCCACAGCAAATCCATGGAGTCGTCGATCATGCGTGGATAGAAGATCCAACGACTGACCTCATCGTCGGGCTGGATCTCTTCCGGGTCCGCCAAGACCGGTTAGGAGTGCTTCGGAATTGCGGTCAGAATCTCGGGCGGAACGTTTTCGCCGTCGAATTCCTCTTCTGGGATGTGACGAGACTCCGGTGTGCCTGGGGCAACAACGCCGTAGACCTCGTTGTCGACGATACCCACGACTACTGTCGGTTGACCCGGGTTCTCCCACGCCATATAGAGCCCGCCGTCGCCATCCGGTGCGACTCTTGGCAGTTCCCGGTCGGTGGGAAGCACTTCGAGAAAGCCCTGGGCGGTGCGACTGCTCTCAAGCCGGACGAGTTCTCCGTCGTCCGGGCTCCACGAAAACGGTTCTTTCGTGAGCGCCGTAATCAGCTCCTTGAGTGTGCTTCTCTTTTCGTTATAACTGTCGCGCCAATCCTCGCTGCCGACGCAGATTGCACTCTCGCTACCTGACATTATTATTAAGTGGCCTCAAGGTTGGTCGGTTGGGTGACCAACGCTGTCCATCTCATCCTAGCGCCGACAGATACTGTTCCACAACCGGCCTGGGCGGCGGCGAGGGCCCCGAGCATTGGTCCAGGCTTGACCAGGATAACTAAGAGCTAAGCTAGTTTCGCAAAGTGCCGAGAAGAGCTCGGGCCTCGTCCACCTGCGTGACCAGAGAGCCCAGGACGTCGGAGACGACCTTCACATAGTATTTCGCCTCCTCCCATGCCTCCTCCTCGATTCCCTCACGGATGCCGGGGATGGTCTTCACGCCGTAGCCGGTGTAGAGACCGGGCGCGTAGATCTGGTGGCGGAACCATTCGCGCTTGGGGAGACCCTCGTCATGGGCGAGGCGCCTCTCTGACGAGTACAAGAGCCGGTTGAGGTTCCTGAGCTCCGGCTGGGCTTCGAGCGCCTGGGTGCTCACGTTCTGTAGAGAGCCGAGCGCGGCCTCGTAGGCTACTCCCGCTTCCCGGAGCTTTCCGATCGCGGTCTTCACCGGCGCGAGGTCGATCTCCGGAGCGTCCTTGATCTTCTCGCGTGTCTTCTCGATCTCCACCACGTAGCGATCCATGGTGTCCGCGAGATCGACGAAGTTGAAGGGGAGGATGGTCGCGTTCGAGAGTCTCAGTATCGTGGTCCCGATGACCTGCGAGAGCGCGCGGCCGTAGACGAAATCCCCGTCGGAAAAGCGCGTGTACCAGTCGAACGAGTCGTAGTTCGAGTGGTAGATGCCGCCGTCGCTCTCTCCTCCGAATCCCAGGTTGAGGGACGCCATCGTCAGGTGGTCGAGAAACGCGGTGTAGTCCGATCCGGAGCCGAGCGCTCCGATGCGAAGGTCTTCGCTCTTCTCGATCTCGGAGCGCTCCTCGTCGTCTTTCGCCTGCTCGAGAGCGCGGGCCCGCGCCGCATCGAAAAGACTCACGCCGCGAATCGGATCCTGGACGGTACGGGCCACGTCGTTGAGAAGCTCCTGAAGGGTGTGGCTTCCCTGCATGCCGAGCCAGCCCTTGCCGGTGCTGTCGCTATTGATGTAGACGACACCCTTTTCCATGAGCTCGGCCTTGTGCGTCTCGGCCCACTCGGTCGAGCCCAGCAGGCCCCACTCCTCTCCGTCCCAGGAGGCGAAGACGATGGTTCGCTTCGGCTTCCATCCCTGTTTCACGATCTCGGCGAAGCCCCGCGCGGTCTCCATCAGCGCGACGTTTCCACTCGTGGGATCCTCGGCGCCGTTGTTCCAGGCATCGTGATGGTTTCCGTGGACGATCCACTCGTCGGGAAAGAGCGTTCCGTCGATCTTCGCGATGACGTTATAGAGGGGGCGGGTCTTCCACTCGAGCGCGAGCTTGAGGCGGGCTTTCGAGGGCCCCGGGCCGATGTGATAGGTGATCGGAAGGGCACCCCTCCACTCCTCGGGGGCGACTTTCCCTCGCAGGTTCCTGAGAAACGGCAGCGCGTCCGCGTAGGAGATCGGAAGAACGGGAATCCGGATCAATGTTTTGGCATCTTCGATCGCGAGACGCCGCTCGTCGGTCTTTGCTCCGAAACCGGGGCTCAGCGGGTCCCCGGGATGGACGGGCATGTCCATGATGCTGCCGCGCTGGACCCCGTGCTCGGGCCGGAAGGGACCCTCGGGATAGGTCACGCCCTCGAAGTAGCCATCGTCGCGCGGGTCGGAGTAGATGAGGCACCCCACAGCGCCGTGGCTCTGGGCGAGCTTCGCCTTGATGCCCCGCCAGCTCCGCCCGTAGCGGGCGATGACGATCTTTCCCCGGACGTCGATGCCCATCTTGTCCAGCTCTTTGTAGTCTTCCGGAGTCCCGTAGTTCGCGTAGACGACCTGGGCCTCCACGTCGCCGTCACCCGCATAGGCGTTGTACGTGGGAAGCTGCCCCGGGTCGGCGGAGTCTTTGTCTTCCGCGATCGCCGGCTCTTCGAGCTTCGCTACGTAGGACTCAGGAGCGAGGAGCTCGAGGTATCTTTCCGTCGGAAGCGGCATCAGGGCTTGCGTCTCCTCGATCCAGGCGTTCAGTCCGAAAGACTGGAACTTGGAGAGGACGTACTCCGCCACTCTCTTGCTCCCGGGAAGGCCGGCGATATGCGGCTCTTCCGTGATGAACCGCATGTACTCTCGGAGGTTCTCCGTCTTGGGGATGGAGCGGAATCGCTCCTCCCACTCGCGGGCCGCCGCGATTTCGTCCGAGAGGAACCCTTTGAGGTCCACCTCCGACCCCTCCGCGTAGCCGCGGGATGCGAGAAGGCAAAGGTAAGCCAAAACGAGAGCGCTTCGGTGTATTAGGGCCATTCTGCTGTCAGCTCCTTTCGGGAACCCGGCGTAAAAGATCGACGACGTCGGTCCACCCATTTCGTTCCGCATTCTCGACCAGGCGGCGCGCGTTCTCCGGATCGAGACCGGCGCCGAGAGTCGAGAGAGTCTCGATGAGATCGGTGTAAGCCCGCTCGGCCGCGACCGCGAGCGCGGTTCGTCCACGGCCGTCTTCGGCGTGGATGTCGGCGGAAGCGGCGGCGAGAAGCACGACGATCGCCGTATGGCCCTCCTCCGCCGCCTTGAGAAGCACGGTCTCGCCGTCGCGGTTCCGGAGGTCGACGGACGCCCCTCGCTCGAGCAAGAGCTCGACCAGCGGGCGGTAGCCGCCGTGGGCCGCGGCCATGAGGGCGGTAGCCCCGTTCTCCGCCTGCAGGTCGAAAGCGGCGCCGCTCGAAAGGACCAGCCGCGCGAGCTCGACGTGGCCTCCCGTCGCGGCGAGGATCAACGCCGTGCGGCCGAGGTTATCGCGCGCATCAAGGTCGGCTCCACGCGCCAGAAGTTTCTCCACGAGCTCGACGTGCCCGTACATCGCGGCTTTCAGGAAGGGCGTGAGTCCGTGCGAGTCTTTCAACTTTGGATCGGCGCCCGCTTCGAGAAGTAGCTCGACCATCGCCGGTTTCCCCGCCGAGCTCGCGATGAGGAGCGCGGTCGCGCCGTCGGCCCTGCGGGCGTCGACGGCGGCGCCAGCGTCGAGAAGGCGCTTCGCGAGGGCGAGGTCGGTGGCCTCGGCTGCGAGCATGAGCGCCCGCGTCCCGTCGCGGTCGGGAGTGTCCGGAGAGACGGTGCGATCCAGGAGAAGCTCCACCATCTCGTTCCGGGACATTTTCACCGCAAGCGTGAACGCGGTGTGTCCGTCCTCGTTGACGGCGGTCGGACTCGCACCCCGATCGAGGAGCAAGCGCGCCGCCGAAAGCCGCCCGTTCTCGCAGGCGATCATGAGAGGAGTTCCCGACTTGCGATCCTTCGACTCGAGCTCCGCCCCCGCAACGAGGAGAGCCAAGAGCGTTTCCTCGTGCCCGCCGAAAGCCGCGAGACCCATCGGAGTGACTCCGAGGGCATTTCGCGCGTTAGCGTTCGCTCCCGCCGTGATGAGCTCCCGCGCCACCGCGGTATGGCCTTCCTGGCAGGCGAGCATGAGCGCGGTCGCGCCTTGCGGTCCACGCTCATCGACGTGGGCGCCGGCAAGGAGCTTTTGCCGCACGGCCTCCAGGTCGCCCTGGAACGCGAGCTCGAGCAGGCTCTTCGGTGGGCTCTTTCTTCGGAAGAGGCCGAGAATCAGGGTCAGCATGCTTGCCGCCGGGATTCTAGCTCGAACGGCGTCAGGAGAAGGAACTACTCGGCGTCGAGAGCGTCGAGCGCTTCGGCGAGCTCCCTGGCATTCCGGAAACGATCTTCGGGATCCGCCGCGAGGCAGCGCAGGATCAGCGCGGAGAGTGCGTTTGGAACGTCTTGCCGCAGACTTCGGGGCTCCGGGGCCCGATCCCTCGCGTCCCCGTTGAATGGTCGGCGCCCCGTCACCATTTCGAACGTCATCACCCCGAGGGCGTAGAGGTCCGAGCGCTCGTCGAGAATTCCCCCACGAATCTGTTCGGGCGAAGCGTACACCGGAGTGCCGAGAAACGTGCCGTCCCGGGTGACGTCGGGCCCGTCCAGCAGACGCGCCAGACCGAAGTCCGCGATGTGTGGCTCGTCCGCGCCGTCCATGAGGATGTTGGCGGGTTTGATGTCGCGATGCAGCACTTTCCCGTTGTGGGCGACGGAAAGCGCAGCCGCGAGCTTGCGGGAAATGGCGACCGCACGCTCGATTGCGAAAGGAGCGTCTCGCGAAATCACCTCCGCGAGGTTCGGTCCGTCCACGTACTGCATCGTCACGTACTTTTGACCGTGGTCGTCGCCCAGATGGTAGATCTTGAGAATGTTCGGGTGCGTCAGGTCCCTGGACAGGATGACCTCGCGATTCAGTCTCACCGCCGCTTCCTTGTTCGCGCAGTACTCCGGCTTCAGGAGCTTGACAGCGATGACGGTTCCGAGGAGCGTGTCCTGCGCCTTGAAGACCTCGCCGGAAGCGCCGCTTCCCAGACGGAGGAGCAGGTCGTAACGGTCGTCGATGCGGCCGAGCGGCTCGACTTCGCCAGAACCCGCGCGCGAGGGCTCCTGGGTCGTGCGCTCGAGGTCGCGGGGGTCAGCACGACGATCTCGCTCGACGCTGGGAAGCTCGCGGAACCATCTCTCGAAGAAAAAATTCGCCAGGGAGTAGGCACCGTCCGGCGCCCGGCGGATGAATCCCAGATGCTCGAGCCGCGACAGATCGCCGTTCAGAGAGGACGCCTCGCGGACGAGCTTCTCCTCGCTTGCGATGATGCGGATGAGGTTGCGCTCCGTTTCCGTCAGCATCGCGAAATCGACGGCGAAAAAATGCCGGACCATTTCGTCGGTCGCGAGCTCCTCGATCGCTCGCTCCAGGTTCTCGAACGAGAGAAAACGCTCCCCCAGGAGCTGCAGGAGATAGGGATGATTGTTGCAGCGCGTGCGGATGGCCTCGATGGTCTCTTCGACGAGTCGTGGACGGGAGTCCTCCGGGAGCTTCGATTGGCGGATGAGCGATCGCGACTCGTCGTCGGTCAGGCTGTTGACGTAGAGCGGGGGGGTGAAACCATGAAGAAACGGCGAGGTGCTGGTCTCCTCATTGGCGAGATCCCAGAGCTTGATCTTGGAGGCGAAAACGGTGCGAATGTTCTCCGCCGATTGGAGCGCCCGCCGCAGGCGGCGCAGGAACCCCGGACTCCTCGCATTGATAGGGACGAGCTCCTCGACCTCGTCGCAAAGGAGCAGGAGCGCCAGGTTCTTCGAGCGAAGCTCCCGCCGCAATCGGCTGATGGACTCGAACAGATCGTGGGCCTCGACGCGCTCCGGGGGAATTCCTAGCTCCGAAAGCCGCTCCTGCGCGTCCAGAAGCGCTTCCCCGAAACCCTCGTGCAGGTTCTCTGGCTCCTCCGCGCCCTGGAAATCCCAGAACAGCGAGAAGTAGCCCCGCTCGGGCGAAAGCGACGTCAACCGCTCGAGCTCTTTGAGAATGGACGTCTTGCCGATACGGCGGGTGCCGAGAAGCCACACACAATTGCGATTGCCTTCCAGGATCTCCTCGAGGATCCGCTCGCGCCCGTAGAACTTCTCTCCCCGAACCCACTGACCGACGACGTAGGGGGTAACGGGCACGTTCAGAGTCCTTCCGCGCGACAGACGGTGTCGACGTCGGCCACGGTGAAACTGCGACGCTCCTCCTGGTGGAGCCGCTCCACGAGCTCTGAGCAGACTTTCTGGATGAGGTAGGGCTTTCGATCCGTGCGCAGAAGGATCTGGTCGACGACACCTTCGGCGAAGGTGAAAACGCCGCGCACCGGGGTCTCGATGAGAGCCGCGGCTTCTTCCTGATCGAGAGGCTTGACCTCGATCTCCTGAAAAAAGTTGTACCAGGGACTGCCTTCACGCTCCCAGTGCTTCTTGATCGCGACTCCCGAAACCACCGAAACCAGGCTGTCGGCAAAGGTTCTCATGAACAGACTGCGCAGCTTCTGGTTGATTCTGGGGTCGTAGTCGTTGAGCTCGTCAACTTCGTCGATGAGCAGCACGAGCTTGACGCGTTTCTCCGAGACGCCGCTCAAGGCTTTGATGACTCGCTGGACGTCCTGGACGAAATGGCGGTACTCGTACGAGTCCTCGGTCACGGGCGCCACGGGCTCGAGCCCTTTGAGGTGCGGTCGAAGCTCCTGAAACATCTCCGACGCCATGGTGGAGAAGAACTTCTCCTGAGGCGTGCCTTGAAGGTCGATGAACACCGGGAAGAACTTGCAGTCGGGATCGTCCAGGGCCGCCAGACACTTTTTGAGCTTGTGCTGGAACGAAGTCTTCCCGATGCGCCTCTCACCGTAAATCAGGATGCTGTTGTTGTGGATTCTTCTGAGGACGTAGTCCAGCAGTTGTTGGCGCCCGAAGAATCGCTTCTGCTCCAAAATTGGCGCTCCGGCGACGTAAGGGTTGAAGCGATGCCGCAGCAACTGATGGCGGCGCCGGGCGCGGAATCCCATCGACCCGAGGAAGAGGGAGCTCAGCGCCGCGGCGATCGAGACCGGAAACCAGAGAGAGCGGAAGAAGGGGACGGCGTAGTGGACGGCGTATCGTTCCGTCGCGGTCTTGCCTCCTTCGTCTTTGGCCACGACCGCGAACGTTGTGGTGCCGGCCGGGAGACTGTGGACGGAGTTGAAGTCGCTGATCCAACCCCCCAGGAACTGCCTTCTCTGAACGGTGGCGTTTCCTGCGACCTGGTCCCCGTCGAGGATCGAGATCTCGACTTGAGTGTTGTCGTAGACGGTTCCGGTGAGAACGAGCTGCGGCGAGCGCACCTGCTGAACCCGGCCGCCGTCTGCGGTCTCTTCGCGAAGGTCGTCGAGGAGGATGACGGGAGGGGCGTTGTCGGTTGCGAGGAGGGCATCGCTCAGTCCCGCGTACCCGCGGGTAATCGCGCTCAACGCGGAGGCGTTGGCCGGCTCGACCGCCAGAGCCCGGTTGGCGCGCTTCAGGGCCTCTTCGAACTCGCCCGCTCCCAGGAGTCTTTCGGCCTCGACCAGGAGCTCGCGAACCGAGGCGGAGTCGCCTTCGGCTTCGTCGAGAGCCGCCTGAAGTCGAAGGATCCGCTCCTGCCGGGCCCGGGCCTCCCGGTTCTCCGGATCGAGAGCGAGAACCGTCGAAAGCTCATCGAGTGCGCCCATGCGCTCACCCGCCGCCTCCAGCTCGGAAGCGCGCTCGAGGCTCTGGGCGACGAGGCTTTGGCGCCTCTCGTCGTCCTGACGAATTTCGCTTTCCGCCAGGATGCGTTCCTGCGCCTCGCGGAGAAGGCTCTGGACCTCGGCGTCTTCCCGGAGCTCCCACGCCTGACGGAGACTCGTCGCCGCCCGGGGATACTGGCCCGACGCGAGGTCGGCTCTTCCCTGGTCGAGAAGCCGCAGAAACCTGGCGTCGATCTCCCGCTCGCGCGCCTCCCCGCCGACGGCCGCGAGCAACCGTTGCCGCAACGTACGCGCTTCCTCGTGATCCGGAGCCACCGCCAGGGCCCGGGCAACGGAAGCGAGAGCGTCCT
The DNA here is from genome assembly GCA_964553925.1 of uncultured Acidobacteriota bacterium. Lineage (GTDB taxonomy): Bacteria > Acidobacteriota > Vicinamibacteria > Marinacidobacterales > SMYC01 > DAISKN01. Next base: position 30,982 of record CAZKNR010000277.1, read on the forward strand.
CGAAGCGGCGCTCCTCCTCGAGCTCCCGCGCCTTCTGCAGGCTTTCGGAAACGACTCGTTGAGCGAGGTGAGCCTTCTCGGCATCGGCTTCCGCTTTGGCCTTCTGGATCGAATCGCGGTGCTCGCGGAGCAGCGCGAAATCCTTCTCCGAGCGCTCGATCTCTCCCTGGCGCTCCTCGGTCTCGAAGGCCTGCAAGGCGGCGTCGGTCTGCCCGAGCCGGTGGTAGGCGATGCCGAGATTCAGATAGGGGAAGTACGAGATGAATCTCATCCCGTAGGTACGAATCCGCGCGCTCGAGTCCGGCTTCTCTTTCAGCGCGTTATTGAGATGGCGGATGGCCTCGCTCCAGTTCTCGTTCGCGAGAGCCTCCTCGGCCTTGTGATAGGACTCGAACCACGTCTCCGCCGCCGCCGGCAGCGCGACGATTAGCGGCAGCGCCAGTGAAAGAGTCCAGAGGCGGAGACGCTTCACCCGTCCACCTCAGAACCGGTAAACGAGGGTGATCGAGACCAGATCCGTCGTCTTCGCGAGGTCGACTCCGAAGTCGAGCTGTACTTTGTCGAGTACTACACCGACGCCGGCTGCCAGATGGATCTGATCGTCCCCACCGTCGAAGATCGCCCGCTCGAAAACATCCGCAGCCGGACCGGAGCCCATCCGGTGAGCGGGATCTCGCCATGCGCCCAGACGAAGAGCGAGAACGGGTCGGGTGGTCGCGAGCACGTACTCGACGCCGATGTGGAGCTCGTTTCCGTCGGAGAGCCGAACCTGGTCGGGATCGAAGACTTCCTCGTCGAGCCCCTTGACGATGGAGGAGTATGAAACGCGGTCCCACTCGAAGCCGACGGTTAACGCACCTCCCTCGGTGCGATAGGCGACCCCGACTCCGTATACGTCGGGAAGCTGGAGCGGCGATTCCGCCTGGACTTCGACCGTACCCTCGGGCGCCACGTCGTTTCTCGGACCGACGACCTCCGTCACCTCGAGCGTCAACTCCGGGCCCTCACGAAAATAGCCTGCCACCGACCATTGGGGGGACGGGCGCCACGAGACACCGGTATGAATGGCGACGCCGGAGTCGCTCCCCCGAACGGAATAGGTCGTGTCCAGGAGCTCGGGCTGACGGGGATTGGGAGCGAACGAGCCGCCTTCCTCGAGCCCGAACTCCTGTGAGCCCGAGTCCATTGCCGCCTGGAAGTACACGATCCCGAGGCCGAGGCTCAGGCCTTCCACGATTTCGTAGGCGCCCACGACACCGTTGTTGGTGACCTGAAAATCGGTGGAAGCGAGGACGTCCCCGGCGCGCTCGAGCTCGCCGTCGACATCGCCGAAAAGACTATCGACCCCTCGAGTGAGCTCGAAGTCGGCCCATCGATGGCGATAGGCGGCGATCGACCAGTTCTTCCCGGGATAGACGAAGGACAGGAAGGAGACCCCCGCGAGACTGTTCGAGTACAGCCCATAGGTCAGCCCGCTGACGGTGTCGAGACCGATCCCCGTCGGCTCCCCCGAAGCTCGTCCTCCCCGTACGAACGGCGTATCGTACGACCACGAACGGGCTTCGATCGAAACCTCGGGCTCGAGGAGCTGCACGATCCCCGCCGGGTTCGCGAACGCGGCGGTGGCGTCGTCCGCGAGGGCGGCGAAGGCGCCGCCCAATCCCAGGCTGCGCGCTCCCGGGTTCGAGAAGCTGAACTCGAACGTAATGGGCCCTTCTTGCCCTGAGGCGGAGAGAGCGACCAAAAGACAGCTCCCCACTACGGAGAGCTCCCGGAACTTCCCCTTCATACGACACATCTCCTGCCGCCGAAAAAACGGTCCCGAATTGTCAGGCTATGAAATCATTATCGGCCATTCCCACGGCCGACGTCCAGAGGGCGGTTTTACCGGCCTCGGCGAAAGTCCTCTTTGCGAAGGCCGTGCTTGCGCATCATGGAGTAGAGAGTTCTCTCGTTCACCCCGGCCCGGCGCGACGTGTCGCCCACCCGTCCCCGGTCGAGGGTCAGCATGCGCTCCAGGTAGTCCTTCTCGAAAGCGGATGAGAGTTTTTCCCGGGCCTCCGCGAGAGGTCTGTCGAAGTAGTCCTCGAATCGAGCGCGCTCTGCCTTCGGTGTGGCCGGAGGCGCTTCGTCCTGGGAGGAGGTCCAGCTCTCGCCGGCGCGAAAGTCGCTCACCTGGATCTCGTTCTCCGGCGCGAGCAGCACCGCCCGTTCTATCACGTTGATGAGCTCGCGGACGTTCCCGGGCCAGTCGTGGCGGATGAGGGCTTCCAGGGCGTTGGGATGGAAGCTCGTGACCGATCTCCCGAGCTGCCCCCGAATGCGGTCGAGAAAGGCGCGCGCGAGCTCCGGGATGTCCTCGCGCCGCTCGCGGAGCGGAGGCACGGTGAGTGTGACCACCGCGAGCCGGTAGTAGAGGTCGGCGCGGAAGCGATGCTCCTCCATCTCGCGCTTCAGGTCGCGATTCGTCGCGGCCATGATGCGGACGTCCGCCTCGATCGGCCTTTCGCTTCCCACGCGGCGGATGCTGCGATCCTCGAGGACTCGCAGGAGCTTCACCTGCAAGTGAAGAGGCATCTCGCCGATCTCGTCGAGAAAGATCGTGCCCCGGTGCGCGAGCTCGAAGTAGCCGCGCCGGGCGCGAACCGCGCCGGTGAAAGCCCCCTCCTCGTGGCCGAAGAGCTCGCTTTCGAGAAGGCCTTCGGGGAGCGCTCCGCAGTTCACGGTGACGAAAGGGCCCGCGGCGCGCGAGCTCTCGGAATGGATGGAGCGCGCGAGACGCTCCTTGCCAACTCCCGTCTCGCCGAGGACGAGAAGGGCGCTGTCTCCTTTCACTACGCGCCGGGCGAGCCGGAGAAACCTCTGCATCGAGGGGCTCGAGCAAGCGAAGTCGTCGAGCTTCGATCGGCCCCCCCGGCGCGGCGTTCCTTCACGCTTCGCGAGAGAGACCAAGGCAGAGCTCAAGACGTCGTCGTCGAGACCGAGCCAGAGGACAGCGAGCGCCCCCGCGGAGATGAGCTCCGCGCGCTCGTTGGGAACGTCGTGAGTGCTGAGGACCACAACCGCGGGATGCTCGGGAAGGGCCTCGAGGGACGCGGACGGACTCTCCCCGAGGAGAACGCGCTCGAGGAGAAGAAGGTCGTAGTCGCCGTGGGACAATTTCTCCGCTGCGGACGCGATGCCGCGCGTCAGCTCCGGCTCGATTCCACGACGAGCCAGGAGCCCGCTCACTCGTTCGCCGACCGGGGCTTGGTCGACGCCTAACAGTACTCGGATCATCGCTACCGATTCTATCCAAAGAATCGGTAACGTTCTACCGATATTTTCGGATCAGACGATCTGACTCACGAGCAGCAAAATGAGCAACTGCTTGTCCTGAGGTCATTTACGCGGCGGGGCTCGTATGGCGAGTTTCTTGCTACAGGGAAAGCATGAAGCTACAGTCGATAAACAGCCGGCACCGGATGCCTCGAATGATTGCCGAGAGAAAGCCCATCCGCCCCGTACGGATCGTGGCCGTTCGTCCTCCAATCAAGGTGACTACGCCGATTTCATTCGGCGAGCCACGGATCGCCCCGGTTCTCGCCCGCTAAGCGAGTTAATCAGCGCCACTCAGCGAAAGAGCCGCACCTCGATCCCCCCGTGGGCGACTCGGGGAGCGCCCAGGTTCTGGATGGGCGTGAGCCGAACGACGTAATCGGTATTCGCTACGTTCTCGATGGCGAAGAAGGCCTCGACCTTTCGCGATAGGGGAACCCGGAGCGAGAAGTCGACAAGATTGAAGGCGGGGAGCAGGAACTGATTCAGGTCGTCGTCATAGGCGTCTCCGACGAGGCGGAAATCGACGGTGAGCTGGAACCGCCCGTCGTATCCCGCGCCCACCACTCCCTGATTCCGGGGTGATTGCGGGATCTGAAGACCCGTGTCGTCCACCACGGCGTCGGAGAAGATATAGGCCCCTCGTACGGACCACCCGGCACCGATCTGGTGGATCGCCTCGGCCTCGAACCCCTGAATGGTCGCGCTTCCCAGGTTTTGTCGCTGCCGCGTGATGAGAGCGGGCGTCGTGCTGATGGTGACGTTCGCGACCGGATCCTGGAAGGAGTTGTAGAAACCGTTCAACCGCACGAGAAGCGAGCGGTGCGGGTGAATATCGACTCCGCCCTCCACTCCCAACAGGTACTCCTCAGTGAGATCGGGATTGGCTTCCGTGACCACGTTCCCAAGACGAAAGGGCCGATAGAGCTCGTTCAGGGACGGAGCGCGGAAGCCGCGATAGGTTGAAGCGCGAACGGTGATCTGATCCGACGCGCGGAAGACGAGCCCGGCCCGCGGGTTGAAAGTCCCTTGTGTCGTGCGGTTCTCCCAGAGATCGAACCGGCCTCCCAGCAGAACGTCCCACCTCTCGTCGAAGGTGACACGGTACTGCAGGAACGCCCCCGCGAAGTTCTGGCGGTGGTCCTCGGCGCCCACGTAGCGCCAGTCGACTCCGAACTGCAGGCCTCGATCGGTTCTCATCATGAGGCTCGACCCGAACCCGACCGAGGGAACGTGCTGGTCGTTGGTCCTGACCTCGCCCGTCCGTCCGGGCAGGATCCGGGAGAAGCCGCTGTCGAAGACCTGGCTCTGGCCGTAGAAGTTCGCGCTCCACCTCTCGGTGTCGTAGCCCGACTCGAAGAGATAGATCTGGGAGTCGTTCTGCTGGATGGGAGTGCCGTTGCTGCGCTTCTCGTTATAGAGGTTGACTCCCACGTGGAAGTCTCGATACTCGAGCCGCCCGAGAAACGTCTGGAACTCGGCGCTCACCGGGATGTCGACCGCTCCCTGCGCCTCTTCCGCGATCTGCATGTAGCCGCCGGTGTCGAAGGCGCGACCCGAGGTGATCCACGCCCAATCGCCGGCGCGATCGGAGGCGAATACGTCGACGTCGTACGTGTCGAGGTTGCCCCCTTGCACGCGCACGTCGAACGTCCGCTCCTGGGGCGCGCGGGGAAAGAGCTGAATCGTGCCCGCGAGGGCGGAGCTTCCGTAGAGCTGGCTCGTGGCCCCTCTCGCGATCTCGGCGCTTCCCAACGAGAGCTGGGGCAGGCGGTTGAAGTAGACCCAGTTGCCGTAGGGATCGTTCAGCGGGATGCCGTTCCAAAGGACGAGGCTCCGGCTCGCTCCGCTCGGGCCGATGCCGCGAAGCGACACCCCTTGAGTCGTGGGGTGCGAATAGAGACTCGAAGAGCGGCGAAAGAGGCTGAAACCCGGGACGCGCCGGAGCTGATCGTCGATCACGAGAGCGGGCGAACGCGAGAGATCCTCGGCGGTGAAAGCGCTCACGAGCCCTACGGAATCTACCAGAGGCTCTTCGGTCCGGGTCGCGGTCACGACCACGATTTCCTGGTAGGCGAGAGGTTCTTTTTCTTTCTCCTTCTCCTGGTCCTGGTCCTGGTCCTCGTCTTTCTTCGGGTCTTCCTTTGTCGGCTCTGTCGGCTTTTTCGGGCCGCTCTCCTGTGAGGTCGACACGAGGATCGCGGACAACATCAAAGCGTTGAGCATATTTTTCCTCTCGATTCGACAGGCGGCAGCATAGCACGGGCGGAAGGCCGTAAAAGGGGAGCGTAAGAAGGGTGATATGGGGATGGGGGGGATAGGGGATAAATTCGATCGGGTTCTTGTCCCCCTATCTCCTCCTATCTCCCTTATCCCCCTTGATTTGGTTTTCTGTTCTGAACGAACTGCCAGCCGAAGCGGCCCTTGATGCAGAGGTGGCCGTTAGTCACGTCGTGGTCCAGAGGGGAAGTCACCTTCACGATCTCGTTGTCCTGCACGTGCAGCTCGAGGTTGCAGCCGACTCCGCAGTAAGGGCAAACGGTGCGGGTCACGCTCTGGCGGGACTCGTCCCAGGTGCCGTTTTCCCGCTTGTCGTGCTCGCTCTTGAACATGAGAGCGCCCGTCGGGCAGACCCCGATGCAGTTGCCGCAGTAGACGCAGGCGGACTCGTCGAGTCTTCGGTCGAGCTCGGTCGAAATGCGCGCGTCGAATCCGCGGCCGGCGACGGCGATGGCGAAGGTGTTCTGGGCGTCAGTGCCGCACGCTTCGACGCACTTGTAGCAGAGGATGCACCGCCCGTAGTCACGGACGTACATCTCGTCGTGGATCTTGATCGGTTGAGCCACGGTTTCCGCGTGGCGCCCGTCCGCGACGTGATGGTGGCCCGGGTGGCGAGAGTCGCGCTCGCCGGCTTCGGCGGGGGCGCCCTTCGGCCCGAACTTCGAAGCGTCGACTTCATAGCGCTCCATGAAAGAGCGAATCTCGGCGCTCGCGAGAGAGAGGTCGACAGAAGAAGCGAGGAGCTCGAGGACCAGCTTCCGGCTGTGCCGAACGCGGGCGCTGTCCGTCGTGACCTTCATCCCCGGCTCCGCTTTCCGCGAGCAGGCGGGAACGAGGACCCGCGAGCCCTCGAGCTCGACCACGCACACCCGGCAGGCGTTCACCGGGGTCAGGTTCTCGAGGTAGCAAAGGGTCGGAGTATCGATGCCCTTGCTGTTGCACGCGTCGAGGAGCGTCGCCCCTTCGGGCACACTGACGCTCGCTCCGTCGAGGGTGATGTCGATGCGGCGCTCGCTCATGATGTCTCCCGGCTCAGAAGCCCTTTCGCCAGAGCCGAAACGATGGCGTTCGCCGCGGTCTGCCCGAGACCGCAAATGGAGGCGTCGCGCATCACCTGGGCAAGCTCGTCGAGAAGGACCTTCTCCCGCGCGCCGTCGCCGTTTCGGGCGAGCCGCGAGAGCGCCTCTTCCTGCCGCACCGTGCCGACGCGGCAGGGCACGCACTGACCGCAGGACTCGTCGCGGAAGAAGCGAGCGATGCGGGCGGCGGTGGCCCTCATATCGGACGTCTCGTCGAAAACCATGATGACTCCGGAGCCGAGCGTCGCTCCGATGGCCCTCGTTCCCTCGAACGTGAGCGGGGTATCGATCTCCTCCGGACCGACGAAGCTTCCCGCGGCCCCTCCGAGAAGGATCGTTTTGATCTTCTTTCCACCGGGGACTCCGCCCGCCAGATCGAGGACGTCCCGAAGCGTTGCCCCGAACGGGACCTCGTACACTCCAGGCCGCGCCACATGACCGGAAACGCAAAAGAGCTTCGGACCCGCGGACTCCTTGGTCCCGATGGCGGCGAACGCCGGGCCGCCCTCGAGGACGATGTCGAGCACGTTGACGAGCGTCTCCACGTTGTTGACGACCGTCGGCTTGCGAAAGAGTCCCATCTGGGTGGGGAAGGGGGGCTTCGAGCGCGGCTCGCCGCGGAAGCCTTCGATCGAGTTGAAGAGTGCCGTCTCCTCGCCGCAGATATAGGCGCCCGCCCCCTTTCGGACCTCGATCCGGAAATCGAGTCCCTCGCCCATGATGTCGGCGCCGAGAAGGCCGCGCTTTTCCGCGGTCTCGATCGCGTGCTGGAGCCTCCGGATGGCGAGAGGATACTCGCCGCGGACGTAGATGTAGCCGGTCTCCGATCCCGTGGCATATCCGGCGAGGGTCGTGGCCTCGACCACGGCGAACGGATCTTCCTCCATGAGGAGACGGTCCTTGAACGTCCCGGGCTCGGATTCGTCGGCGTTACAGACGACGTAGTGTGGTCGGACCGGTGCTTTCGCGACCGCCTCCCACTTCACGCCCATGGGGAAGGCGGCGCCCCCGCGGCCGCGAACGCCCGACTCCTTCACCTCGCGCAAAACACTTTCGGGCCCGAGCTCGAACGCGCGCCGAAGCGCCCGGTAGCCGCCCTGCTCGCGGTAATCGTCGATACTCGAAGGGCTCGCGCGTCCAACCCGCCGCAGGATTCGAAGGCCTTCCGTTCGCGGCGCATGGGTTTGAGGGGCGGAGCTCGGAAGAGGGGACTCCGACCGGTTTCCCGAGAGAGCTTCCGCGACCGAGGCCGCGGTTGCCGACGTCAGAGTCCAGTCGTCCTCGCCCGCGAGCTGCAAGAGAGCCGCGGGAGCCCGCTCGCACTGCCCGAGACAGGGGCTTCGAAACCAGGTTCCACCCTCGGGACCGAGAGTCTCCTCGAGCTCGCGGCATAAATTCTCGGCGCCGACGAGCTGGCACGCGATGTCGTCACAGACGTGGGCCACCCGGGGTGGCCGGGACTCGGTCGAAAGAAGAGCGTAGAACGTCGCGACCCCGTACGCTTCCGCGGGAGGCACGCTGAGGCGCCGGCAGATGTAGTCGAGGGCGCCGGGACTCAACCAACCGACGCGGCCCTGGACCGCGTTCAGCGCCGGAAGGAGAAGATGACGCTTCGCGAGCGCCTCCTCGAGTCCACTCCTGACCACGTGCTCATGCAGCTCGGCGCCGGGAAGCTCATTCTCCTCGACGGGACCGACGACATCGTCTACGGCCGCGCGTTCGATGTCCGTAGGCTCGGCGCCTATCCAATGGAGGTCCATCTAGGTGACTGGCACCGCGGCCTTCTCGATGCGAATGGCCGTGGCTTTGAACTCCGACGTCCCCGACTTTGGATCCCAAGCCTCGATCGTGAGCTGGTTGGTATCCACCTCATCGGGGAAGTGAACCGTCATGAAGGCGAGCCCTGGCCTCAGGTTTGAATCGAGCCGAACGGGCGCCTCGATCTCGCCTCTCCGGGATACGACGCGGACCCGCTCGCCCTCGGTGAGGTCCAGTTTCCGCGCGTCCGCGGGCGAGAGGTCCAGAGTCTCTCCGTCGCGAATGGGCGAGGCGTATCCTCCGGTCTGCACTCCGGTATTGAACGAGTCGAGACGGCGGCCGGTCGTGAGGCGGAGCGGGAACTCCTCGGTGAGGACGTCGACGGGTGGCGAGTCCTCGACGGCGTGAAACGGAGCTTTCATTCCTTCGACCGGGCGCTTCCAGAGTCGTCCATGGAGGAAGGGGCTTCCCGGATCGTTCTCGTCACGGCACGGCCACTGGAGACCTCCGAGCTTTTCCAGACGCTCGAAGCTCATCCCCGCATGCATCGGTGAGAGGCTTCGGAGCTCGTTCCAGATCTCTTCCGCCGCCGGGGTCTGCCAATCGTGCCCCAGGCTGCGTGCGAGAGCGCAAAGAATCTCGATGTCGTCCTTCGCCTCGCCCGGCGGATCGAGCGCTTTGCGGACTCTCTGCACCCGGCGCTCGCTGCTGGTCACCGTTCCCTCGCATTCCGCCCAGGCGGCGGCCGCGGGCAGAACCACGTCGGCCATTTCTGCGGTCCGGGTGAGAAAGATGTCCTGGACGACGAGCTGGTCGAGTCCTTCCAGGAGCTCGTGGGTCCGCTTCGCGTCCGCTTCCGACTGCGCCGGGTTCTCTCCGATGACGTAGAGACATCGAAGATCGCCCCGCTCCATCGCTTCGAGCATCAGCGAGATGTGCCAGCCGGGATTCGGTGGCAAGGAAACGCCCCAGGCCTTTTCGAACTTCGCGCGCACCTCGGGGTTCGCGACCTCCTGAAATCCAGGGAACCGGTTGGGAATCGCCCCCATGTCCCCTCCGCCCTGAACGTTGTTCTGGCCGCGGAGCGGAGCAAGCCCCGAGCCCCATCGGCCCACGTGCCCCGTGAGGAGAGAAAGATTGATGAGGGCGAGGACGTTGTCGGTCGCGTTGTGGTGCTCGGTGATCCCGAGGGTCCAGCACAGCTGGGCTCGATCGGCCTTGGCGTAGGCATGGGCGAGCTCACGGATGCTCTCCCGCGGAACCGACGTGAGCTTCTCCGCCCGCTCCAGGGTGTACGACTCGACCGTTCGGCGATACTCCTCGAATCCACTCGTAGCGTTCTCGATGAAGTTGCGGTTCTCGAGGCCGGCCTCGAGGATCTCCCGGCCCATGGCGTTCGCGAGAGCGATGTCCGTTCCCACGTCGATGCCGAGCCAGAGGTCCGCCCATTGCGCCGAGGAGGTCCGTCTCGGGTCGACGACATAGAGCTTGGCGCCGCGCCGGAGTCCCTTCAGCACGTGATGGAAAAAGATGGGGTGCGCCTCTCGGGCGTTCGAGCCCCAGAGGAGGACGACGTCGCACTCCTCGGCCTCGCGGTACGAGCTCGTGCCTCCGCCCGCTCCGAAAACCGCCGCCAGACCGGCGACGCTCGGGGCGTGTCACGTACGGTTGCAGCTGTCGATGTTGTTGCTTCCGAGGACGACGCGGGCGAACTTCTGTGCCATGAAGTTCATCTCGTTCGTCGCCTTCGAACAGCTGAAGAGACCGAACGACGAGGCGCCGTGCCGAGAGACGGTGGCCTCGAATCCCCGGGCCGCCCGTTCGATGGCTTCTTCCCAGCTCGCGCGCCGGAGCGAACCGTTGTCGCGGACCAGGGGATGCGTCAGCCTTTCGTAGGTCTTTCCCATGCGCGAAGTTTATCACGGAGGTTTGCGCGGTCTCGTGTATCGTGGAGCGCTCATGTCCGTGGGAATCGCAAGCTGGGGCGTTCTCGGCGTCGCCGTGCTGCTCTGCCGGCCCCTCTATCAGCTCACCCCGATAGCCCTCGAGTCCATCGTCTCGAGCTCTCTTTCGGTTCCGCACTGGGTACTCCTTCTCGCCTGGGTGGCGTTCAACGCCTATGCCGAGGGCTACCTGGGTTTCCACCGAAAGTTCGCGCCAAGGGTCGTCGGCCGAGCCCTCGACCTCGGACGAAATCCGACGCTTCTGCGCGTGGTGTTCGCGGCGCCGTACTGCATCGGACTCTTCCACGCGCCTCGAAAGACGATGATCACGAGCTGGAGCCTCGTTTTCGCGATCGCGGCCGTGGTCTTCGGCGTCCGCCATCTCTCCCAGCCCTGGCGGGGCATCATCGACGCGGGGGTGGTCGTGGGCCTTGGAATCGGGCTCCTGAGCCTTCTCGCCCGCTTCTTTTCCGCCATTTCGGGGGAGCTCGCGGTCGAGGAAGGATGATGTTGAAAGCAGGTTTCATTTTAAGGTAAACTTCCCCTATGGCTTCCAGACGTGCCATGGGTGAAAGTCGTTCGTTCTCCCAGTTCTTGCTCTTTCTCCCGCTCGCCCTCGGCGCCCTCCTGGTCTTTTTCCCCCGGAGGGGCACGACCGATGGCTCCTCGCCGGATCTGGTACCGTTCACCGGCTCAGGCAGTGGGGGGCTCGGCGCCGAGGAACTGGTCTTTCTGCTCCAGTACGTCGGCTCGGACTACAGAGGCGCCGTGGCCGATGGCGCCATCCTCGACGAGTTCGAGTACCAGGAGATGAGCCAGTTCACGAGAATTCTCGTCGAAGAGCACGCGCGAATCGCTCCCGAAAGCTCCGAGGTCGGAAAAGGGATCGAGCGTCTCGCGACCCTTGTGGAGGAGAAACAGGATCCCGCCAAAGTTCTGGGCCTGACGCGCGAGCTCGTGGCGTCAATGACCCGAGAGCTCGGGCTCGTCACCTATCCCGCGCGAGCCCCGAGCGTCGAAGCGGGAGCGACGCTTTTCGCCTCCTCGTGCGCGCAGTGCCATGGCGAGACCGGAGATGGGAATGGGCGCTCCGCGGCCGGCCAGGTCCCGCCCCCGACCTCGTTCCGCGGGGCTCGCATGAAGGCTGTCGCACCCCATCAGATCTACAACGCTGTCGGTTTCGGCGTCGCGGGAACGGCGATGCCATCCTACGAGGATGCCTTCTCTTCCTCGCAGCGTTGGGACGTCTCCTTTTACTTGATGACCCTTCGGGACGATTTTTCGCCGCTTCCCCAGTCGGCGCAATCGACGCCGCTGCCGGTCAGCGTTCGCGAGCTCGCGACGCTCTCCGACGACGAGCTCTCGGCTACCCGCGGTCTCGACTCCGAAACGCTCGACTTCTACCGCAGCGCGGTCCCGGAGACCGCCGAGGACGAGCTTTTGCGTCTCGCCGAGCGGAAGCTCGAGGAGAGCTATGGAGCTTTCCAGGGCGGCGACCGCGATCGCGCGGTGCGGTTGAGCGTCGAGGCCTACCTCGAAGGGATCGAGCCCACGGAGGCGACGATCCTCTCGATCGACTCCCGTCTCGTCCGAAATCTCGAGCGCGAGCTCACGCAGTACCGGGCTCTCCTCCGGGAGGGGGGAGAACGAGAGGCGGTCGCGGCCCGGCTCGACCGGATTCGGGCGCTGACCGCGGACGCGCGAAAGACCCTGGCAGCCGCGGGAACGGGATTCGGATTCGCGTTCCTGCAATCGGCGGCGATCCTCCTCCGGGAGGGAATCGAAGCCGCACTCCTCGTCGCGCTCCTCTTGAGCTATCTCGCGGCCGCGGGGCTTCCGGAGCTGAGGCGCTACATCCTCGGAGGCGCCTTCGCGGGGATCGTTGCCGGCGGTCTCACCTGGCTTCTGGCCCAGTTCCTCGTCGAGACTTCCACTCTGGAGCGCGAGGCCCTCGAGGGGCTGACGTCGCTTCTCGCGGCCGCTGTGCTGTTCTCGGTGAGCTTCTGGATCCTCCATAACGCCGACCTCAAGAGGTGGAAGAGCTATATCCACGACAAAGCGAAGTCGGCGCTCGGGACGGGGAGCGGCCTCGCTCTCGCGGCGGTCTCATTTCTCGCGGTCTACCGCGAAGCCTTCGAGACCGTTCTCTTCTACCAGGCGCTCTGGCTGAGAAGTGGCAGCGCCGCCGGTGGGGCGATCGTCCTCGGGCTCGCCTTTGGTCTCGTAGCCCTCACCGCCGTCATCGTGCTCATGTTCCGCTACGGCAAGAGAATTCCCCTCAAGCCGTTCTTCGCGATCACCGGCATCCTCCTCGGGATTCTCTCGCTGGTCTTCGCCGGCTACGGCATCGCGGAGCTGCAGAAGATCGCATGGATCCAGGAGACACCTGTCGACTGGATTCCCTACATACCCTTTCTCGAGCTCCAGCCGACGCTCGAAGGACTCTCGCTTCAGCTCGGCATCTTCCTATCGTTCGTCCTGTCGTGGTTTCTCGTCGGAAACGATAGGGGGAAGCGCCCGCTTTCCGAAGCTCGCGCCACCTGAAGGGGCTCGCGGGTCTTGTACCGACCTCGGGTGAAGTCCGGGATATCGACGGGGAGCGATCGGTTGGCGACGGATCTCTCGCTGAGAGGGGCGATCGCCGACCAGCTCGCGGCGTCGTAAACGTCCTGGTCGAGCGCGAGCCCCTCGCGCAGGCAATGGACGACTCGCCAGAGCATCACGAAGTCCATACCACCGTGCCCTCCGGCGGCCTCCGCCGCGGCGCCGACCGAGTTCCATAGGGGGTGCTCGAACTCCCGGCGATAGACTTCGAGGTCCTGCCACTCGTGGGTCTCTCCTCGCCCTTCGATCGCGATCCGGTCGGGATACCCGGCGAAGATCCCGCGCGTGCCCTGGATGAGGTTGAGGCGGCTGTAAGGCCGCGGAGTGGTTTCGTCCCACTGTAAGAGGATGGTGCGGCCTTTCTCCGTGCGGATGAGGCTCGAGTTCATATCGCCGCAGACGTACGTCACCTGATTCCGCGGGTGATCCAGAGGGAAATGCTCTTTCGCGTAAAGTGCGCGCCCGGCAGGTTTCGAGCTCATGGAGACCAGGTAATCGAACCGGTCGCCGCGGTTGATGCCCATGTACTGCGCGACCGGTCCGAGCCCGTGAGTGGGATAGAGGTTTCCGTTTCGCGTCGTTTGCTCCGGCGTCCTCCAGCTCCCGGTGCCGCGCTCGAGATCGTGCATCTGCGTCCGGAGATCGTGAATGTAGGCCGCTTCGCCGTGGGTCAGCTCGCCGAACAACCCCCGCCGGCACATGTTCAGGACCATGAGCTCTTCCCGTCCATAGCAGACGTTCTCCAGCATCATGCAGTGGCGGCCTGTCTTCTCCTGGGTCTCGACGAGCTCCCAGCACTCGTCGAGAGTCACCGCCGCCGGGACTTCGATGAGCGCGTGCTTTCCCGCGGTCATCGCGTCGACCGCCATCGGGGTGTGCCATCGCCACGGGGTTGCGATGACGACGGCGTCCAGGTCCTCGCGCTCGAGCATGGCGCGATAGGCTCGATCGCCGTCCGTATAAAGCGCTGGCCTCGGTCGCCCGCTCTGAGAGCACTTCGAGGCGCTCTCTTCCGCCGCGGGCGCATGGACGTCGCAGAGCGCCTTCAACTCCACTCCTTCGAGCAGAAGAAGCAGCTCCACGTGCGCGCTTCCGCGGGCGCCGAGACCGATGACACCCACTCGCACACCCTCGAGCGGCCTCGCTTTCGGAATCGCGGTCGAAACCCCGATAGCCCCTACCGTCTTCAGGAATTCGCGTCGTTTCATGCGGCGCAGTATACGAGATTCAGTTGAATCCGAAGCACAGCTTGTGACAACCTCTGCCGCGGAGGAAACATGAAAATCACGCGTCGAGAAGCGATCGTTCGAGGAGGGGCCGCTGCCAGCGCCCTCGCCCTGTCCCAGGCGTCCGTCGTGGCGGCGGCGCTCCCCGCATTCCAGGGTGAGGATGTCATTCCGTTCCTCGATCAGCCCCCGGCGCCTCCGGCGGCACCGGGCCCCTGGCCTCTCGACGAGATCAGCATGGTCGACTGGCAGAAGCTTGCCTCGTGGATCACTCCGAACGAAGGGTTCTTCCGCGTGGGCCACTACGACAAGCCCGCGATCGTGGAAAGCGACTGGAAGCTCGAGGTGACGGGTCTCGTGAGGAATTCTGGGAGCTACCGCTTATCCGATGTCAAAGCGATGCCGCGGCGGGACGTGACCTTCACCCTCGAGTGCTCGGGCAACAACGGGTTTCCGTGGTTTTGGGGCGGGATCGGCAACGCGAAATGGACCGGATGCTCGCTCGCGCCGATTCTGGAAAGAGCGGGTCTTCTCCAGAACGGAATCGAGGTCGTGTTCTACGGAAGCGACGCCGGGGACGAGGAGGTCCGCGGCAACAAGATCCAGCAGAACTTCGCGAGGAGTATGTCGCTCGAAGACGCGATGAGCCCCGAGAATCTTCTCTGCTACGAGATGAACGGGGTCCCTCTCGCAGCGCATCACGGTTTCCCCTTGAGGCTCATCGCCCCCGGCTGGTTCGGCATCGCGAACGTGAAATGGCTGAAGCGCATCGAGGTCATCGACAGCCGGTTCATGGGCCGATTCATGGCCAAGGACTACGTGACGCTTCGGGAAGAGAAGCGTGGCGCCGAGACCGTCTGGAACATGACTTCGGTCGGCCGCGCGTTGGTGAAGTCCGTGGCCGCGAAAGTCACGAGGCAGGGCTCGGGATATCGCATTCACGGAGCCGCCTGGGGAGCGCCGATCGATCGTGTCGAGGTCCGTGTCGACGACGGCGATTGGCGGCGGGCGACGATCGGAGAAGGGAAGAACGAAGCCTACGCCTGGAAATTCTGGCACCTCGACTGGGCGAACGCCACCCCGGGCGAGCACACCGTCGTCTCGAGGGCCGTCGACACCTCGGGAAAGATTCAGCCGGCGATGGACGATCCGATGCTCGCGGGAAAGAAGACGTACTGGGAGAGCAACGGGCAGCTCACGCGGCGGATTCGTCTGGGCTGAGGGGTTTCGTAGGCTTCAGGCAGAAGCACGGTCACGGTTGGTGCTCCGCCCACTTTACAAAATAGCTCCACTCCTGGTACAGTAATTGTGGAAACTATGAAGAACGCCGAGGCCTTTCCCGAGGACCTGGAATCCTTTCGCGAAAAGGTTGGTGTGTTCGCCCGAGCGGGAGTATCGGCGCACCGCAAAGACGATGCATGGGAGCTCCGATTTCGGCTTCGTTCCCCCGTCCCGCTCATGAAGAGCTTCTCTTTCGACGCCCGCGAGCTGCGCCTCGGCACCGAGCGAATTCGTCTTGGAAGCGATTTTCTTATCGTGCGCGTCGAGCGAGACGATGAGGTGTTTCGGCTGTTGTTGCGAAGGGAGCCGGAGCCAGGTGCTGCCGGCTCCGATCCGGCTTCCGGTCTCATGGCGGATGTCGCGAACCTGGTGGAACGCACACGCGGCGAACCCCTGGCCAGCGTATTCGCCAGGCGAGCCCTTCGATGCATTGGGCGCGTCGCCGAAGAAGCGACGTCGGAATCGCTCGCCGCGGCGACCGCGGCGCCGACCGACACGGAAGTCGTTGTGTTGGCGCTCCAGCAGCCAGAAGCCATCGGCTGGCTCAAGGAACTGGATCCACTCCTTCCCTCGAAAGTGCGAGGCCTCGGCGAGCGCGAGCGACTGCTCGCCTCGGAAGGCGGAACGTGGGATGCGGAGACTGTGGCCCGACACCTCCACTTGACTCGCCAGGGGGTCAACCGCCGTCGCCGGGCTGGCGCGCTTCTCGGGATCGACGTGGGTCGCCGCGGATATCGCTACCCGGCCTGGCAATTCGATCGCGGAGGTACGCTCCCTGGGCTCGAAGCCGTGCTGCAAACGCTGCAGCAGCACGATCCGTGGATGCAGCTCATCTTCATGGTGAGCGCCAATGCACGGCTCGGCAGCCGAACTCCACTCGAAGCCCTTCGGTCTGGTGAACGCGAGGAAGTGATCGTTGCCGCCCGTGCGTTCGGCCACCATGGCGCCCCGTGAAATTGGGCCTCTCGGACCCCCGCCTGAAGACTTCCCGAAGCGCGACCCCATCATCGTGAGCTGGAGCGAGTCCGCTTGTCGCGTGCATCGCGTCGACTTGAGCCCCATCTTCTTTGGAACGACTGGAGAGAATCGCTTCGACGACGCCCTCGGCGAGTTCGGCGTCCTCTACGCGGCAGAGGACTCCTACGGGGCTTTCGCGGAGACGTTCGGCGAGCTCCCGGCCGTGACCGAGAGCGCATTGACCGCACGCGGCTACTCGACGATCGATTTCAAGCGCCCACTTCGTCTCGCCGATCTGCGAGGCAATGGACTCCTCCGATTGGGTGCCGACATGCGCCTGTGCGCGGGAGAGCACAAGGATGCTCAGCTTTGGTCGCGAGCGATTTGGTCTCACCAAGCGGCACTCGATGGACTGTGCTTTCCGGCCCGTCACGATCCGTCCAGGACAGTGCTCGCGATCTACGACCGCGCCGGAGATGCCCTGACGCCGGCACCGGGCGGTAGCTTCCTTCACCCGCGCAATCGTTTACTGACGGCGGAGATCCTCGATCACTATGGTAAGGCTCTTATCGCCGGTTAGCGTCCGCGACCCAATGCTCGCGGGACCGGGAGAGCAACAACCAGCTCACGCGGCGGATTCGTCTCGGCTGAGAGCTGTTTCACGCGAGGCGTCCCGGACGATCCGAAGACCTCCGCGAAGAACGAGCGCGACGACGGCGGCGCCGATGGCGAGGTCGGGAAGAGGAGACCCGGTCGCGGCCACGAGGAGACCTCCGAGAATGACTCCGAGGTTCGCGAGAACGTCGTTCGTCGAACAGATGAAGCTCGCCCGCAGGTGAATCTCGCCCTTTCTGTGCTTCGCCAACAGCGCGAGGCAGGCGACGTTCGCAGCCAGAGCGAGAGCACCGACTACGATCATCCAAGTGGATTGAGGCTCGCTGCCACGGAGGAATCGCCGGAGCACCTCGGCCGCGACCCAGACGGCGAGGCCGATCTGGAAGTAACCGCTGAGAAGGGCGGCTCGCGCTTTGGCGGAGACGGCACGCCCCACGGCGGCGAGAGCGATCCCGTAGACCGTCGCATCGGCGAGCATGTCGAGAGAGTCGGCGAGAAGGCCGGCGGAGTCGGCGGCAATTCCGGCGGCGAGCTCCGCCGCGAACATCGAAGCGTTGATCCCGAGAAGAATGAGGAGCAAACGACGCTCGCCAGCACCAGTTCGCGATCTCACGCCCGCAGTCACTCACAAATGCGCTCGGATACGCATCGCCGCCTCTTCGGGGGAGAGCACCCCGGTGTCGACCGTGAGGCCGGAGGGAAGCTTCGGGTACTCGAAGGCGCCCGCGACGCGAAGCTCCTCGAAGAGCGCTTTCGAGCGCAGCTTTCCGAACTCCGCGCGGGAGTCGTCCTCGATCCGTCGCTCGAGCTCTGAAGGTGGGCAGGTCAGCTCGACGAACAGCACTCGCCCTCCCGCTTCCTCGACGGCAGCGGCGGCTTCCCCAACGAAAGACTCCCGCCACGGTCCGCTCTGGGGCGAACGTGAAGATCAGGGAGACGCCTCGGAGGGCGGACTCGCGGAATACGGCGAGCCACATCTCCTCGCGGAGCCGGACGAAAGACTCGGAGCCGAACTCGAAGACCGCGGTGACGGCGTCGACTACGAGATGGTTGTGGAAGAGCCGATAGCCCGTCAGGCGCGCAAGCTCCCGGCCTACGGTGAGCTTTCCCGAGGCGGCAGGTCCGTGCAGGAAGACGAGGTTCACACTCGCTCGCCGAGGACTTTCTCGATGCGGCGGTCGGGTATGAGCCACAGGACCGCAATCAGGATATAGATCCCACAGGCGAGCCACGGGCTCACGAACGCGAGCGGGATGGCGAATACGTAGCCAAGAACCGAGACCTTCCCCTTGAAGTCATCTCCGATGGCGCTCGCGAGCGCGGAATCCGCGCCGTGGCGGGCGACGAGCACCCGGGTGAGGATGAAGTAGGCGAGTCCCGCGAAAAACATCACGACCCCGTAGAGCGCGACCGGCGAGGCCGCGAAGCGGTTCTCTCCCATCCAGCCGGTGACGAACGGGATCAAGGACAGCCAGAACAGCAGGTGGAGATTGGCCCAAAGGATGCGGCCGTCGACATGCCGGACCGCCTGGAGGAGATGATGGTGGTTGTTCCAGTAGATTCCGAGAAAAACGAAACTGAGAACGTAGCTCAGGAGCACGGGAATTAGAGGGCGGAGCGAGCCGAGCTCCGCGCCATGGGGCGCCTTCAACTCCAGCACCATGATGGTAATAATGATAGCGATGACCCCATCGCTGAATGCTTCCAATCGGCCTTTGCTCATGACAGCTCCACGATTATCACAAACCCCTTCAACTTTTCGACCTCCTCGTGCGCCATTCGTCTGGGCGCGGCTCCTGGTTCTCGCGCTCGCTCTCCTCCCAGATAGCTCCTTCTCGCAGGAAGCGCGCTACGACAGACTCCGCATCATAGCGCCCGCCTCGCCCGGCGGAGGATGGGACCAAACCGCGCGCGCCCTCGCCGAAGTGCTCCGGCGGGAGGGCCTCGCGCGCGTCGTCGAAGTCGAGAACGTGTCCGGCGCCGCGGGGACGATCGGGCTTGCGAGATTCGCGAGCGCCTATCGCGGGCAGGGCGATGCTCTCCTCGTGACCGGTCTGGTGATGCTGAGCGCCATCGTGATGAACGAGTCCCCGGTTTCACTCGCGGAGGTGACTCCCATCGCGCGGCTGACGGGAGAGTACGAGGTGCTCGTGGTTCCGGCGGCGTCCCCGTTTCGATCGCTCGAGGATCTTACGGCCGCGCTCCGCCGGGATCCGGGAGCGGTCTCGTTCGCTGGCGGATCCGCGGGGGGAACCGATCAGCTTCTCGTCGGCCTCCTCGCCCGGGAGGTCGGCGTCGAGCCCGCGAAAACGAACTACATCGCTTTCTCCGGTGGGGGAGACTCTCTCGCGGCGCTCCTCGGAAACCAGGTCTCGGCGGGAATCAGCGGCCTCTCCGAATACGCTCCTCATATCGAGTCCGGAAGTCTGAGGGCGCTCGCGATTTCTTCGTCTGACCCCCTGCCTGGGGTCGGTATCCTCACGTTTCGGCAGCAAGGGATCGATCTTGCGCTCGCCAACTGGCGCGGCCTCGTCGCGCCTCCTGGGATTCGTGGACCGGCGCGGGACTCTCTGGTGAACGCGATCGATCGTCTGGTGCGAACTCGGGAGTGGCAGGAGGTCCTGGAGCGCACCGGCTGGATCGATCTCTATCTCCCGGGGGACCGCTTCGGACAGTTCCTGAGGTCGGAACAGAGGCGAGTAGCTTCCGTCGTTCGCGATCTCGGTAGCGCGACGGCGACCGGCGACAACGAGATCGCCGAGATGGTTTTCCCCGGCATCGTCGGAGTCGGTCTCCTGGTTTCGGGGGGCCTCCTGCTCGCTCGCCGCGGGTCCGAACCCCGGGCTCCCGGCAACCGGCGCGCTCTGGGATTCGTCTGCCTGGGGGCGGTGGCCGACGTGGTCCTTCTGGAGCCCGCGGGCTTCATCGTGGCCTCCAGCGTCCTGTTCGTCTGCACTGCCCGCGGCTTCGGAAGCCGCCGGTGGGCACGAGACACGATTCTAGGGCTCGCGCTCTCGACCGGAGCCTACTTTCTTTTCACGCGCGCACTGTCGCTCTCACTCCCCGCCGGACGACTCTTCCCGTGAGCACCTGGGAATCCCTGGTGATGGGGTTCTCCGTGGCGGTGGCGCCTTCGAACCTCCTCTGGGCGTTCGCAGGCGTGAGCCTCGGAACCGCGGTCGGCGTCCTCCCCGGCATCGGCCCCGCCCTCACCGTCGCTCTCCTCCTTCCGGTGACCCTCACTCTCGCCCCGACGAGCGCCTTCATCATGTTCGCCGGGATCTACTACGGCGCCATGTACGGAGGCTCGACGACATCCATCCTTCTCAATACTCCCGGCGAGAGCGCTTCGATTGCGACCGCCCTCGAGGGAAACCTCATGGCGCGGCGAGGCCGAGGAGCCGCGGCTCTTTCGACGGCGGCGCTCGGCTCGTTCGTTGCAGGAACGATCGCGACCGTCGCCCTCACCCTCTCGGCGCCCGCTCTGGTCCGGGTGGCGCTCCACTTCGGGCCCGCGGAGTATTTCGCTCTGGCCGTGCTCGCGTTCACTTCGGTCTCCGCCGTTCTCGGGAGATCGCTTCCGAAGGGGCTCTTCAGCCTCTTCATCGGACTCGGCCTCGGCCTCGTGGGCATCGACCCCTTGACGGGGAAAGCGCGTTTCGCCCTCGGCGTTTCGCAACTCCTCGACGGCATCGACGTGGTGATTCTGGTCATGGGCCTCTTCGCCGTGGGCGAGACGTTCTATCTCGCCTGGTGCTCGACTCCCGGCGGGGAAGACGTCGTGCGACCCAAAGGCGGAGGAGGTTTTATGGGTCTCTCCCGGGAAGACTGGTCCCGATCGTGGCCGGCGTGGCTGAGAGGCACAGCGATAGGCTTTCCGCTCGGCGTCCTTCCCGCGGGCGGCGCCGAAGTCCCCACGTTTCTCTCCTACATGATCGAGAAACGTCTGGCCAAAAAGCCGGAGGAGTTCGGCCAGGGGGCCATCGAAGGCGTCGCGGGTCCCGAAGCGGCGAACAACGCGGCCGCCGCGGGCGTTCTCGTCCCGCTCTTGACCCTCGGCCTTCCGACGTCCGCGACCGCGGCGGTTCTTCTCGCCGCCTTTCAGCAGTACGGTCTGAGGCCGGGGCCGCTCCTCTTCGAATCCCAGCCGGAGCTCGTCTGGAGCCTGATTGCGAGCCTCTACGTCGGAAACGTGATGCTCCTCGTACTGAACCTTCCTCTCGTCGGCATCTGGGTGCGCGTCCTTCTCATGCCGAAGCCACTCCTCTACGGGGGGATTCTCGTGCTCGCGAGCCTCGGGGCCTATTCGCTGAACGGCTCGATCGTGGACGTGATGCTTCTGTACGTCATCGGAACTCTGGGGGCGGCTCTTCGGCGATTCGATTTCCCCGTCGCGCCGGCGGTGCTGGGGTTGATTCTCGGGCCTCTCGCAGAGCAACAAGCCCGGCGCGCTCTCGCGATAAGCCAGGGAGACTGGACGGTCTTCGTCACCCGCCCCATCTCGGCTGTGGTCCTCGCCGCCGCCCTCCTCGCTCTCCTGGCCCCGCGCTGGTTTCACCGCCGCGCGCGGACCGACTGAGGTCGCTGCGCTACGAACAAACGGCAAGACCGGGACGTGTCACGTCGACCGCGCCGGCCCCCCAACGTCCGATGGTGCAAAAAAACTCTGAGCCGTCGCTCGACAACTCGGGTTACGGTAGAGTCTTCCGAGTGGAGCCGCTCCAAGGCTCGTTCGACGGAGGAGTTTTCCATGAGATCCCAGGAATTCCCGGCCCCAGTTACCCGGCGCCAGATGGTGGCCGCGACGGCCGCGGCGGCAGCCTCGCTCGCGGTGGAGCGGTCGATTCTCGGTCAGGAGTCTCGACGGCCCTCGAACGACGCGCTCGCTGTCCAGTCGCTCAAAGAAGCGTCGGACGCCCTTCGCGCGAAGAAGGTCTCGTCGGAGGAGCTCGCGAGAGCGTGTCTCGATCGGATCGAGCGCCACGCCTCGCGGTTCAACACTTTCATCACCGTGACCGCCGAGGAAGCTCTCGCCCGGGCGCGAGCCATGGACGCCGAGATCGCAAGGGGCGCGTGGCGCGGCCCGCTTCATGGGATACCCATTGCCCTCAAAGACAACATGGATACCGCCGGCGTCCGCACGACCGCCGCGAGTGCGGTCTTCGCGGATCGCGTTCCGAGCGAGGACGCCGAAGTGGTTCGCAGGCTCGAGAACGCCGGCACGGTTTTTCTCGGAAAGCTCAACCTTCACGAGTTCGCTTTTGGCGGAGGCGCCATCAGCTACTACGGCCCGATGCGAAACCCATGGGCGCCCGATCGCGTGGCCGGGGGATCCTCGGGGGGATCGGGCATCGCGGTGGCCGCCGGCTTCTGCTACGGCGCCCTGGGAACGGACACCGGAGGCTCGATCCGCGACCCCGCGGCCAACTGCGGCATCGTGGGCTTGAAGCCCACCTACGGCCGAGTGAGCAACCGAAACGTCATCCCGCTCTGCTGGTCTCTCGATCACGTGGGCCCGATGACCCGAACGGTCGAAGACGCGGCCCTGCTGCTCCAGCCGCTCGCGGGTTACGACCCGCTCGATCCTTCTTCGGTGGACGCTCCGGTGCCGGACTACGCCGCGGCGCTGGCCAGGAGCTTTCGGACGCTGAGGGTCGGCGTTCCCCGCGCCATGTTCTTCGACAATCTGGATCCCGAGGTAGAGGCGGCCGTGGACGCCGCCATCGAGATCCTCCGGTCGGAAGCTGCTGACGTCCGCGAAGTGCGCCTGCCCTCGATGACGTCTCTGCCCTGGGACGCGTTCTACCTCGCGGAGATCGGCGCTTACCAC
Source organism: uncultured Acidobacteriota bacterium (assembly GCA_964553925.1). Lineage (GTDB taxonomy): Bacteria > Acidobacteriota > Vicinamibacteria > Marinacidobacterales > SMYC01 > DAISKN01. The sequence goes on from CAZKNR010000277.1 coordinate 53,873, forward strand.
ACCGAGTTGTTCAAACGAGCCGCTGGATCCTACCAGCCCGCGACGCGACAAACGCTTCAGGCGGCCGCCAAAGTGTCGGCGGCGGATTACGTCCTGGCCTCCCGGGAGCTCCTGAGGCTCCGGCGCGAGATCGGCGCGGCCTTCACCGAGGTCGACGTCCTCGTCACACCGACGGCGCCCTCCCCGCCTCGAACCATCGAGGAGGAGGTCCGGCGCGCGGAATCCGAGAAGCTCCTCCCACCCGAGCTCGGGTGCCAGTGGCAGTTCAACGTCTTCGGCATCCCCACGATCTCGATCCCGTGCGGTTTCACCCGGAGCGGAATGCCGATCGGGCTCCAGATCGCGGGACCCCGCTTCGGAGAGGAGAAGGTGCTGACCTTGGCCCACGCCTATCAACAGGTTACCGACTGGCACAAGAGGCGTCCTCCTCTCGAAGGTGTGGCCGGATAGATGAGCCGCTCCATCGTTTTCTCCAGCGCTCTCCTTTTGATGGCGGGCTGCGCCCCGAGCCCGAAACCCGAAAAAGCTGCTTTTTCTCCCGAGGAGGCCGAGCGCCTGGGGCGAGAGGTCAACCTCGAGAACTGGGACGACGGCGGCGAGCTCTCTCGCTTCGCGTTTCTCTCGATCCCGAAGATCTTCGCGACCGCCGTCATTCGGCGCGGCGACGGAGAGGTGCTGGCGCTCGAGACCGCGCTCGAAGAGGACATCGCTCAGTACGAAGTGACGGTCGCCGGCGGCGGCGTCATGGCGTTCGACGACTACGTCGCTTCGGGCGCCCTCGACGGAATCGTGATCGTCCACGGGGGTCGGGTCGTCTACGAGAGCTATCCGCGGATGCGGAGCGACGACCAGCACATCTTGTTCTCGGTCTCGAAAGTGCTCGTCTCGACTGCGGTGGCGATCCTGGAGGACCGCGGGCTTTTGGACGTCTCGAAGCCGGTGGACGTCTACGTTCCCGCCCTCCGGGGAACGGCTTGGGAAGCCATTCCCGTTCTCGACGTCCTCGACATGGCCTCGGGTATCGATGTCCTCGAGGACATCGAGGACAGCTACACGAACCCGGAGAGAAAGCACTATCAGTACGAAGCGAGCCTCGGCTGGCTTCCGAAGGTCGAGGGTCTGCCGTCGAGTGTCGCGGAGGAGGACACCTTCGGCTTCATCGCGTCTCTCGAGAAGAAGTCCGGGCCCGGAATGGTGTGGGAGTACGTGAGCGTCAACACCATGGTGCTCGCGTGGCTCGCCGAGGAGGTGACGGGGAAGAAATTCCCCGAGGTCTTGAGTGAGACGATCTGGTCCAGAATGGGCGCTGAAGGGGACGCCCTGGTGAGCGTCAACACGCGCGGCCACGGGGCGGTTCACGGCGGCATCGTCGCGACGCTCCGGGACATCGCGCGCTTCGGGCTTCTCTTCACCGAGGGCCGCGGAAGGGGTATCGTTTCCGCCCGCTACCTCGAGAAGATTCTCGAAGGCGGCCGGCCTGAGCTACTCGAAGCCGCCGGGCGGGCTGCCGCCGACGTTCGCCATGCGACCTATCAGTGGGATCGGGTCTATAACGACGGATCGTTCTTCAAAGGCGGCTTCGGCGGACAGGGACTATACGTTTCGCCGGAAAAAGACGTCGTCCTCGCCTACTTCGGAACCCACGGCTATGACGCCCCGGCTCCACCGGTCCTCGACGCCTGCAGAAAAATGTTCGCGGACCTCTTCTGAGGTCCGTGGATTACTCCCGAAGCCGGTTGTACTTTCTCAACACGTCCCGCAGACGCTCGTGGGGAAGAGCGTAAACGGTGTTGCCGTCGATGCCGGTCGTCGTCTCGGCCGCCACCAGCACGTTCAGGATCGCTTCTTCGGTAGCTTCCACCGTTGCCTCGAAGAGTGGGTCGATGAGGTCGTTCGAAAGCATCACCGGGCTCGTCGTCCCGGTCCTTCGAAACGCTCCGCGGTTGGCCGTCGAGAAAGCGAGGAAGATGTCCCCCGAGCTGTTGCCGCCGTAGCCGCCCACGCGCCCGATGCCGAGCGGCACCCGATGCGCGAGCCGCTCGAGCTGATGGGGGAGAAGGGGCGCGTCGGTTGCGACCACCACGATGATGGAGCCTCGCTCCGCGCCCGGCTTCCCGCTTTGGATCACCGGCATGAGATCGGTTAACTCTTGCCCGACCGGGACACCGGCGACGGTGAGCCCGGGCCGTCCGCCGTGGTTGGCCTGAACCAGGACGCCGACGGTGAAATCAGAATCCTCGACGCGGACCCGGCGGGAGGACGTGCCGATGCCCCCCTTGAAGTCGTGGCAGACCATTCCCGTGCCTCCGCCGACGTTTCCTTCAGCGACCGGTCCGGCGCGGGCTGCGTCGAGCGCCGAGATCGCGTGGTCTTTTGTGACGTGGAACCCCAGCACGTCGTTCAGCACCCCGTCCCAGGTTTCCGCCACCAGCGGGTACGCGAACCAGAAGTCGGCCTCGATGGGGGAGTAATAATGATGCTCGGCCATCCAGGCGAGCGCGGCGTCGCGCACCACGCCCACGCTGAAGGTGTTGGTGATCAGAATGGGAGTCTCCAGGAAACCGGACTCCTTCACCCAGGTCGTCCCGGTCATCTCTCCGTTGCCGTTGAGCGTGTACCACCCGGCGAAAACCGGATCGAAGCTGCGCCCTCGCGGGAGGATCGCGGTGACGCCGGTCCGCGCCGGCCCCTGGCCCACCCGGAGCGGTCCCTCCCCCTCGACGATCGTGGCATGGCCGACTTCGACGCCGTTCACGTCGGTGATGGCGTTCCAGGGACCCGGTGTACCCTTCAGTGGGATGCCGAGGTCCCGCGCCCGTGGTCGGGCTTGCCCGAGCGCGATGGGGGGCAAAACTGCGAAAACGCAAACCAGGAAAACATCGAGCGCTACGAAGCGGCCTACATCCTTAATCGGGGTCATTCTGATGGCTCCTTCTTGTTGTCGCAGAGCGGAATATTGCCTATCGCGACTTGATCTCGGAGAGGTTCTCGATGAGGTAGCGCGCGATGAGGCTGTAGATGTGGAGGCTCGTGCCGTCCCCCTCCGAGATGGCGTGGCTCCGATTGGGATAGACCATGAGGTCGAAGCGCTTGCCGAGCTGGACCAGGCGATTCACGAGCCGCTCCGTTCCCTGGTAGTGCACGTTGTCGTCGCCGCTGCCGTGAACGAGGAGAAGGCGTCCCTTCAACCCCTCGGCGAAGTGGATAGGGGAGCCGAGCTTATAGCCCGCCTCGTTGTCCTTGGGCAGCCCCATGTAGCGTTCCTGGTAGATCGTGTCGTAGAGCGTCTGATCGGGAACCGGCGCCACCGATACTCCGACCTTGTAAACGTCGGGAAAACGAAACATCGCGTTCAGCGTGTTCGATCCGCCTCCGCTCCAGCCCCAGATCGCCACCCGTTCGGGGTCGACATACGGACGGCCCTTTACCAGGGCGCGGACGGCGGCGGCTTGATCTCTCGAAGAAAGATCTCCCACCGTCCCGTAGATGATCTTTCGCCAGGCGGCGCCTTTGGGCGCCGGCGTTCCGCGATTGTCGAAGCTCGCGACGAGGTAGCCTTCCCTGGCGAGCGCGCGGTGAAACAGAGCCTGATTGCCGCCCCAACGATCGAGGACGGTCTGCCCGGCGGGCTCTCCGTAGACGTGGACGATCAGAGGATAACGCCGGGACGGCCGAGACAGATCGAAGCCGGGCGGCTTGAGCATCCAGGAGTCGAGAACGACATCGGGCTCGATCGAAAGTCGAAAGAACTCCACCGGCTCCGAGAGAAGCGTCGTCACCTTCGTTGTCAGCAACTGATTGTCGACGAGAACCCGTACCGCGTCGTGCTCGGGCAACCGCACCAGCTCGACGCGTGGGGGCTGGTCGAACCTCGAGTAGGTGTGGAAAGCCCACTTCCGGTCGGGTGACAGATCGTAGCCGTGGGTGCCCGGCTGGGATCGCGGCGTCAATCTCTCCGGCGCTTTGCTTCCATCGCCTCCGTCGCCTCCGTCGATTGTCGCTCGATAGAGGTACTCCTGGGTGGTGTCGTCGGGAGAGGCGGTGAAATAGAACCAGCGCTCCTCGGGATCTACACCGAGAGGACGGATCACGTCGGCGTCGAAGCGGGTCACGAGACGCGGTTCGCCGTCGCTTCCTCCCACTCGATAGGCGTGCCGAAACCCGTCCCTCTCACTCAACCACAGGTATTCGCCGGTCGTCTTAAGCCACGTGAGCTCGTCGACGACTTCGACCCAAGTGTCGGATTGGTCGCGAAAGAGCCGCTCGACTTTGCCCGATGTGGCGTCGGCGCGCAGGAGGTCGTTGGTGTTCTGGAGGCGGTTCAAGTGCTGCAGCACGACGTGGTCGCTGTCCTTCGCCCAATCCACCCTGGCGACGTAGGTGTTCCTTGGATCTCCCGGCACCTTCATCCAGCTCGTCTCGCCACCGTTCGAGCTCACGACACCAATTCGCGCCGCGGAGTTCGTGGTTCCGACTTTCGGATAGGGAATCCGGGTGAGGGTAGGGTAGAGGCTGTCGGTATCGTTGATCAGAGTGAACTCTCCCACTCCAGTCGAATCGAAGCTCCAGTAGGCGATGCGCCGGCCGTCCGGGCTCCATCGGAATCCGTCGCGGACATCGAGCTCCTCTTCGTAGACCCAGTCGGACGTGCCGTGGATCGACGTCGCGGAGCCATCTTGGGTGAGCCGCGTGACCGCACCCGTTGCGAGGGCCTCTACATAGATGTCGTTCTCGTGCACGTAGGCGACACGCGTGCCGTCGGGGGAGAACTTCGCGAACATCAGCGTGGCGGCAGGTGCGAGTCCGCCCAGTTTTCGAAGTGTCCGGCTCTCTTGATCGAAGACCCAGTAGTCCCCTCGGGTATCTCGACGCCAGACGCGCTTGGTGTTTGTGAAGACGAGGAGCCGGGCGCGGTCCTCGGACCAGGAGTAATCCTTGATTTCGAGAGGTTTCGTTTCCCCTGGAGGCACGAGGCTCTTCGCATCGACGAGCACCTCACGTTTTCCCGAGACGCTCTCGTAGCGAACGATGTCCTTGGCACCTTCAACCGTCGCCGAAGGCTCGAGCGTGGTATACGCCTCGCCGTCCAGAAGCCACCGCGCCGGCCCAAAAGTCTCCGGCTCGTAGTGTTTCTCCGGACCGAAGATCCGCGCGAGCTCGTCTCGGAGAGAATCGGTCTCGACGGCCGCCGCGAGGGACGCGAGAGAGAGAAGGAGTACCGCTACGCAGTGGACACGATGTCTACTCACCTGAGAAGCTCCGGCCTACTCCTCGACCAGGTAGAGATCGGAGAGAACGCGGGCATAAGTGTAGGCGTAGGACCTGCCGTCGGGGGTAAGACAAATCCAGGCGATTCCGGAAACACCCGCGGGATCGGCTGGCTTCAGCACCTTCCAGGGCTCGCGGACACCCGTCTCGAGGTCGAGTCGGAAGATGGACAGCGAAACGCCGAAGGCCCGGTCGGCGACGAATAGGTAGCGCGCGTCGGGACTCCAACGGAGCACGTAGTCTTTCGGGGACAAACCGGGGATGGCCCGGACATCTACTTCCTCCACGGGATAGAGGGACATTGGAGCTCCCTCGTCGCGAGCGCCCGCGGCAACCCACTTGCCGTCCGGAGAGATGGCGTTCTCGAGGGTCCAAACACCCTCGGGGGTGAACGGCTTCGGTTCGCCGTCCGAAACATCCTGGATGAAGAGCCTCCGGGGACGGTTCTCCTCGTTTCCCGCGATGAGAAGGCGACGACCTTCGGGGAACCACCAGGCATCAAAGTACTGACGAACGGTACCCGGCGGCAGCTCTCGAGAGTCCCCCGCGCCGGTGGGGTAGAGCGCCATGCGGGCTTTCGCCTGGTCGGTGACGAGAGTCACCCACTTGCCATCGGCCGAAAGCGCGAGGGGCTGGCCAACGCCGAGACGTACCGCCGGAGAGCCGTCCGTTCCGCGAAGAAAGGCGGCACCTTGGGAACCTCCTGCAATCATCGCCCCCCCGATGCCGGCCTCGTGAAAAACAATCGTCCGGCCGTCGGAAGTGATGTCCTCCACGTAGGTCCGGTCCAACCAGGTCAGATCCTTCTCTTTCGAATCCCCGGGAGCGAGGCCCATGGTCTCGAAGCGCGCTTTGTCCTGGGAGACCAGGAGACGCCCGTCCCTCGAGATGTCGTGAAGGCTGAGAGAGCCGGGAGAGCGGAGGACCTCACGAGAGCCGCCTTCGACCGAGAGTGCATAGACGGCGTGCTCTCTCCCCGGCTCCTGCGCCGAGTACCAGACGTCTCCATCGTCCCGCCATGCGACACCGGAGAGATCGCCATACTCATCGGAGCTCGTAACGAGGGTGCCTTCGAGGTTTACGACGCGAACTCTGCCGTTCGTATAGCCCGCCAGGGACTGCTCCACGAAAGCCAGTCGTTCTCGCGAAGGCGAGATGCGGAGGAAGCGAAGACCACCCACCGTTTCGTAGAGGCTCTTACCGATGGGGAACTCCAGGCGCTGGCGTCCCGCGACTCTGCGCACGACGGCGAAGCTCGTGCCATCCGCCGCCCAGTCGGCCCATTCCACCTCCGCGAGAATTTCGCGAGGCGCACCGACACCCACTGGAGCTCGAACCAGAGTCCCGTTCGAAAGCAGGAGCGCGACCTCTCCTCGCGCGACTCCCACGAGGAATCCCGAGGGCAGATCGAGCAGGGACGACTCGGGAGCATCCAGGCGCGCCGAGAACAGCTCGATCGGACGGCCGTCCCACGCGGCGGAATAGAGAACGGTTCCCCCCTCGGGCGCGAAGCGAGCGGCGCCCACCGTGCCGCGACGAAAGGTGAGCTGGCGAAACGAGGGAAGAGACGTTTCGTCCGCC
>CAZKNR010000278.1:0-1919 GCA_964553925.1 uncultured Acidobacteriota bacterium
GTTCAAGCGCGAACGGCGAGATCAGGCGCGTAGTCGCCAATCGAGGAGCCCAGGTGCTCGCTGTGCCCGATGCAGCGGATCAGGGTTGCTTTCTGTTCGGCGGCTGGCGCCACGACCGCCACGTCCACAAGAGCAGGAACAGAGCGGGGAGAAAGTAGATTACGAGAACGCCGAGTAGCGTGAGAAACGGAGGACCGTGGGCGGCGTCCGTAAGGAGACTTCTATCCGGCAGGTGCAGCAACCTCGGCGGCAGGATCGCGGTGTAGAGCGAGAGCGTCCCGTGGAGGACACCGGTGTCGACGAGTGTCGCCACGCACCCCAACCCCGCGAGCACGACACCGAACCACGACGGGATCGTTCGCGCGATCATATCGGCCCAGGGTTCGATCGTATCGTCACACAGGGGGGGCGCGCGCGTGTCGTAGGTGCCAACTTCCTCATACCATTGCTAGCCCGTGAAGCCGAAGCGGTTTCAGCTCGCGCCGAGCTCGCCGGGAAACGGAACCGGAAGAAATTCACCTTTGAGCCGAAAGCTTCTGGGTGGGAAGTCGGACGACGTTTTCCTCGTGCCCCACGGTCGCGGTGCGCGGCGATCTCCGGCTCGCGAGCTGGGGAAACGATTCGCGGAGGGCTCCAATGCGCTGCAGCACCTCTTCGACCTCTTCGAGCAACTCGGTTCCGAGACCCTCGCTTCGTTTCTCGTACCACGTGGCTGCTTCGTTCAGCTCATCGACGGCCTCGGGCGCGAGCCGGACTTCGCTCATTCACGATGGAAGCGGTCTTCGATGCGTTTCCGCGCCTCGTCCCAGGGAACACCGGGTCGTCCTGCGTGAGCTGCACGCGCGCGTCGTTCGATCTCGGCAATCCTCTCGGAATCGCTGAGCGACCCAGTCGCGCTGTCCGGCTCCAGCGTGCTCAGAAGCTCGGTCACCAGTCGGGCGCGCTCAGGCTCGTTGAGCTCGAGAGCTTGTTTGAGGACGTCGTCCGCGGAAGTGGTCATGGGAGTAGTTTAGCGGTCCGCGAAGTTATTCAAGCAAGGCCGTGGGCTCACGTCTGATGCCATGGCCATGGTCAGCGAGGCTGGAGCTAACCCTACCAACCCCTTGCCTGCTTTCGGTAAACGTGGTCGTCTCTCTTCTGAGTCGCCGTTCAGCAGACAAGCCTATGTAGTTCTTTACGAGAGACTTAGCGTTAACTCGGGTACACGAAGAGTACCTGCGAGAAGAGGGAACCCATAGGCCATTGAAAACCTAACCCATTAACTGGCGGAAGTGCGTGGGAATCGAACCCACCGTCCCGGGGATTAACCCAGGACCATCGGATTTGAAGTCCGTGGAGGCCACCAGACCCCAGTCACTTCCGACGGAATCCTATCAGACTGGAGGTGGAGAAGCACCGTTTGGAATTGATGGATTTGTTGATAAAATCATTTCATAATTCATTTCATTCCAAAGAAAGTCCTACGACTAAATATCACCAAATAAACTGTTTAATCAAGTTATATCGGTTCATAAATCATTTCAACGATGAGTGCCGTGACCGATCCGCTCAAAAACGGCGTCGTCTCGGCGAATCTGCTCACCAGGACACTCGGGGTCTCCCCCGCGACGTTGATGCGCCGCATCCGGGCCGAGGGCGGGAATGTCGTCGCGCTCGGACGCGGGCGGGCGACCCGATACGGGCTCCGTCGCCAAGTGACGGGACTCGAGGCTGATGTCCCTGTCCTCCGAATCGACGCATCCGGGAAACCCTACCCGGTCGGCAGGCTCGTGGTTCTCGCGGCCGACGAAACGGCATGGCTCCCCGCGGGAATCGTTTTCAAAGGGTTACCGCCCGAATTGGCCGATATGCAGCCATCGGGATACATGGGTCGCGCGTTCCCGCATCAGCACTCCGACCTGGCGCTGCCACCCCGGATT
>CAZKNR010000279.1:0-5140 GCA_964553925.1 uncultured Acidobacteriota bacterium
CTTATCGCGCTCGTACCTTTCGTCCCAGGCTTCGTCTTCCGCGATGTAGGCGTCGATTTCTTCCGGGTTGTCGTAGTAGTAGGTGAGCGCCGCGTGGACCTGTGCCAGGTTCAAGTCGGGGTACTTCTCGAGCATTTGCTCGGGCGTGTAACCCTCCTTGTGGAGGAACACGACGTTGACAACGCGGATCCGGGTCCCGTCGATGCACGGCCGTCCCCCGCATATACCTTCGACCTTCCTGACGTGCGGATACACGTAACCCCGCTCTTTGGGCCAGCTTTCCATCGTCTTCGCCATGGCTTCCCTCATTCTACCGTGCCCTTCCCGTCTTCGCTCGCTCGAGAAAGTCGGCAATGGTGCGGTTCAGGAACTCGGCGTCTCCGGGGCCTCTTCCCGCCCCGGCCCCGTGGCCCCAGATCGACGGTATCGGAACGAGCTTGGCGCCGGGAATGAGCCGGGTCTCGTGCTCGGAGTCGGCAACCGGGAAGTACAGATCGGTTTCCGAGGGCAGGAAGAGCACCATGGCCTTGATGGAGCGGAGCGCTTTTTCGAAATCGCCTTCGAAGCCCGGGGTGTCGCCGACGTTGTGCCTCTGCCACATCTTCGCCTGCCAGAGGACGTTGTTCGCGTCGCGCTGCAACCAGCCGTCTTCCGCCTGGCGGAGCCATGCCTCGATGCTGTCGTAGCCGAGCTCCCGGTACGTTTCACGGCGCCACCATTCCTGGGAAACCCCCCAGGATGCCCAGTGTCGCGCCAGTGCCTTGAGGCCCACCTCAGGCGGCTTGTCGTAGCGCCCGCCATTCCAGGCGCTGTCCGCCATGAGCGCGCTCTTGGCTCCCTCGAGGCGCACGATACCGAATGGATACTCCTTGGCGTTGCCGCAAATGGCGACCACGGCCGCAACCATCTCCGGGTAGCTCACCGCCCACTGAAGAGCTTGTTGAGCACCCATCGAGAATCCGATCACCGCTCGCAGTCGCCGGACGCCGAGCCCCTCGCTGAGGAGCTCGTGCGCCGCCCTCACGTTGTCGCGGATCGCGATCTCGGGAAAGTCCGATCCCGCGTAGGGCGGCGGCGTGTTGCTCGGCGAGGACGAAAACCCGTTCGCGAACATGTCGGTGGCCACGATGAAATACACGGCCGGGTCGAGAGCCTTTCCCGTGCCGATGAGAAACTCGTAGCCATGATGATCGCCGGAGTACCAGGAAGGCACTAGAACGGCGTTGGTCCCTTCGTCGTTCAAAGCTCCATGGGTCGCGTAGGACAAACGAGCGTTCGGAAGCTCGACCCCGCTCTCGAAGCGAAAACCGCCCAGCTCGAAGATTTCGTTGTCTTCGTCGGCGGCGACGGGCGGACTTCCAAACGCGAGCTCGGCAAACGCGAGCTCGGCGAACAGAAGAACGGCAAGACCCGAGCCTCTCGCCTGGAATCGGCTGAAACAATGTGTCGTCATCGGCGCACTCCCTTTAGCAGGTGCACAGGATATCGCGCTTCACCCCGAAACGGCTCGAGCTCCGATGCCGCTCGAGTTGCGGAACGCCGGTGCTAGAATCGAGCACGATGTCGCCATCGCCTTTCGTCCTCGGCGAGTGGCGCGTCGAGCCCTCCCTGAACCAGATCACGCGGCTCGCGCGCAGCTCCGCCTCCCAGCGGATCACCCCCAAGGCGATGGAGGTCCTGCTGGTCCTCGTCTCTCGCGGCGGCGAGCTGGTCACGAGAGAAGAGCTCCTCGCGAGCGTGTGGTCCGGCGTCCACGTGCAGGAGGAGGTGTTGACCCGCGCGGTCGCCGACTTGCGTAAAGCGCTCGACGACGACCGCAAGGACCCCCGGTACATCGAGACCATTCCCAAGAGAGGTTACAGGGTCATCGCCGCCGTCACCCCCGCTGACCGGAGCTCCTCACGCGGGAGGTTCCCTCTCTGGGGAGCAGGAGTGCTCGCGGCCGCGGCGGTCGCGAGCGTTCTCGCTTTGGGCTCTCGCGACGCGGACCTCGACGAGGCCCTGACTCTCGAGGGGCGGCCGCTCACGACGCTTCCCGGCCGGGAGATCCAGCCGGCGCTCTCACCCGACGGCGCCCGCGTCGCGTTCGTCTGGCAGGGAGCCTCCGGTGATAACTGGGATCTCTACGTGAAGACACTTTCCGAGGAGACCCTCACGCGTCTCACCGAAGACCCCGATGTCGACCTCGCACCGAGCTGGTCGCCCGATGGAAAACGTCTCGCGTTCGCGCGTTATCCGGCGATGGGCGATTGCCGCATCCTGGAAGTCGACGCGCTCGGCGGAAATGAGCGTTCGCTCGGCTCCTGCGGGAAGAGCCAGAACCCCGATCTCGCGTGGTCGCCCGACGGGCGCTTGCTCGCATTCTCCGACCGGGAGAGCGACTCGGAATCCTTCGGGATCTATCTGCTCGTTCCCGAGACCGGCGAGAAGCGGAAACTGGTCTCGCCCGGCGGCCAGCACTGGGGGGACAAGGACCCCGCGTTCTCTCCCGATGGCCGGTGGGTCGCGTTCACGCGGAGCGTGAGCATGAACACCCAGGACGTCTATCGCATCGAAGTCGATGGAGGAGAGCCGCAGAGGGTGACTTTCGACGGGCGCGAAGTGCGTGGAGCCGCGTTCTCTCCCGACGGCGACCAGATCGTCGTTTCATCGGCGCGGAGCGGTGCCCTCGGCCTTTGGAGTTTTCCCCTCCGGGAGGGTCGACCCATCCGGTTGGTTTTCGCCGGAGGAACGCCGCGCGCTCCGCAGATCGGATCCGGGGGCGAGCTTCTGTTCGAGGAGCGGTGGCGCGATTCCGACATCGAGGCCCTCGCGCTCGGAGTGACGGACGTGGCGCCGGAGCCGCTTCTGGTGTCGACGCACGAGGATCGCGAGCCCGCCCTCTCCCCCGACGCGAGCCGCATCGCCTTCGTCTCGAGCCGGTCGGGCTCCCCTGAGATCTGGGCCAGCGACGTCTCGGGCGGGAGCGCTCGACGGCTAACGAGCTTCGGCGGCCCTCAGGTTGGAGCGCCGTCGTGGTCGCCTGACGGGCGTTCGATCGTGTTTGACGCGCGACCCGACGGCCACGCCGACCTGTTCTCGATCTCGATCGACGGAGGCACGCCCGAGCCCATCGCGCCATCCCCCGGGAACGAGGTGGCACCCGTGTTTCATCCCGACGGGAGCGAGGTGTTCTTCGGCTCCGACCGATCGGGGACGTGGCAGATCTGGAGCTCCGAGAGAGAAGAGCCACTGACTCCGGACGGCGGCTACGCGGGCCGCTTCTCGAAGGACGGCGCCACCCTCTACTTCACGAAGTTCGACTCGCCCGGGCTCCATCGCCTCGATCTCAAGTCGGGCGCGGAGGCGAAGGTCGCGGGGACGGAGGCGCTCGCCGACTCGGTCGCATGGACGCTCGATGAGACCACGGTTTGGTTTCTCGGCGTCGAATCGGGAGAGATTCGGTTGTATCAACTGGACCTGCCTTCGGGAGCGCTCTCGAATCTGAAGACGATCGACGCCGATCCCGGAGGCGGGCTCGCGCTCGATCCGACTCGCAAACGGGTGCTGTTCACCCGCGTGGTTCGAAGCGAGAGCGATCTGGTTCTCGCACGGCTGCGATAGCTGGCTGGCGTCGTTCCTTCGTTCTGTTTCCGTTCTTCGCCGTCCGTATCCCCCCCGTGGATCGAGATGACGTGAGGCGGAAGCTCGAGGAGGAACGTGTCCGCGATCCTGAGCCTGCGGACATGCTTCGAATCTTCGGTCGGAGTGTAATCTCGTCACCGGCCTTCAAGTTATTGCCGGCTTGAATTCTCGCGCGAGAGGCCCTCTCCCGCCCTCTCCTTGACCGCAATCTCGATCTGTCGCTCGAGGAAGCGGCGCATGTCGATGCCGGCGGCTTCGAGTTGCTGGGGGATGAAGGACGCCCGGGTGAGACCGGGAAGAGTGTTGATCTCGAGAAACACCGGCCCGTCCTTTCCCATGATGACGTCGGTGCGGGAGTAGCCGCGGCATCCCACGGCCTCGTGGGCGGCGAGCGCCACTGACTGAGCGGCATGCGCGATGGCCTCTGAGACATCGGCGGGCGTGATCTCACGAACGCCCTTTCCCAGATACTTCCCGTCGAAGTCGAACGTGCGTCCCGCCTCGAGGACGACCTCCGAGCAGGGGAGGGCCGCGACGGCCTCCTCCTCTTCGATGACCCCTACGGTGAGCTCGCGGCCTTCGATGAAAGCCTCGGCCAGATGACGGACGTCGGGGTGCGCGACGACGTGGACGATGGCGGCATCGAGCTCGCGCTCGTGCGAGACGATGCGGACACCGTGGCTCGATCCATCGGCGACGGGCTTCACCACGATCTTGTCGTGGGTCTCGAAGAGCTTCGCGAGCCTCTCGTGCGTCGCCGCATCGGCGGTCACGGTGCAGGCTTCGGCGACCCGGACTCCCCGGGCAGATACCCTCTCTCGGGCGGCGAGCTTGTCGAAAGCGAGCCGGCTCGCTTCCGAGCCGGAACCGGTGAAGGCGAGGTCCCTCTTTTCCAGGAGGGCCTGCACCGTTCCATCCTCACCGGCTCCTCCATGGAGGGCGAGGAAGAACGTGAGGGCTCGGGCTTCGGAAGAGTCGAGAGCGGCCGCGAGGTCGGGCCAGGAATGCGAGAGCTCGGGCGAGAAGTCACGCTCGAAGGGGCGCTCGAACGTGAGGAGCTCGGACCGCGTGACGGAAGCCACGGATCCGCCGGGTCTCCAGAACCACAGGGAAGCGCTTTCGAGGACCGACGCTACGTTCTGGGCCGAGGCGACCGAAACTCGATGCTCGCTTCCATCGCCTCCGAAGAGTATGGCGAGCGCGGGGGGCATGGACTCTAGGCGCAGCCCAGGTGAGCCCGCGGATTGTCCGAGCGGAGGGTCTGAAGCTCTTTGACGAGCTCGAGCTCGCGAGGCTGCAGCTCCTTCGGCACCACCACCACGAGCTTCGCGAAGAGATCACCGGGCTCCCCGGCCTTTAATGGAGGCATTCCCTTACCTTTCAGCCGCATGAGCCGCCCGGCCTGAGAGCCGGCGGGAATCCGGATGCGCGCCCGCCCTGAGAGCGTCGGAACCTCGATCTCGGCGCCGAGCGCCGCTTCGCCGAACGTCACCGGCACGTCGACATAGAGGTCGTC
>CAZKNR010000280.1:0-4036 GCA_964553925.1 uncultured Acidobacteriota bacterium
GCCGATGTCGCCTCCGGTCGCGACCGCGACCTCGGGGTGCGGCTTCAGGGTGGGGAACACCTTGGCCCACAGATCGACCATGAAGCTGTCCGCGACCGTCGCGGGAAAGAGCCCCGCCGCGACCATCTCGAGCAAATCTCCATCCTCGAGAAGCTCGTCCGCGGGCACCACTTGAACCGGGGCCTTGCCCTCGGCGGCGAAGCGCTCGTTCAGCGCTTTCAGGTGCTCGGCGTAACTACTGGAAGCGCGGACGTGAATTTCCTTGCCGGAGAGACCATCGAGGTCCGCGATGTCGGGGCTGCCGGGGCCGGTCACCAGGATCTCCGAGATCCCGGTGCCGAACGGATCGGAGAAGTCGACTTGCTGCAATCGCTCCGGGGTGACGGTAAGCGTCGCCGCCGCGATGTCCCCCTGACCCGCGAGGAGGCGAGGGATGAGCTCGTCTCGTCCGACGGGCATGACGATCACGTGGACCTTGACGTTGCCGGTGCCGAGCTTCTCGTTCAGTTGGGTCTCGAACGCTTTCGCCGCCTCGTAGGTGATGCCGAGCTCCCGGCCCCGGTCGACGAAGTACTGCACCGGGCTTTGCACCGTGAGGATGCGCACCATCCGCCGTTCCACCATCCCGTCGAGATCGCCCGTAAACGGCGCGACGAAAGGGACCAGCCCCGGAGGGGGCGGCTCGGGCTCTGGCGCCGGCTCGATCTCTTCGAGCTCCTCGGGTTCAATGGCTGCGGGAGCGGGTTCCACTGCGGGGACATCGCTGGAGCTGCAGGCGCACAGAACGACGCCCAAAAGACAGGTCGCGCCAAAACGAATCGCACTCTTCATCATTCGGCTATCCTAATTCGCGGACCGCGCCGATACAATACGACCGGGCATGACCCGAGCCATCCCCGCCACCGTGAGCGCCGAGGAGCTCACCCAGACCTTCGAAACCCGCACCGTCATCGAGCGCCTGTCGTTCGACGTCGGCGAGAGCGAGTTTCTCGCGATCGTGGGGCCGAGCGGCTGCGGAAAGTCGACCACGCTCCGAATCCTCGCTGGACTTGTCCGCCCCACGTCGGGAACGGTGCTCGCCCGCGGCCGCGAGGTGCGGGGACGCTCCGAGGACGCGGCGATGGTGTTCCAGTCGCCGGTGCTCCTCCCCTGGCGTCGAACCCTCGGAAACATCCTGTTCACCGCGGAGATGGCGGGAAAGGACAAGAACGCCTATCGAGAGCGGGCACAGGAGCTCGTACGGCTCGCGGGGCTCGAGGGCTTCGAGCGGAGCTACCCGCACGAGCTCTCGGGCGGGATGCAGCAGAGGGTTTCGATTTGCCGGGCGCTCCTCCTCGACCCCGCACTCCTCCTGATGGACGAGCCGTTCGGGGCTCTCGATATCCTGACCCGGGAAAGGATGGGCTTCGAGCTCCAGCGCATCTGGGCGGCGACTAAAAACACGGTGGTCTTCGTCACCCACAGCATCACCGAGGCGGTGTGGTTGTCGGACCGAGTCCTGGTGATGACCGCCCGGCCGGGCGCGGTGAAGGGCATGGTTCCTGTCGACCTCCCCCGCCCGCGGAGCTCGAGCACGCTCAAGGATCGGCATTTCGTCGAGCTTACGGCCGCCGTTCGAGATCTCGTCGAAGCGGGATGGGTCGAATGAAGCGGGCGTCGGTCGGAATCGTCGCCGGCGCCTTCGCCCTTCTGCTCGCGTGGGAGTACGCCGTCGGTCCCGCGGGGATTCCGGAGTACCTCCTTCCCCGGCCGTCGATCGTGTTTCTGAAATGGTGGCAAACGCTGGCCGTTCAGCTCGAGCACCTCACGGTCACGGCCGCGACGACCCTCGGCGGCCTCCTGCTCTCGCTCGTCGCCGGGCTGCTCCTGGCGCTCGTTACGATCTACGTGAGACCGCTCAAGGCCGTCGTGCTTCCCGCGTTCGCCGCCTTCAACGGCATTCCAAAGATCGCGATTGCGCCTCTTTTCGTGACGTGGTTCGGCCTCGGGGCCGAGCCGAAGGTGCTTCTCGCGTTTCTCATGGGCCTCTTTCCGATCTTCGTGAGCTCGGTGACCGGCCTCGGCGAGATCGAGCCCGACATCCTCGACCTGGCAAGGCTCGCCGGCGGGACCGAGTGGCGCGTCTTTCGCAAGGTGCGTCTTCCTAACGCCCTTCCCTATCTCACCGACGCGCTGAAGGTGGCGTTCCCTCTCGCGCTCGCGGGCTCGATCGTGGGCGAGTTCATCGGCGGAAACCACGGCATCGGCTATTTGATTCTCTCGGGACAGTCCAACCTGGACACGCCCCTGGTGTTCGCCTGCCTCGTCTCCGTCACTCTGTTCACGACCGTGGGGATCGCGGTCGTCGTCCTGGTGGAACGATCGCTTCTGGGATGGAGGCCGTCCCGGCGGCGGAACCGAGTGTGAGTCAACGCGATCGGTAAGAAGCGCCTTCTCAACCTTGCACCGCTTCACGATCTCGATCAGCCCTTCGTCCGACGCTCCGCCGCGGGACCGGACGGCATCTTCGACGAGGAGCTTGCGATCTGGCGCAACAAGGGGGTGTTATTTGTCTGAAAAACGTGCTATTTTTCGGTCAAATAGAACCCTAACAAGGGCCCGGTCTAACGCATGCCACGCGCTGCCTCACCTAAAAGCACCTACACGCAGATTACCCGACGTGTCCAGCATAGCAGGCGCGGGACGGTGTTTACGCCGGCCATGTTCGCGGCGCTGGGCAGCCGTGCAGCGATCGACAAGGCGCTGCAGCGGTTGGTTGCCGCGGGCGTCTTGCGCCGCCTGGCGCGTGGCCTGTATGACAAGCCGCGGCATGACCGAGAGATGGGTACGTTATGGCCGTCGGTCGATGCAGTGCTAAAAGCGGTGGTTGGCAAGGACAAGCTACGGGTACAGCCCGCGGGCGTGTATGCGGCCAACCTGCTGGGTTTGTCGGAGCAAGTGCCGGCCAAGGTACTGATGCTGACCGACGGCGTGAGCCGTTCGGTGCGGGCTGGGACGATGTTCATTACCCTCAAGCGCACCTCGCCGCGAAACATGACTGCGGCCAACCGGCTTAGCGGGCTTTTGATTCAAGCCTTCAAGAGTTTGGGACGGGAACACATCACGCCGCAGCGCCTAACATATTTGCGCAAGACGCTGCCTGCCGCCGAGCGGTCGCGGCTGTTGGCTGACCTGGATCTTGCACCGGGCTGGATGAGGCCGATGCTGCGCGAACTGGCGCAGGATGAGCCGGCGCCGACGAGGAAGAGGCTGACGAGGAAGGCCAAGCCATGAATCCGGCACTCCAGTTTCTGGCCCTGACGCCGCATCGCCGCTCTCTGGTGTTCGAACAAGCCGCCGCGAAACGAGCGGTGAACGTTGTGATCATCGAGAAAGATTTTTGGGTGTGCTGGCTGCTGGGCCTGGTGTTTTCGCAGCCCGAGCTGGCACCGCATCTGGTGTTCAAAGGCGGAACATCGTTGTCCAAGGTCTATGGCGTAATCGACCGCTTTTCGGAAGATGTGGATCTGTCGGTGTCGCCATTGTTTGTCGGCGCGGACCCGCGGGCCTTCGACGCGCTCACCAGCCGGACCAAACGCGATACGGCCATCGCCCAGATGCAGCAGCTGTGCAGTGTCAAGGTGAAAGAGACCATCGCCCCGTCGGTGGAACTGGCTATCAGGTACAGGATCGGTACGCGAGACTCTGGAGAACCGTGGCTTAAGTATGAACTGGACGAGCAAGCAGGTTCGCCGAATCTGCTCTTCCATTATCCCTCGATTCAGGCCACCCGTCTTGAGTATGTGCGTCGCACGGTCAAGCTTGAGCTTGGCTCTTTGACCGACCAGCAGCCGGTGGGCCAGCATGCCATCCGGCCTTGGGTGGCGGAAGAGTTTCCGGAAGCGTTCCCGGACTGGCAATGTGAAGTTACCGTCCTGGAACTTGCGCGCAGCTTTTGGGAGAAGGCCACCATCCTGCACGCCGAGTTTCACCGACCGAAGGACGAGCAGATGCCCGACCGCTATTCGCGGCACTACGCTGATCTAGGAAGCCTTCT
>CAZKNR010000281.1:0-4996 GCA_964553925.1 uncultured Acidobacteriota bacterium
CGAAACGCTGACGCCGGCGGTCGGGAAAGACCTCGACGAGATCCGCGACAAGCTCGGGGACGTCCTGGAGTCGATCATTCCGAAAGACGCGAAAGCCCGCATCGAGCGCGCTCCCTTCCGCCGCGCGGTGCGCTTTCCCAAAGGTGGGAAGAATCCGATGGTTACCCGGACCGTTCGCGTCTTCCATCCCGACAATGAAGCGATGAAGCCGGGCGACCGGGAAAAGTTCCACCCGACGGAAATGCGCCTCGAGGAGATGGGATTCACGAGAGCCTGAAGGAGGATCTTGAAGACTCATTTCTTCGCCCTGTTCGTTTTCGCGTGTCTCGTTGCCGGACCGTTCACCAGCTTCGCCCAGGAATCATAGCCGACGCCGGCATGTGTCACCGTTCGCAGTGGCTTGGGTCTGCTTTCAGCTGGGAGTCTTGTGGGGAGAACTCGCGACCGAACCACAACCAGCCAGGGCCGCGCGCTGGTATGGAAAGGCGATTGAGTACCTCCCGGGTTATGTGAAGGCTCGCGTGCACTTGTCGGAGATATACCTGCGCACCGGGCGGGCCGATGAAGCGGGAGCGGTGCTGGTTCCCGCCATGGGAAGCGGAGATCTTGTCGAAACTGATCGGACTATGACTGCCGCGGCTTGGAGAAGAGTCACATGACGACGACAGCGCCGCGAAAAACGCCGAACGAACTGGCGCACGAACGGACGGATCTGGCCGCGATGCGGACGATGATGGCGGCCGATCGCACGCTGATGGCGTGGGTGCGCACGGCGCTCTCGCTGCAGAGTTTCGGATTCACCATCTACAAGGTGCTCCAGGCGCTCCAGGAGGAGCGAGGCACGCTGCGTCGCGATCAGACGCCGGCCAACGTGGGGCTGTTCCTCACCGCGATGGGGACCTCGCCATCGTCATGGGCATCGTGGAGTACCTCCAGACCCGCAAAGCGATGCAGCCACTTCACGAAGTGCCGCTGATACGATCCTCTTTCGTGCTGGCGGTGCTGATGTTTTTCATCGGTGTGGTGTTGTTCTTCGGCATCATCTCCAGGGTCCTCTAAGGCGAGAACCAAGTCCCTGGCGATCTTCTGTAGACGCTTCCGATCGCTCGTCGGCGGTTGCAAACGAACGCGCGATCGTCAGTTGCAATCGCGTTTCCCAGTCCCTGATTGACGGACGGCGCTCCTCCGGTGCCACAGCGATCAGATCGTTGATGAGCGCCGCCATGCGCCGCATCACCTGGACACTGTCCAGCAGCTCGGCGAGCCTGGGGTCGACATTCGGCATGTCGTGAAGCAGATGCTCGCCCACGGTGCACGCGCCGCCGCGGGGAGGCTTTCCCAATTCCAAGTCCGGTCGTCCGGTTGCCCGATATGACCTTGTCAGAATCATGTCGAGCTTCACAGATGCAAGTGAAAGCCCAGAACGGGCTGTGTGTGCGGTAAAGCCCGTTCAAGGCAGCTTTGTTAGGGTGTTTGGTAACTCGCCAAAGTCGCAATACTTGCGCTTTACCGCAGTCGCGAGTCGTTTCATGGCTTCAGCTTGTAATCGTCGTTGAGCGGCCCCGCCCCCTCCCAGTGCTTGCGCGCGCGCACCAGTTCGGCGACCTGCCGGATGTGTCCCAGGTCGTGCATCGCCCACTCATGCAGCATGTTTTCGAGAGTGCTCTCCGTGCCCGCTCCTTTGTGGAACGCCACGCGCTTTCCCGCACTCACGGGCAACTCGCGAAGGTAATCGACATTGGTCTCGCGCTGTTCTTCGAAATGATCGAAGGCGTCCTCGGGATCGGCCTTTGCATAGATCTCGAGATGCATCTGCGCATCGTCCGGCTCCAGCTCGGGACGCTCCTCCGACAGGAACAGATCGACCCTCGCGCGATAGCAGTGCCACTCCGAGTGCGACAGGTGCGCCAGCACCTCGCCGATCGAAAAACGGTCGGGCGCCGGCTTCCAGCGCACATCTTCGTCGGTAAGCTCCGCCGTCAGACCGCGCAGAATCTGCGGCGTAGCTTCAAGCAGGTCGAGGCAGGGAAGTTCGGCCATGCCTTATCCTACGATGTTCTCGCCGCCATCCACGTGCAGAGTGTTGCCCGTCATCCAATACGTCGCCGGATGACAGAGCGCCGCGATACAGCGCCCCACGTCATCCGGCATCGTCAGCCGCCGGTGCGGATTACGCATCCGCACTTGCTTCAGGAACTCGTCGTACCCGGGACTGATAGGGAATTGTAACCGAGCTGGTTGCCGGAAACGGACGGAACTTTCGCTCGAGGCCCAGCCTGGGGAGAGGTGGAGTTCTAAAGAGGCGGGTCAATCTGGAAATGCGCGCTGAATCGGGGTGATGCATCCGGGGGTGGACGGAGGAGAGGCAGAGGTCAAGCGTTGATGTGAGGGGTCGGTTTTTCTACTGGGGTCGAGTCGAGTCCGGTGGAGCTCGCGGGCTAGCCCTCTTGTCGAGGTGATCGAGGATCTGGCGGATGATTTTGGGGTCGATGATGAAAGCGAGAATTTTCATCCTTGCCCCGCAGCGGGAGGGAGGTCAGAGGGTCGCCCCGCACCCCGCGTTGTTCCCACTCCCGATCACAGTATTTCAACGACGAACCCTCGGGAATGGTGGTCAAAGTTCCCTTTCCCTTTCGCTCTTCGCCGCGAGCTTGTTGCGTAACGCGCACTCGGCGGAAGGTTCCTTTTTTCCTTCGTGGCGCGTTTGCCAAGTGATGGTCACGCGTCCGCCGCGGATGGGCGGGCAGACTGGCGTGATAGACTGTTCCTAAGAGGCGAAAGTATGTCAGTGGGGTCCACGAGAGTCTACGAGCACATCGTTGTCAGAGACGGCGTCCCCCGAATCGCCGCGAGCCGCTACAAGGTCACACACCTGGTGCAGGAACGGCTCGCCTACGGCTGGAGCCCAGAGGAGCTTCAGTACCAGCACCCCGACTTGAGCCTGGGACAGATCTATTCTGCGCTCGCATACTACGCCGACCACCAGGAGGAGCTGGATCGGATGATCGAGCGCGATTCCGCCGAGTTCCGAACGCTGCGTGACACCGCAGCAGGCTCACCATTGCGACAGAGACTCCGGAGCCAGCGACATCCCCAGTGAGTGTTGCGCTATACCTGGATGTTCATGTTCCCAGGGCGGTCACCGTTCAGCTGCGACGCTCGGGAGTCGACGTCATCACAGCACAGGAAGATGGTCACGCCGAGGTCGACGATCCGGTTTTGATGGACCGGGCCACGGAGGTGGGACGGGTTCTCGTTTCGCAGGATAAGGATCTGCTCGTCGAGGCGACGCGGCGGCAGAGATCAAACATTGCGTTCAGCGGTCTCGCCCATTATCGTCCACTCGAGATTCCGATCGGCGGCCTCGTGGCAGACCTGAGAATCATTGCCGACGCCAGCGATTCGAGCGAATGGCTGAATCGAGTCGAGTACCTGCCGCTGTAACGTCCGTCCGACTCCACGTATCTCGGCTATAGACTGCCCGAAGACGCGCCCCCCTTCGCCGCATCGATCTGATGGCGGCGGGCGCTCTACGGAATCAGCCGGAGCCAGCTCTATCCGCAGGTGGATGCATCCGCCGTCGGAGGTGGCCTGAAATTCAGCGAGGGAAGTCTGAGCCATACGCCGGAGACGGGCGAGGACCAGGACACGACCAAAGGCATCGCTTCGCTCGGCGCGGGCTTCTCGTGGGAGCTCGACTTCTTCGGCCGCATCCCTCGCGCGAACGAGGCGGAGCAGGCGCGGCTTCTCGCGACTCAGGAAGCACGGAGGGCAGTCGCGCTCACCCTCGTCGCCGACGTGGCCCGGGCTTATGTCGACCTCCGCGGCCTGGATCGGAGCCTCGAGATCGCCCGGCGCACTCTGGAATCGCGGCGGGAGTACCTGGGACTCGCACGCGACCGTTTCGAAGGGGGCGTCACTCCCGAAGTGGACTGGCGCCAGGCGGAAGCGGAGTTCTTCCGGGTCCAGTCGTTCGTCTACGAGCTCGAAAAACTCGTGCCGCAGAAGGAGAACGAGCTCTCCGTCCTCCTCGGTCACAACCCCGGGGCCGTCCCGAGAGGACGGGCGCTGGACGTGCAGCCGATTCCCCCGGAAGTCCCCGCCGGACTCCCGGCGCAGCTTCTCGAGCGCCGCCCCGACGTGCGCGAAGCGGAGCAAAGACTCGTTTCCGCGACCGCCCGCATCGGCGAAGCGCAGGCGATGCGGTATCCAAGGATCAGCCTCACCGGATCTTTCGGCGTCGCGAGCACCGACCTGAGCGAGCTCTTCGATGGGTCTTCCACGAACTGGAGCATCTTTACGGCGCTCCTTCAGCCGATATTCGACGCGGGAAAGAACAAACGGCGCGTGGAAGTGCGGGAGTCGCAGCAGCGCCAGGCGGTCTACGACTATGAGAGGACGCTTCTCCAGGCCCTTCGGGAGGTGGAGGACACGCTCATCGGACTGCAGAAGGCGGGAGAGCAGCGAGGCTCTCAGCAGAAGCGGGTCGAAGCCGAGCGCAAGGTCGTGGAGCTCTCGGAGCTTCGCTACCGCGGCGGGGTCGCCGCCTACCTCGAGGTCCTCGACGCGCAGCGGTCTCTCTTCAACGCGGAGATCGACGAGACCTCGAGCATGAGCGAGCACGTGAACTCTCTCATCCGCCTGTACAGGGCCCTGGGAGGCGGATGGCCTACCGAGCCCGAGCCTCCGTCACCACCGCAGCCGGTCCTACAGGAGAAAGAGCCGTGAGCGAGACGTCCGATTGGATTCGAAAGCACAAGTGCACGTACGACATCCAGCCCGTCGTCGAGATGGAGGAAGGCGGGCCGATTCATCTCGGCTACGAGCTCAATCTCCATGCGGAGCTTCCGGTAGGCGAAACGCTGACGCCGGCGGTCGGGAAAGACCTCGACGAGATCCGCGACAAGCTCGGGGACGTCCTGGAGTCGATCATTCCGAAAGACGCGAAAGCCCGCATCGAGCGCGCTCCCTTCCGCCGCGCGGTGCGCTTTCCCAA
>CAZKNR010000282.1:0-34971 GCA_964553925.1 uncultured Acidobacteriota bacterium
TTCGGGCAAGAGATCCCGCGCCGTCGGGGCGCCACGGGGAGCCTTGGGCCGGCGCTCCGATGGCTCCGACACCGGCCAGCGTGATGAAATCCCTGCGTTTCATTCGACACCCTTCTTTCAGCGCTCGAGCGCGGCGGTCCAATTCACGATGACGGTGATGGGCACCCCAGGCCCCTGGTCGACGAGGGCATTGACGAGAAATCGCGTTCCGTCGGCGCTTACGTCGAATTCCGTTAACCTGGCTCCGGCTCCCGATTGGGCCACGGGAGCGATGAAGAGAGGACGCGGCGCGCCACGGGAGAACGTCACGCCCAGCGTCACCGCAACCACCACGATCCGGTTGTCGGGAGCGATGTAGAAAAGCTCTTTGCCATCGTGGCGCCATCGTGGCGCCCCTCCACCGTCCGTCGACACCTGCCACTTTCCGATCGGGCTCGGGAATCCGGAGACGAACACTTCGTCGCGGCCGGACTCGTCGGAAGAGTATGCGAGCCAGCGTCCGTCCGGTGAGAGACTCCCCTCCCGTTCCTGCGCCTCGGTCCGGAGATACGGCTCGGGCTCGCTCCCTCCTTGGGGAAGGACCCATAGATCCCAGCCTGTTTGCGCGTTCCGGCTTTCGTACACGAGGTCGCCGTTCGGCGCGGACGAGTCGAGGCGCTTCGACTCCGCCGAATCCAGGAGCAGCTCCGCCTCGCCCGCGCCGCTTGCGAGCTTCTCGTAGAGGCCAACCGTGCCGTTGCGATCGGAGGAGAAAAAAAGCCCCGCCCCATCGTGGGACCAGGAGACGCTGCGATCCCTGGTTTCTCCGAAGGTGAAATGGGAGAAGGCTTCGTTCGATAACTCCCCGATCCAGACGTGCACCCTTTCTGCTTCATCGACGCGGGTCACCGCGACCCTTTTCTCATCCGGCGAAAGGGCCAGGGATACGGTAAAGGCGGGGGGGCCCACCGTTCCCAGGCGGTTTCCCTCGCGGTCGAACCAGGTGAGCTGGGCGAGAGCAATGCCTCCTGCGCCCCCCGTCCGGTAGGCGAGAACCCCGGTCTCGGAAACGGAGAACGTCGTGCGACCGATCGTGGAGTTGTAGGCGAGTGAGTCGGCGACGCGAACGGGCTCGCCCCTCCATTCGAGATCGGAAGGGTCAAGGGCCCGGGCGAAGAGAGTTCCTTCGCGGAGGAAGAGGAGATAGCCCGGCTGCGCATAGGCGGCCCTCACTTCGGTGCTCAAGAGGAAGCGGGTATCCTGCGAGTCGAGAGAACCCACATGAATCCCTCGGGTCTCCTCCTTCGAGCTCAAGACGAGGAAGAGGAAACGCTGCCCGTCGGGAAGAAACTGCGGGAAGAAGTGGCTCGTCTCTCCTCGCGACCGATCCGTCCTGGTCACGAGGCTCGGTTCCCCTCCCGACGCAGAGATTCGGGAAATCCCCTCGGGGCCGCCGAAGAGGATCACCCCGTCCGGGCCCCACGCCGCCCCGGGTCCACCCGGCGCGTCGCAAAGCACCTGGGGAGAGCCGAGCGAGATATCGATCTTCTTGAGCTGTTCGTCCGCGAAGAAGCCGAGATACCGTCCGTCCGGCGACCAGAAAGGGAGTCCCACGTTCACGTTCTCGGTTCCCGCGAGCGCGCGTGCCTCGAGACCGTCCAACGAACGAACCCACAGAGAATTCTTACCCTCCGGATCCCTGGTCGCGAACGCCACGTACCTTCCATCGGGGGACACGGCTGACTGGGGCGCCGCCGGACCCAGAGCGATTGACGTGCCCTCGGGCGGATCGATGGTGAAGCGGATCGATTCTCGATTCCCCGGTTCGTGACGGAGAACGTTGAAAAGCGCGAGCCCGACCGTAGACACCGCCAAAACGCCGGTCAAAGCTGCAAGCGCGCGACGAGTGCGGGGAGGAGAAACAGCGGCCCCCCGCGTCTCCGCGCTTTCGGTGACGCGAGCGAGGTTCTTCCCGACGTCGCGCATAGACTGCCAGCGGTCGTCCGCTTTCTTTTCGAGACAACCCCGAACGAGCCAGTCGAGCGCCAGAGGCGCCAGCGGCTGAAGCTCGGCGATGGGCCGGGGCTCGTGCTCGAGGATCGCGGCAATCAGGCTCGCCTGGCTCTTTCCCTCGAAGGCTCGGCGACCGGTGACCATCTCGTAGAGAAGCGCTCCGAAAGCAAAGACGTCGGTCCTCGCGTCCACGTCCTTTCCTTCGAGCTGTTCCGGGGCCATGTACTGAAACGTTCCCAGGACCGCACCCCGATCGGTGAGAGGTTTGTGCTCGGTTGCAATCGCGGAGAGCGTCGAGATCTCGCGGGCGAGAGTCGTCTTCTGGAGCTTCGCGAGCCCAAAGTCCAGGAGCTTCGCGCCCCGATTCGTGAGCATGACGTTTCCCGGCTTCAGGTCCCGGTGCACGATTCCCTTGCGGTGGGCCTCGTCGAGGCCGTCCGCGATCTCGCGTCCGTAGCGAAGAGCTTCGTCGAGAGGGAGCGCACCCTTCTTCAACCGGTCGGCGATTGATTCGCCTTCGAGGTACTCCATCACCAGGTAATCGACGCCGTCGTGGCACCCCACGTCGTGAAGGGTGCAGATGTGGGGGTGGTTCAAAGAAGAGACGGCCCGCGCCTCCCGCTCGAACCTCTGGCGCAGCTCGGGATCCGCGGAACGCTGGGAGGCAAGTACCTTGATGGCAACCACCCGGTCGAGCCGCGTGTCTTTCGCGCGGTAGACCTCGCCCTGTCCGCCGGCGCCGACGGGCGAGAGGATCTGGTACGGTCCGAGCTGACCTCCCGCGGGAAGCGTCATCGTGGTTCCAATCCCTCGCTTGGCCTATATTATTCTCTTTCGCGCTTGTCGTTGCCTTCCTTATTAATAAGGAGCGCCCATGACCCTCGCCTCCGGAACGCGTCTCGGCCCCTATGAGGTGCTGGACCTTCTCGGCGTGGGGGGGATGGGGGAGGTCTATCGCGCCACCGACACGAAGCTGAAGCGCGAGGTAGCGATCAAAGTTCTCCCCGAAGCGTTCGCGCGAGACGAAGAGCGCATGAAGCGCTTCGAGCGCGAAGCTCAAGTCCTCGCGTCGCTGAATCACCCAAACGTCGCCGCGATCTATGGGCTCGAGGAGGCGGACGGGATCCGGGCGCTGGTTCTGGAGCTGGTCGAGGGACCGTCTCTCGCCGAGCGCATCGCCGGAGGACGGATTCCGGTCGAAGAGGCGATCCGCATCGCCACCCAGATCGCGCACGGACTGGAGGCGGCGCCCGAGAAGGCAATCATCCACCGCGATCTCAAGCCGGCGAACGTGAAGCTCACGAAGGACGGGGACGTGAAGATCCTCGACTTCGGTCTGGCGAAGGCGCTGGAGGTCGAATCGACTCCCGTCGAGAACACCAACTCGCCCACGTTGACGCGAGCCACGCAGGCGGGAGTTCTTCTGGGGACGGCGGCGTACATGAGCCCGGAGCAGGCGAAGGGGAAGTCCGCGGATCGGCGGGCGGACGTGTGGGCGTTCGGTGTGGTGCTCTACGAGATGCTGGCGGGGAGGCGCGCGTTCGACGGCGAAGACGTCTCCGAGATTCTCGCTTTTGTCTTGACGAAGGAGCCGGATTGGAGCGCTCTTCCCGCGGGGGTTCCAACGCGGGTGCGGCGGCTACTCACGCGCTGCCTGACGAACTTCTTCGACTACCTGCGCCGAATCGCGCCGGCGCGAGGGACGAGGTGAGGTTCATTGCAGGGAAGCAGGTCCTTATACCCGAGCCCATCCCAGAGGGCCCGGCAGAGGCACTGGAAGAGGCGGCGCCGAGCGAAGATAGGAAAGCCGCGTTAAGATAAAGGGAGTCATGACAACGCAGACGGAAACCAAGATCGAGCCACCTGCGGGTTATCCTCGTCCTTCCTTAATTCAGGAGTGATCGCCTTCTTCGCCGAAGGGAATCTGAAGAAGGTCGCCGTCACGGGCGGCGCCGCCGTCACGCTCTGCGAGGCGCTGAGCGACCGCGGTGGAACCTGGACAGAGGACAAAACGATCGTCTTCGCGGCCAATGGGACAGGCCTGTCTCGAGTGTCGTCGTCGGAAGGAACGCCGGACGTGATGACGAGACCGGACTCGGCCGTGGAAGAGGTCGGGCGCCACTGGCCTCAGATGCTGCCTGGAAGTAGGCTGCTCTACACCGCATCGGCAACCACGGGAAACGCCGCCGACGCCGCGATTCGTGGCGCAGCTGCTTCCGAGCGGTCCGAAGCAGATCCTTCTGCAAGGCGGTTACCATGGCCGCTATCTTCCGAGCGGCCACCTCGTCTACATCCACGATGGGACGCTCTTCGCGGCGGCCTTCGACCTCGACCGCCTGGAGGTAACCGGCGAGCCCGCGCCCGCGGTGGAGAGTGTGACGAGCAGCACGCTCACTGCCGGGGCCTAGTTCGCCTCTTCGGACCGAGGAACGCTGGCGTACAGTGCCGGGAGAGAGCCGCGACGCGGAGTTTACGATCGACTGGGTGGACAGTGCCGGGAAGAAGGAACCGCTGCGGGCCGTGCCCGCTGACTACGCCAACCCTCGCTTCTCACCCGACGGCCATTGGCTCGCCATGGATATCCGCGAACGCGACCAGATGGACGTTTGGGTGTACGAATGGGAGCGAGACACGCCGTCCCGACTGACGTTCGATCCCGGCGAGGACACGCGGCCGGTCTGGACCCCGGATGGGAGCCACATCGCCTTCGCCTCGGAGCGGGGAGGGAAAGGGACACGGTTACCTGCGACGGATTACGCCGGCGCAAGAGTCGAGGTGAGGCGCGAACCGAGGAGGTAGCCTTGACAGGGACCACGCAACCGAAATCTCGTGACCGCGCGCGCTCGCCGTCGAAGCGGGAGGGTGGGCCACTGTGCCCCCCGTGGACGGGGAAGCGGGCGAGCCCGCACAAGCGTTCGCGGGTCCAGATGAACCGTTCACCATTCCCCCGAAGAGCGGCCGGAAAGGTGGGAGTCCTGTTGGTTTCGCCGGGAATTTTCCCAGTGCCGCGCGCGGAGCCCGTTCTGGGTCGGACGTTTCTCGTCGAAGAGAGCGAGCCCGGCGCGGCAAGGTTAACGTCGGTTTTCGGTTCGCACGTTCGTGTCGGTCGTCGAGCTAGTCGATGCTGCCTGGCTTCAATATAATGATTCAGAGGAGGGTCCCGTGGGACTCGAGATCAAAGTTGAAACCGTCCCTTTGCGAACGGACGCCGATGGGGTGGTGCGTGTAGGCGCGACAAGGGTTACGCTGGACACCGTCATCGAGGCGTTCAGGGACGGCGCCACGGCTGAGGAGATCGCAAGCCAGTATCCGACCCTCCAGCTTGCCGACGTCTATTCCGTGATCGCGTACTATCTTCGAAGCACGGGTGAAGTGGAGGCGTACCTTCAAAAACGGCTCGACCTGGCGAAACACGTCCGTGAAGAGAACGAAGTACGCTTCGATCCCAAAGGCGTTCGTGACCGGCTCACGGCTCGACGCCCCAAGGACCGTTGATCGGTGATTCGGTTCGCCGCGGACGAGAACTTTACCAACAAGATCGTCCGCGGGCTCCTGCGGCGCAATCCAGGGCTGGACATCAAGACGGTTCAGGAAGCCGGTCTTTCTGGGGCAACCGACATCGTTGTGCTCGATTGGACCGCTCGAGCGAACCGCGTCCTTCTGACCCACGACGTGTCGACCATAACCAAGCATGCGTACGCACGAGTGGAGGTCCAGCTTCCTATGCCAGGAGTTTTCGAGGTGCCTCAGTCCATGTCCGTGGGAGCCGCCATCGAGGATATCTTGCTTGTCGCGGAGTGCAGCCTTGACGATGAGTGGGCCGGTCAGATTCGATACCTGCCGCTCTGAGACGCAGTCAAAGGCTCTCCCTGCTCAAGCTCGGCGTCCTTGCTGAACTTTTCGAATAGCTGAAGCGTCGCGCCCCCCCAGGGTAATTCTCGGTCTGGCACGTTTGCCTTGCGATCTCTGACGGAAATACCAGCACCCCAGGTAACCGCTTCTTCGGGGCCATGGTTTGCACGCCCATTTCGCGGCGGATAAAATCCCCTCCGCTTACCGAAGGGCCTCGGGCCTCGAGCTTCCGCAATCGAAAGGAGCGCCATTGACCCTCGCCTCCGGCACGCGTCTCGGCCCCTATGAGGTGCTTGGCCTGCTGGGCGTGGGGGGAATGGGCGAGGTTTATCGCGCCTCCGACACGAAGCTGAAGCGCGAGGTGGCGATCAAAGTTCTGCCCGAAGCATTTGCGCGAGATGAAGAGCGCATGAAGCGCTTCGAGCGCGAAGCTCAAGTCCTCGCGTCGCTGAATCACCCGAACATCGCCTCGATCTATGGGCTCGAGGAGGCGGAGAGCCCAGAGCCCGCGCGCGGCGCGGATCGAAGCGGAGTCGCAGCCCGAGAAGCCGTGGGGGCGGGGCCCCACGGCACCCGTCGGTGCATTCGAGCGCTGATCTTGGAGCTAGTCGAGGGGCCGACGCTCGCCGAGCGGATCGCATCCGGTCCGATTCCGCTGGAGGAAGCGATCCGCATCGCCACCCAGATCGCGCTGGGACTGGAGGCCGCCCACGAGAAAGCGATCATCCATCGCGACCTCAAGCCCGCGAACGTGAAGCTCACGAAGGACGGGGACGTGAAGATCCTCGACTTCGGTCTGGCGAAGGCGCTCGAAGTCGAATCGCTTCCCGTCGAGGACACCAACTCGCCGACGTTGACGCGAGCGACCCAGGCGGGGGTACTTCTGGGGACGGCGGCGTACATGAGCCCGGAGCAGGCGAAGGGAAAGTCCGCGGATCGGCGGGCGGACGTGTGGGCGTTCGGTGTGGTGCTCTACGAGATGTTGACGGCGAGACGCGCGTTTGACGGCGAAGACGTGTCCGAGACTCTCGCTTTTGTCTTGACCAAGGAGCCGGATTGGAGCGCTCTTCCAGCGGGACTTCCAACGCGGGTGCGCCGGCTACTCACGCGCTGCCTGACGAAAGATCCCCGGAATCGGATGCAGGCGATCGGGGAAGCCCGGATCGCCATCGACGACACGAGCGAGGACGTGCCGAGGAAGAGGATTTCCTTTTGGCTCGCTCTGGCTGGCGCAGTAGTGCTGGCGCTGGGAGTGGGAGCGACGCTCGGGGCGTTGTGGCCGCGGCCGACACCTTCGTCGTCGGTCCCGATACGCCTCAGCGTCGAGCTCGGTGCAGACGCTTACTTCGCCCGGAACGTCCTCGAAGACGGACAGGGCGCCATCCTTTCACCCGACGGCTCCCTCCTGGCGTTCGCTGCGTTGACCAACCCCGGTGCTCCGCGACAGATCTACCTGCGCCGCCTCGAGGACCTCGTCGCCGTGCCGCTCGCCGGGACCGAGGGTGCGCGCAATCCGTTCTTCTCTTCGGACGGCAGGTGGATCGGTTTCTTCGCCGAAGGAAAGCTGAAAAAGGTCGCCGTTACCGGCGGGGGCGCTGTGACGCTCACCGAGGCGCTGGGGAATTACGGGGGGACCTGGGGAGAGGACGGAGCGATCGTCTTCGGGCGCGGGCTCGCCGGCGGGGAGGGACTGGCGCGTGTCTCCTCGGAGGGAGGAGACCCGGCGGTCTTGACGATGGTGGACGAGGAAGCGGGTGAAGCGTCTCACCGCTGGCCCCAGGTGCTGCCCGGAGGCAACACGATTCTCTACACCGTCAACACCCGGGTAGGCGATTCGAATCTCGTCGTTCAGACGCTGGCAGGCGGCCCAAGAAAGGTCGTTCTGCCTGGGGCCTACCACGGCCGTTACCTTCCGAGCGGGCATCTCCTGTACATCCGCGACGGGGCGCTCTTTGCCGTGGCCTTCGACCTCGGCAGCTTGGAGGTGATAGGACAACCCGCGCGCGCCGTGGAGGGCGTGGCGAGCAGCGCGGTTACGGCCGGGGCGCGTTTTGCCTATTCCGATCGAGGAGTCCTGGTCTACGTGCCGCGGGGGGACCCCGCGGAGTCCGCGATCGACTGGATTGACAGCGCGGGGAACCGGTCGACGCTCCGCGATGTTCCCGGCGACTACCGCGGCCTTCGCTTCTCACCCGACGGCAGCCGGCTCGCCATGGAAGTCCGCGATCGGTATCAGGCAGACGTTTGGATCTACGAATGGAGTCGAGACGCTCTGTCTCGTCTGACTCTCGAAGCCTCCACGGACTGGGGGCCCGTCTGGATGCAGGATGGGAGCCGGGTCGCCTTCGCGTCGGATCGGTCGGACAAAGGAACGTCGAACCTTTACTGGCAGCGCTCCGATGGGACGGGGGAAGCGGAGCGTCTGACCGTAAGCGACTACCGCCAGTGGCCGGGATCGTGGGACCCGAGCGGGAAGTTTCTCGCGTTTTGCGAGATGAAGCCGGGACAGGCTTCGCCGGACGTCCTGATCCTCCCTATGGAAGGGAGTGAAGCGTCGGGATGGAAGCCGGGGAAACCCTGGGTCTTCCTCGATTCCCCCTGGGTGGAAAACGTTCCCGAATTTTCTCCGGATGGACGCTTCATCGCTTACATGTCCAACGAGACCGGAACATTCGAGGTGTTTGTGCGCCCCTTCCCCGGACCGGGTGGAAAGCGGCAAATTTCCAACGCCGGCGGGCGGTATCCCGCCTGGTCTCGGATTCGTCCGGAGATCTTCTACCACGCCCCTGACGAGAGGATCATGGTCGTCCCCTACACCGTGGAGGGGGACAAGATCCAGGCGGGGAAGGCGCGGGTCTGGTCCGAACAACGCGTCGCGGCGAACACCACCCTCGGTCTGCATCCGGACGGCCAGCGTTTCGCGGTAACGAACGTGCGCGAGTCCGAAGCCTCGCAAGACAAAGTCGTCTTCATCCTGAATTTCTTCGACTACCTGCGGCAGATTGCGCCGCCGCAGGAGTCGAGGTGAGGCGCGAACCGAGGAGGTAGACTTGACTTCTATTCGCTCGATATCCTGTCCCGCCTCGGGGAGGCCTTCGTCTTCGAGGACATCGAGTGGGAAGAATTGATCGTCGACGGGATCCGCGTTCGGGTCGCGACACCGCGAATGCTCTACCGAATGAAAAGGGGACACGGTACGCCCCGCTGGACCGCATCGACGCTGAGGCGATTCGCGAACGCTTCGGGCTTCCCGAGAACGACTGATGCCCGTCCGGAAGTTCCGATCCGTGGAAGACACGCCTGGACCCGAGCCCCGCCCGCCACTGCAAGCGGAGAACCTGCGCCTGGCGTTCGGTCTTATGGGCCTGACCCATCGACTCCACCCGGTACGGCGGAGGCCGGGCGTGCGAAAATTCCGCTCCCGCGAAGACGCTCTCGCCATAAGAGAACGCGAAGACCTGAGCCTTCGATGACCGTTTACGACTCGTTCCGGACGGAGTCGCTTGAAGTAATACTTGAGGTCGGCGACCACGTGTGCGTCGGAGACGCTCAACGAGGGCTCGTAGCCCGGCTTGCTAGGAAGCGGGGTTGGGATTAAGTGTTCTAGAATCGGCGCACACACTATGGTCGTCCAGCCCGGCGCCGTTCTCGGCCGGTACAAGGTCGAATCCCTCATTGGGCGAGGCGGAATGGGCGAGGTCTATCGCGCCCGTGACACCACCCTCGGCAGGGACGTCGCGATCAAGGCGCTCCCGGGAGCGCTCGCCACGGATCCCGAGAGGCTTTCGCGGTTCGAGCGTGAGGCGCATCTGCTCGCATCGCTCAACCATCCTCATATCGCGGTGCTCTACGGGCTCGAGCGCGTCGACGGCGTTCCCTTCCTGGCGATGGAGCTGGTTCCTGGGGAAAGCCTTGCCGAGCGCTTGTCGCGAGGACCGATTCCTGTCGAGGAAGCGCTTTCGCTGTTTCGTCAAATCACGGAGGCGCTCGAGGCGGCCCATGAGAGAGGGATGGTGCACCGGGACCTGAAGCCGGCGAACGTGATGGTGACTCCGGAAGGAAAGGTCAAGGTCCTCGATTTTGGCCTGGCGAAAGCATTGGACGAGGATCCGCGCGAGGGGGGGATTTCGGAATCGCCGACGAACACCTACGGGGCGACGCGGGCGGGAGTGGTCCTGGGGACGGCTTCGTACATGAGCCCGGAGCAGGCGCGGGGAAAGAAGGTGGACGCGCGCACCGATATCTGGGCCCTCGGGGCGGTGATGTACGAGTCGCTCACCGGAAGGAAAGCGTTCCCCGGCGAGACGGTGACGGACGTTCTCGCGGCCATTCTGAAGAACGAGCCGGACTGGGAAGCGCTGCCGAAAGGGACGCCGTTTCCACTGCGGACGCTTTTGAAGCGCTGTCTCCAGAAGGATCCGGCGCGGAGACTTCACCACGCGGCGGACGTGCGGATCGAGATCGAGGAAGCGACGATGTCGCCCGAACCCGCGGTGGCGCCAGCCGGCAAGAGAAGCCTGGCTCCGTGGATCTTCGGAGCGGTGATGGCGTTGGGAGTGGGAGTGACGCTCTGGGCGCTGTGGCGGCCAGCCCCCGAGCCCGCGACGCCCGTGCGCCTGAGCGTCGAGCTGGGAGCGGACGCTTCGCTCGCGGCGGACGTCGGGCCCGCGGCGATCCTCTCGCCGGACGGGAAGCTCCTGGCCTTCTCGGCGCGGAAGGCCGCCGGCGAGCGCCCGCAGCTCTACACGCGGCGGCTGGAGCAACTCGCGGCCTCCCCGCTCGCGGGGACCGAAGACGCTCGCGACCCGTTCTTCTCACCCGATGGGCAGTGGATCGCCTTCTTCGCCGACGGCAAGCTCAAGAAGGTGGCCGTCACGGGCGGCGCGGCCGTGACCCTCAGCGTCGCATCGGAAGCTCGGGGCGGGACCTGGAGCGAGGACGGGACGATCCTCTTCACGGATTCAGGCGGTCCTGGCGTGGGCCTGTCGCGTGTGTCCTCGGCTGGAGGAGCCGCGGAAGTGCTGACGACGCCCGATCAAGCCGCGGGAGAACGTTCGCACAGCTGGCCGCAGGCGCTGCCCGGCGGCAAAGCGGTGCTCTTCACCGCCGTCAGCCGCGGCGCCATTTATGACGACGCGAGCATCATGGTGCAGTCGCTGCCCAGAGGCCCGAAGAAGGTCGTGCAGCGAGGCGGTTACCACGGCCGCTACCTTCCGAGCGGCCACCTCGTGTACATGCACGGGGGCACGCTCTTCGCCGTCCCCTTCGACCTCGGCCGGCTGGAGCCGACCGGTCCACCCGCGCCCGTGCTCGAAGGCGTCATCGGCAACGTGGGGGGGACCGGGGGAGCGCAGTTCGCGTTCTCGGAGCGCGGCACGCTGGTGTTCCTGCCGGGACAGGGCCTCGGGAACGAGGTGCCCATTCAGTGGATGGACGAGAACGGGAAGACGGAGCCCCTGAGGACCCTTGCCGGCAACTACTCCAGCATCCGCTTCTCTCCCGACGGCCAACGGCTTGCCATGGGCCTCGGCGAGGGCAGCGAGCAGGACGTGTGGGTCTACGAGTGGGGGCGCGATAGGATGTCCCGCCTGACCTTGGCGCCGGGCGCCGACGCATCGCCGGTGTGGACGCCGGATGGACGCTGGATCGCTTTTTCTTCCATGCGGGCGGACAAGGCGACGGCGAACCTCTACTGGCAGCGAGCCGATGGGACGGGTGAGGCGGAGCGCCTGACCGAGAGCAACAACCCGCAGGGGCCCGCTTCGTGGCACCCGAGCGGAAAGTTCGTGGCGTTCCACGAAACGACGCCAGCGAACCGGGACATCTGGATCCTGCCGATGGAAGGGGACGAAGCTTCGGGTTGGAAGCCGGGGAAGCCTGCGGCGTTCCTGATCAGCCCGTTCTTCGAGACCGACGCGGCTTTCTCACCCGACGGCCGCTGGCTGGCGTACTCATCAGAGGAACCGGGGAGGCTCGAGGTCTACGTGCGTCCGTTCCCGGGCCCGGGGGGCCAGTGGCAGGTCTCCGAGGGCGGCGGCAGGTTTCCGACCTGGTCCCGAAACCGGAAGGAGCTGTTCTACCGGACGCCGGAGTCGACGCTCATGGTCGCTTCCTACGCCGCGGAGGGGGACTCGTTCCGCGCGGAGAAGCCAAGGAAGTGGTCGCCTGGGCTGGCGCCGCCACTCGCCCCCTTCAACCGCACCTTCGACCTGCATCCGGACGGCCAGCGCTTCGCGGTGCTGAAGGCGGCGGAGCAGGCCGAAGACAAAAGCGATCACGTCGTCTTCATCCAGAACTTCTTCGAGGAGCTGCGGCGGGTCGCGCCGGCGGGAAAACGATGACTCCCAGCATCGTCCTCGCTCTTTTCTCCGCACTCGCCGCGGAGGAGCTCTTGAACCGCTCCATCGTCTACCACGATCCCGATGGGCGCTGGGAGCGAGGGACTTTTGAAATCACGGATCAGTCAAGTCGACTCGACGGAACCGGCCGCCGCACCGTCCTTCGCTTCGACAACGCCCGGAGCCGGTTCGAGATAGAGCAGGTCGTCGACGGCCGCGACCTGAAAATCGCGATGGAGAACGACGCGGTAGTAGAGGTGCGCCTCGATGGGAGGGCCGAGTTGTCGCCCGAGGAGATCGATCGCTATCGGCTATCCTCCGCGCAGGTCTTGACGACCCGCAACTTCTATCTCTACCTCTATGGGCTTCCCATGAAGCTCAAAGACCCCGGCACCCGCCTCGATCCGGAGGCGAAGGAAACGGTGTTTCAAGGAAGACCTGCCTACGAGCTTCGAGTTACCTACGACGAAAGCGTCGGGAGCGACACCTGGTATTTCTATCTGGATCGCGAAACGTACGCGCTCGTCGGCCATCGTTTCTACCACGACGAGTCGGCGGGCGACGGCGAGTACACGGTGCTGAGCGAGGAAGTCTCCGGGGAGGGCCTGAGGCTCCCCCGGGTGAGAAAGTGGTACCGGAACCAGGGTGACGAATTCTTCATCACCCATACGATTCTGTCTATCGGCGCACCTTAGGAGAGTGGATCGTGGGAAAGCAGCGCAACCTCAACTGGCTCAACTGGCTCAACTGGCATTCGTTTGGCACGGACGTGCTCGTGCTCGCGGTTGTCGCGGGCACGGGATGTGGAGGTAAGGAGCCGGCACCCGGTGTAATTCGCCTTCAGGACGTCTTTGACACCGCGGTCGTCGAGGGCAGTCCGGTCTCAGTCGAGGCGCTCCCACGCACCGAGTGGCGCTTCGACCTACCCGGCGGACAAGACTGGAAAGCCGGTGTGGGTGTGGACGGACTCGAAGTGTCGGAGGGACGGCTTACGGGCCGGACGACGACCGACTTTCCCATCATTCACGTGGAGCGGGGCGCGAGCGCCCCCGATAATGTCGACGGCGCCGATGTGCTTCATGCGATCGAGCTGCGCCTCCGCGTTTCGGCGGGAGAGAACCTGCAGGTTCTCCTCCGTCCGAGCGAGGAGCCGGATTTCGCCACTCTCCTCGACGCGGCCACGAGGGGTCCCTGGACCCTGAGCACGCCCTTGATTCCCTGAGACGAGGCTCGGACCTACACGATAACGATCCTTGGATCCGCCATCACCGGCAGAGACGACGTCAGCTCCGCTGCGATCCGCCGCGTGCTGATCCGCCCGTCCGATTCCCAGGGCGCCCGGTTCGAGATCGAATCGGTGCGGCTCATCTTCCGCCAGGAATACCTTGCGACCATACCCTCGGGTGTGAGTTGGCAAGGCTTCGGGAGCGTCTACAAGGAGAGTCTCGTGACGCGCGCTCCCGAGACCGTGCGCTACGAGATGACTTTGCCGCCTCGTCCCTGGTTGGACCTCAGCGTCGCGACCGTGGAGGAGACGCCCCTCACGTTTCGCGTTTCCGTGGAGCAAGGCGAGCGCGAGACGAAGGTTCTCGAGCGCACGCTCACGACCGCCCACCGCTGGGAGCCGGCCTCGCTCGACCTCACCCCCTTCGCGAACGAGAGAGTCACGCTCCGCCTCGCTTTATCGTCCGACAAGCCCGGAGCGCTGGGCTTCTGGGGTGCGCCCGTTGTCCGAAGTCGCGACATCGCGGCCGCGCGATCGAACGAGGCTCCTCAGGCAGTCATCCTTTTCGTGGCCGACACGCTGCGGCGCGATCACCTGGATGCCTATGGCTACGCGCGGGAGACGGCGCCCACGGTGACACGGCTCGCGAGAGAGGGGGCTCTCTTCGAAGACGCTCAGACCCAGGCGCCCTGGACCCGGCCCGCGGTTTCCTCGATTCTCACCTCGCTCTATCCCACGACTCACGGCGTCAAGGCGACGGCGGACCGGATGCCGGCCCATGCCGAAACCCTGGCGGAGGTCTACCGCGATGCCGGCTACGCGACGTTCGCGATCACCTACAACGGGTTCATCGGCCGTGGATCGAACCTTCATCAGGGGTTCGAGGAGTTCCACGAAGCGGGAGCGCTGAATCGTCCAGCAGGACAGAGCGCGTCCAAAACGGCCCGAGTCGTCGTGGACCAGTTTCTACCCTGGTTGAGAGCGCACGGCGAAGTGCCATTCTTTGCCTATGTGCACGTGGGCGATCCCCATAGTCCTTTCGAGCCTTACCGGCCCTACGACACCCTCTGGGCGCAACCGAACGGGAAGACGGAGCACGAAGGCCGACTGGCTCGCCTGCGAGAATCGATCAAAGGCTTTCGAGACGTCGGGAATACGGGGAAACCGACCCGGGACGAGCTCCAAGCAAACGGAATCGATGCCGCGACGTTCGTCCAGCACGAGAAGGACTGGTACGACGGCTCCATCCGCGGCATGGATGCGGAGATTCACCGGATCCTCGAGGCGATCGAGGAGCT
This sequence comes from uncultured Acidobacteriota bacterium, assembly GCA_964553925.1. Lineage (GTDB taxonomy): Bacteria > Acidobacteriota > Vicinamibacteria > Marinacidobacterales > SMYC01 > DAISKN01. The sequence goes on from CAZKNR010000282.1 coordinate 14,706, forward strand.
CGGCCTCGGCTCGAAGACGCTCTTCGCGTTCATCGGCGACCACGGCGAGGAGTTCCTCGAGCACGATGGGCACTTCCACCTCAACGTCTACGGCGAGAACGCCAACGTGCCGCTCGTGCTCTGGGCCCCGGGGCGGATTCCGCCAGGGAGGGCCGTATCCGACACCGTGCGATCCATCGACCTCATGCCCACCCTCCTCGAGCTCAGCGGGCTCGAAACTCCCGAGGCCGCACAGGGACAAAGCCTGGTGCCGCTCCTGTCTTCGGGCACGGCACAATCACGGTGGAAAGCTCGGCCCGCGGTAACGGAGAATTCCCTGAGAGGAGCGCCGGCCGACCGTCCCGGGCTCGAAAGCTTCGCCATCGTCGACGGCGGATGGAAACTGGTCCATGACGAGGTTCTGCCCAAAGGTGCCCCCGAATGGCAGCTCTTCAATCACCTGGAGGATCCTCTCAACCAGGTCGACGTTTCGAGCCAGCACCCGGAGATCGTGGAGCGGTTGAAGGCGCTTCTCGAAGACTGGCGCCGTTACGCGGAGGCCGCGCGCTTGCCCTCGGACACCGAGGCGACCGAGGGGATGAGCTCCGAAGAGCTCGAGCGGCTCAGAAGCCTGGGGTACGTCCGATAGCACCCCCTCTCTTCCTTCCTTAATTTAATCCCGCCCGGCGCCCACCGGCGCGAGTAATCTGATAAGGTCCGAGCTGACTTCCCGCAGGAAGCGCCATCGCCATCGTGGTTCCAATCCTCACTTTGGCCTATATTGATCTCTTCGCAGAACGAAAGGAGCGCTATGACCCTCGCGTCCGGAACGCGTCTCGGCCCCTACGAGGTGCTGGGCCTTCTGGGCGTTGGGGGAATGGGAGAGGTCTATCGTGCCTCCGACACGAAGCTGAAGCGCGAGGTCGCGATCAAAGTTCTGCCCGAAGCGTTCGCGCGAGACGAAGCGCGCATGAAGCGCTTCGAGCGCGAAGCTCAGGTCCTGGCGTCGCTGAATCATCCGAACGTCGCCGCGATCTATGGGCTCGAGGAGGCGGAGAGCCCAGAGGCCGAGCGCAGCGGAGTCGCGGAGCGAGAAGCCGTGGGGGCGGGGCCCCGCGGCACTGAGAGATGGATTCGGGCGCTGGTGCTGGAGCTGGTCGAAGGGCCGACGCTCGCCGAGCGGATCGCTTCCGGTCCGATTCCGTTGGAAGAGGCGATCCGCATCGCCACCCAGATCGCGAACGGACTGGAGGCGGCTCACGAGAAGGCGATCATCCATCGCGACCTCAAGCCCGCGAACGTGAAGCTCACGAAGGACGGGGACGTGAAGATCCTCGACTTCGGTCTGGCGAAGGCGCTCGAGGTCGAGTCGACTCCCGTCGAGAACACCAACTCGCCCACGTTGACGCGAGCCACGCAGGCGGGAGTTCTTCTGGGGACGGCGGCGTACATGAGCCCGGAGCAGGCGAAGGGGAAGTCCGCGGATCGTCGGGCGGATGTGTGGGCGTTCGGCGTCGTGCTCTACGAGATGCTGGCGGGGAGACGCGCGTTTGACGGCGAAGACCTGTCCGAGACTCTCGCGTTTGTCTTGACGAAGGAGCCGGACTGGAGCGCTCTTCCGGCGGAGCTTCCGGTGCCGGTGCGTGGGCTCCTCACGCGCTGCCTGACGAAAGATCCGAAACAACGGCTGCAAGCGATCGGAGAAGCCCGGATCGCCCTCGATTACGCGATGGGGGAAGCGCCGGAGACCGCGGTTGCCCCTGCGCGTACTCAATCGACCTTCTGGCCCGCCCTCGCAGGCGCGGCATTCCTGGCGCTGGGAGCGACGCTCTGGACGCTATGGCCGCGGCCCGCGCTGCCCCCGCCGCCGCCGATTCGCCTGAGCGCCCGGTTGGGTGCGGACGCATCGCTCGTGACCTGGGTCCCCTACGCAGGACCCGCCGCGGTCCTTTCACCCGACGGCGCCCTCCTCGCATTCGTCGGGGAGAAGGGTCCGGGCGAGGCGCCACAGCTCTACGTGCGGCGCCTCGAGGAGCTCGAGGCCTCGCCCCTTCCGGGGACGGAAGGTGCGCGCAGTCCGTTCTTCTCGCCCGACAGCCAGTGGATCGCCTTCTTCGCGCAAGGGAATTTGAAGAAGGTCGCCGTCACCAGCGGCGCCACCGTCACCCTCTGCGAGGCGAGGAACGAGCGCGGTGGTGGAGCTTGGGCCGAGGACGGAACGATCGTCTTCGCGCTATTCGAGGCCACGGGCGGGGGCCTGTCGCGGGTGTCGTCGGCGGGAGGAACGCCGGAAATCCTGACGAACCCCGCGGACGCGGGAGAGGTGGCGCACCGCTCGCCTCAGGCGCTGCCTGGAGGCAGGGTGCTCTACACCGCCTTCGCCACCGCGGGTGGCTACGACGACGCGACGATAGTAGCGCAGCCCCTTCCGAGCGGTCCGAAGAAGATCCTCCTGCGAGGCGGATATCAAGGCCGATACGTTCCTAGCGGCCACATCGTTTACATCCGGGAAGGCACACTCTTCGCGACCGCCTTCGACCTCGACCGGCTGGAGGTGACCGGCGAGCCCGTGCCCGCGGTGGAAGGCGTGACGAGCAACTTGGAAGCCCAGTTTGCCGTTTCAGACCGAGGATCTCTGGTGTACCTCCCGGGACCCGGGGTCGGCACAGATTTGTCGATCGACTGGATGGACAGCGCAGGGAAGCCGCGACCCCTCAGGGCCGTGCGTGGCGATTACGGCAACCCGCGCTTCTCGCCCGACGGAAGCCGGCTCGCCTTGGATGTCCGTGATGGCAGTCAGTCGGACGTTTGGGTATACGAATGGGAGCGCGACACACCGTCCCGGCTGACGTTCGATCCCGGCGTGGATACGCGGCCGATCTGGACACCGGATGGTACCCGCATCACCTTCGCCTCGGATCGGGCGGATAAAAGGGTGCCGAACCTCTACTGGCAGCGGGCCGATGGGACCGGTGAGGTCGAGCGGCTGACCGAAAGCAAGAATCCGCAGTACCCCGCATCATGGCACCCGAGCGGGAGGTTTCTGGCTTTCTTCGAGGGGAGCCCGAAGGCGAGCGCGGACCTTCACATCCTGCCGATAGAGGGGAGCGAGGCCGCAGGATGGAAGCCGGGAAACGCCACGGTCTTCCTGAGTACAGCCTTCGCCGAAATGAATCCGGAGTTTTCTCCTGATGGGCGCTGGCTCGCGTACCAAGCGAATGCGTCGGGCAAGATGGAGGTGTACGTGCGCCCCTTCCCTGGACCCGGCGGGGTGTGGCAGGTCTCTACCGAGTCGGGCGCCAATCCGATTTGGTCTCGGACCCGACGCGAGCTCTTCTACTGCACGGTGGACCAGAGAATCATGGTCGCGTCCTACACCGGGGACGGGGACAAGTTCCGCGCCGAGAAGCCGCGGCTCTGGTCCGAGGGACGCTTCGCGGCCCCGCTCATCACCAAATTCCTCGACCTGCACCCGGACGGCGAGCGTTTCGCGGCGGTCACCACCCCGCAAGCGCAGTCTCTGACCAAGCAGGACGAGGTCGTCTTCATTCTCAATTTCTTCGACTACCTCCGCCGAATCGCGCCGGCGCAGGGGTCGAGGTGAGGGTATTCAAGCGGACCGCGTAGGGGCCCGAGCCGGGGTCCGGAGGGTCACCGCTTCCCTACTGAGTTCTCAGCGTTTCCATGGACACCTTTCTTTCAGCGCCCGAGCGCCGCGGTCCAATTCAAGACGACGGTGATGGGTGCCCCAGGCCCCTCGTCGGCGAGGGCGTTGACGAGGAATCGCGTGCCGTCGGAGCTGACGTCAAATTCCGTAAACCCGACGCGCGACACGGGAGCGATGAAGAGAGGACGCGGCGCGCCACGGGCAAACGTCGAGCCCACGGTCACCGCAACCGCAACAATCCGGTTGTCCGGAGCGATGTAGAAGAGTTCCTTGCCATCTTTGCGCCAGCAGGGCATCCTTCCACCGTCGGTCGACACCAGCCACTTTCCGATCGGGCTCGGGAATCCGGAGACGAACACTTCGTCGCGGCCGGACTCGTCGGAAGAGTACGCGAGCCAGCGTCCGTCCGGAGAGAGGCGCCCATCTTGTTCCTGCGCCTCGGTCCGGAGATACGGCTCGGGCTCGCTCCCTTCTTCGGGAAGGACCCACAGATCCCATCCCGTTTGCGCGTTCTTGCTTTGGTACACGAGGTCGCCGTTCGGCGCGGACGAGTCGAGGAGCTTCGACTCCGCCGAATCCAGGAGCAGCTCCGCCTCGCCCGCGCCGCTTGCGAGCTTCTCGTAGAGGCCAACCGTGCCGTTGCGATCGGAGGAGAAAAAAAGCCGCGTCCCATCGTGGGACCAGGAGACACTGCGATCCCTGGTTTGTCCGAACGTGAAACGGGAGAAGTCTCCGTTCGATAGCTCCCCGATCCAGACGTGCTGCCTCTCCGCTTCATCGACGCGGGTCACGGCGACCCTTTTCTCATCCGGCGAAAAGGCCAGGGATGTGGTAAAGGCGGGGGGGCCCACCGTTCCCAGGCGGTTTCCCTCGCGGTCGAACCAGGTGAGCTGCTTGAGAGCAACGCCCCCTGCGCCCCCTGTCCGGTACGCGAGAACTCCCGTTTCGGAGACGGAGAACGTCGTGCGACCGATCGAGGAGTTGAAGGCGAGTGAGTCGGCGATGCGAACGGGCTCGCCCCTCCATTCGAGATTGGAGGGGTCAAGGGCCCTGGCGAAGAGAGTGCCATCGCGGAGGAAGAGGAGATAGCCTGGCGGCGCATAGGCGGCCCTCACTTCCGTGCCCAAGAGGAAGCGCGTGTCTTTCGAGTCGAGAGAACCCACATAAATCCCGCTCGTCTCCTCCTTCGAGCTCATGGCGAGGAAGAGGAAACGCTGCCCGTCGGGAAGAAACTGCGGGAAGAAGTGGCGCGTCTCTCCTCGCGACGGATCGGTACTGGTCACAAGGCTCGGCTCCCCTCCCGCCGCGGAGATGCGGGAAATCCCCTCGGAGCCGCCGAAGAGGATCACCCCGTCCGATCCCCACGCCGCCCCGTTTGCGGACAGCGCGTCGCAAAGCACCTGGGAAGAGCCAAGCGAGATATCGATCTTCTTGAGCTGTCTGTCCGCGAAGAAGCCGAGATACCGTCCGTCCGGCGACCAGAAAGGGAGATCCGCGTTCTCCGTTCCCTCGAGCGCGCGTGCCTCGAGACCGTCCAACGGGCGAACCCACAGAGCATTCTTACCCTCCGAATCCCGCGTGGCGATCGCGACGTTCTTTCCATCCGGAGAGACGGCTGACTGCGGCGCCGCCGGACCCAGAGCGATCGACGTGCCCTCGGGCGGATCGATGGTGAAGCGGATGCTCGGTAGAGTTTCCGGCTCTTCACGGAGAACGTCGCGAAGAGCGAGGCCAACGGTCGAGAGAGCCAAAATGCCGATCAAGGCTGCGAGCGCGCGACGACCTCGGGGAGGAGAGTCAGCGGCCTCCCTCGTCTCCGCGCTTTCGGTGACGCGAGCGAGATGCTTCCCGACGTCGCGCATCGACTGCCACCGGTCGTCCGGTTTCTTTTCGAGACTACCCCGAACGAGCCAGTCGAGCGCCAGAGGCGCCAGCGGCTGAAGCTCGGCGATGGGCCGGGGCTCGTGCTCGAGGATCGCGGCAATCAAGCTCGCCTGGCTCTTGCCCTCGAATGCCCGGCGGCCGGTGACCATCTCGTAGAGGAGCGCTCCGAACGCAAAGACGTCGGTCCGCGCGTCCACGTCCTTTCCTTCGAGCTGTTCCGGAGCCATGTACTGAAACGTTCCCAGGATTGCGCCCCGATCGGTGAGAGGCTTGTGCTCGGTCGGAATCGCGGAGAGCATCGAGATCTGGCGGGCGACAGCCGTTTCCTGGAGCTTCGCGAGCCCGAAATCCAGGAGCTTCGCCCCCCGGGAAGTGAGCATGATGTTTCCCGGCTTCAGGTCCCGGTGCACGATTCCCTTGCGGTGGGCCTCGTCGAGCCCGTCCGCGATCTCGCGCCCGTAGCGGAGAGCTTCGTCGAGAGGGAGCGCGCCCTTCTTCAACCGGTCGGCGAGCGACTCGCCTTCGAGGAACTCCATCACCAGGTAATCGAGGCCGTTGTGGCTCCCCACGTCATGAAGAGTGCAGATATGGGGGTGGTTCAAAGAAGAGACGGCCCGCGCTTCCCGCTCGAACCTCTGGCGCAGCTCGGGATCCGCGGAACGCTGCGAGGCAAGCACCTTGATGGCCACCACCCGGTCGAGCCGCGTGTCCTTCGCGCGGTAGACCTCCCCCATCCCGCCGGCTCCGACCGGCGAGAGGATCTGATAAGGTCCGAGGTGAGTTCCCGCCGAAAGCGCCATCGTGGTTCCGATCCTTCGCTTGGCCTATATTATTCTCTTTGCAATCCGGTCGTTGAGTGGATCCTTGAGATCGAGAGACGTGCACGGGAAGCTCTTTTCCGGGCGTCCGGCAGTTCCATGGGACGAGGCCCGAAGACGCATCGAAGACAGCCTCCAGCGCAAATGATAGGGGTCCGCCTTGCTCCAGAGGCGCTTCAAGAACTGTGAGAGGTCCAGCCGGGGGGTTCGGTTAATTAAGGCTCATCTCGGGGCGGAATGGGAACGTGCGGACGAATCGGCAAACCCGTTTGACGTAGGGACCGAACCGGTTGTGGACCAGTATCTGTCGGCCTAGGATGAGATGGAGAGCGTTGGTCACCCAACCGACCTACCACGAGGCCACTTAATAATGTCAGGTAGCGAGAGTGCAATCTGCGCCGGCATAGAGGATTCGCGCGACAGTTATTACGAAAAGAGAAGCGCACTCAAGGAGCTGATCACGGGGCTCACGAAAGAACCGTTTTCGTGGAGCCCGGACGACGGAGAACTCGTCCGGCTTGAGAGCAGTCGCACCGCCCAGGGCTTTCTCGAAGTGCTTCCCACCGACCGGGATCTGCCAAGAGTAGCACCGGATGGCGACGGCGGGCTCTATATGGCGTGGGAGAAACCTGGTCAACCGACGGTAGTCGTGGGTATCGTCGACAACGCGGTATACGGCGTTGTTGCCCCAGGCACGCCGGAGTCTCGTCACATCCCGGAAGAGGAATTCGACGGCGAAAACGTTCCGCCCGAGGTCCTGCGCGCTATTCCGAAGCGCCCCTAATCTGTTTTGGCGGACGCGGAACAGATCCAGCCTGATGATGAGGTCAGTCGTTGGATCTTCTATCCACGCATGATCGATGACTCGATGGACTTGGTATGGTGGCACGCCGAGATATGCTGCGGCGCCTCCGGGACCGGACCGCGTGGACCTGATTGGCCACCTGAAGAGTGTTTTCTCGAACCTTGAGCCACATGTCTGCTGAGACTGACAACGGGGCGTCTTTGTTTCCGCATACCTTTTGGCCTCGAGCCTCTCGAGCCTCGCGGTTATAGCGGCTTCGATGACGACCGCCAGGTCTTTTGCACGAGCGCTTGGAGACGCTGTCTTTGCGCCGGCATTTCGCGGCGGATAGAATCTCCTCCGCTTCCCGAAGAGCAGAACGAAATGACCCTCACTCCCGGAACACGTCTCGGCTCCTACGAGATCCTGGGTCCTTTGGGTGCTGGCGGAATGGGGGAAGTCTATCGCGCTTCCGACACGAAGCTGAAGCGCGAGGTCGCGATCAAAGTTCTCCCCGAAGCGTTCGCGCGAGATGAAGAGCGCATGAAGCGCTTCGAGCGCGAAGCTCAAGTCCTCGCGTCACTGAATCACCCGAACGTCGCCGCGATCTATGGGCTCGAGGAGGCGGACGGGATTCGGGCGCTGGTGCTGGAGTTGGTCGAAGGACCGACGCTCGCGGAGCGCATCGCCGGAGTCCGGATTCCCGTCGAGGAAGCGATCCGCATCGCCATCCAGATCGCGCTGGGACTGGAGGCTGCCCACGCGAAAGCGATCATCCCTCGCGACCTCAAGCCGGCGAACGTGAAACTCACGAAAGACGGGGACGTGAAGATCCTCGACTTCGGTCTGGCAAAGGCGCTGGAGGTCGAGTCGACTCCGGTCGAGGACACCAACTCGCCCACGTTGACGCGCGCCACGCAGGCCGGCGTTCTTCTGGGGACGGCGGCGTACATGAGCCCGGAGCAGGCGAAGGGGAAGTCCGCGGATCGGCGGGCGGATGTGTGGGCGTTCGGTGTGGTGCTCTACGAGATGCTGGCGGGGAGACGCGCGTTTGACGGCGACGACGTGTCCGAGACTCTCGCTCACGTCTTGACGAAGGAGCCGGATTGGAGCGCTCTTCCAGCGGGACTTCCAACGCGGGTGCGCCGGCTACTCACGCGCTGCCTGACGAAGGATCCCCGCAATCGGATGCAGGCGATCGGGGAAGCCCGGATCGCCATCGAAGACACGAGCGAGGACCCGCCGAGGAAGAGGATTTCCTTCTGGCCCGCCCTGACCGGCGCCGCGGGACTCGCGCTGGGAGCGGCGTTTTGGCTGCGGCCGGCGCCGCCCCCGGCGACTGCGATCCGGCTCAGCGCAGAGCTGGGTGCAGACGCATCTCTCGAAAGAAACTCCCACGCTGAAGGACAGGCGGCCGTTCTCTCACCAGACGGCGCCTTCCTGGCGTTCGTCGCATCGAGGAGCGCTGGGGCTCGACCACAGCTCTACGTGCGCCGCCTCGAAGCGCTCGAGGCCTCGCTCCTTTCGGGAACGGAAGGTGCGCGGAATCCGTTTTTCTCGCCCGACAGCCAGTGGATCGCCTTCTTCGCGGACGGGAAACTGAAGAAGGTCGCCGTCACCGGCGGCAGCGCGGTCACACTCGGCGAGGCGCAAGGCCACTACGGTGGAAGCTGGAGCGAGGACGGAACGATCGTCTTCGCGCCCGATCCGGGCGCGGAAGTGGGACTGTTGCGCGTGTCGTCGGCGGGAGGAACGCCGGAAGTCCTGACGAAGCTCGACTCGGTCGCGGGAGAGGTGTCGCATCGCTGGCCCCAGGTGCTGCCTGGAGGGGATGGGGTGATTTACACGGTTTACACCGCTACCGGCGGCATCGATAGCGGGACGCTCGTGGCTCAGCCGCTTCCGGGCGGTGCGAAGAAGATCCTCCTGCGAGGCGGATACCGTGGCCGCTACCTTCCGAGCGGCCATCTCGTCTACATCCGGGAAGGGACGCTCTTCGCCGCCGCCTTTGACCTCCGCCGCCTGGAGGTGACCGGAGCGCCCGCGCGCGCGGTGGAGGGCGTGACGATCAGTTCGGTGACTGCCGGGGCGCGGTTTTCTCATTCGGACCGGGGAGTCCTGGTGTACGTACCGCGGGAGAGCCTCGCGGCGGAGTTTTCGATCCACTGGTTGGACAGTGCAGGGAAGATGGAACCGCTCCGGGAAGTGCCTTCTGACTACTCCAGCCCTCGCTTCTCACCCGACGGCCATAGGCTCGCCGTGGACATCGGCGACGGTAACCAGAGGGATGTGTGGGTCTACGAGTGGGATCGCGACACACTGTCCCGCTTGACGTTCGATCCTGGCAGGGATGACACGCCGGTCTGGATGCCGGATGGGCATCGCATTGCCTTCGCTTCCACACGGGCGGACAAAGTGACGCGGAACCTCTACTGGCAGCGGGCCGATGGGACAGGGGATGCGGAGCGCCTGACGGTGAGCGACAACCAACAGTGGCCCGGATCGTGGCACCCGAGCGGGAAGTTCCTGGCGTTTAGCGAGCAGAGCAGGCAGAGAGGCATGCCCGACATCATGATCTTACCCATAGAAGGAAGTGAGGCCTCGGGATGGAAGCCGGGTAACCCTACGGTCTTCCTGAACGAACCCTTTCATGAAAACGTTCCGCGGTTTTCTCCCGATGGGCGATGGCTAGCGTATATGTCGAATGAGTCGGGGAGATTCGAGGTGTATGTGCGTCCCTTCCCTGGACCGGGTGGGAAGTGGCAGGTCTCGACCGACGGGGGCGGGGTCCAGGTGTGGTCTCGGACCCGTCGCGAGCTCTTCTACCGCGCGTTAGACGACAGAATCATGGTCGCGCCCTACACTGTTGACGCGGACTTGTTCCGAGCCGAGAAGGCGCGGCTCTGGTCCGAGAGACGGTTCGCCGCCCAGCCGAGCGCCTTCACCTTCGACCTGCACCCGGACGGCCTGCGTTTCGCTGTGGTCACGGCAACGCAAGCGCAGTCTGAAATCAAGAAGGACAAGGTCGTCTTCATCCTCAATTTCTTCGACTACCTCCGCCAGATTGCGCCGGCGCAAGGGTCGAGGTGATGGCGGATGCAGATCGGCCGCCGGGGAACCCCCATCGTTGGGCGGGGCGGCTTGTGACACTCTTCGGTCGAGGGCGCTCCTTTGATAGGATGCATCGAGGATCGACCAGGACGGGTCTTCCATCATGAGAAAGAGAGGGACCTACATTGCCCCTGGTCGTCCGCCGTACCATCCACATGGAATTGAACGCGAAATTCCAGGCCCAGGCGATGGCGCTCGGCGGGAACATCACCTATCTCGATCCCGAGGAAGCTCGCAAGATCTTGTGAGAGAAGAGGCTGGCCTCGAGAAGTCCTGGGAGTCGTGGGAGCGAAAGGCCATGGCGAAATAGCCGCGCTTCGACGAGGGTTTCCGTTCTAGTCTGTTCCCGGTTGAGGGCCCTAAGATCGTAGCGTATGCTTGAGCCATGGAGCGCAGCACGCTGGTCCCGGTCGAAGAATACATCTCGAAAAGCTTTCGTCCCGACCGGGAGTATGTCGACGGAGAGCTCCTGGAGCGAAATGTGGGGGAGAAGGACCATAGCAAACTTCAGATGATTCTCAGCGCCTACCTTTATATTAGGCGCGACGAGCTCGGCATTCACGTGTTTCCAGAGCAGCGCGTCCAAGTCAAGCCGACACGATTCCGGGTTCCCGACATTTGCATCGTCACCGGAGAAGAACCGCAGGAGCAGATCTTCACCACTCCCCCGTTCCTGTGCGTCGAGATTCTCTCGAAAGACGACCGGATGTCGGAGATGCAGGAACGCATCAATGACTATCTCTCCTTCGGAGTGCGCTACGTGTGGGTCATCGACCCGAGGACGAAGCAGGCGTACGTCCATGCCTCCGAGGCGAGTCAGGAAGTGAAGGACGCTCTGCGCACGGAAAGTCCGAGAATCGTGGTCCCGCTAGAAGAGCTCTTCAGGAAACCCTAAGCGCCCCGGCGATCCAGGACAAGCTGAGTGCGCTGCCGGTAATGCTAATCGAGCGCTAGGATTGCCTGCTCGACCGCATCCCAAGTCAGGTCTTCGACGTCTCGGTGGTTCGGATTGGAGCCCCGAGCAGGCGAAGGGGAAGTCCGCGGACAGGCGAGCGGACGTGTGGGTCCTGAAGAGCCATCCGCGCGGGCGAGCGGTATACTAGGAGCGTCATGGCAACGACGGCGACCACCGTTTACTCGTACATCACCAAGGACCCCAAAGTCCGATGTGGCAAGGCATGTATCGAAGGCACACGTGTAGCGGTCGCGGATATCGTGTTCTTCTACCGACGTGGCTACACACCCGAAAGAATCCAAGAAGAGTATCCTCAGTTGAATCTTGCTCAGGTTCACGCGGCGTTGTCGTACTACCACGCGCGAAAGGACGAAATCGAGTCCGTGCTCCACGAGCCCTCTGAGGAAGAGTCGTTCACCGAGGAGCTCGACCGACAGTGGGAGGAGTACGTCCAGCGCCATGGTGGCCATCCCCCAGATGAGCCCGCGCCCGAGGACCGTCACATTGCGAAACCGGTAGGCTGGCGCCCCAAAGAATAAGTGCCTGGCTATTTTCCCTTGCTCACGGACATCGATGTCGATGGACGTGTCGTGAGAGGTCTTCTTCTTACCCCATCGAGTACATCAAGCCGAGGCCCTGAGGTGGCTCGACACCTCGAGTTTATCGCCATTTCCCACGGAGTGTTTCGCCAGCCGAAGGGCGGCAGATCTGAGAGATTGGTAGACTCCGCCCATCGCGCCGGCGCCGACCGCGAGACGATCTGGTAAGGTCCGAGCTGACTTTCCCGGGAAGTGCGTGGGCCCTATCCTGTTCTCGTGGCTCCCGCATTTAGCGGCGGATAGAATCTCCTCCGCTTCCCGAAGAGCAGAACGATATGACCCTCACCTCCGGCACGCGTCTCGGCTCCTGCGAGGTGCTGGGCCCGCTGGGCGTGGGGGGGATGGGCGAGGTCTATCGTGCATCCGATACGAAGCTGAAGCGGGAGGTCGCGATCAAAGTGCTCCCCGAAGCGTTCGCGCGGGACGAGGAGCGCATGAAGCGCTTCGAGCGCGAGGCGCTGGTTCTCGCGTCGCTGAATCACCCGAACGTCGCCGCGATCTATGGGCTCGAGGAGGCGGACGGGGTTCGGGCGTTGATATTGGAGCTAGTCGAAGGGCCGACGCTCGCGGAGCGCATCGCCGGAGGCCGGATTCCGGTCGAAGAAGCGATCCGCATCGCCACCCAGATCGCGCATGGACTGGAGGCGGCGCATGAGAAGGCGGTCATCCATCGCGACCTGAAGCCCGCGAACGTCAAGCTCACGAAGGACGGGGACGTGAAGATCCTCGACTTCGGTTTGGCGAAGGCGCTCGAGGTCGAGTCGCCTCCGGTCGAGGACACCAACTCACCCACGTTGACGCGCGCCACCCAGGCGGGCGTTCTTCTGGGGACGGCCTCGTACATGAGCCCGGAGCAGGCGAAGGGGAAGTCCGCGGACCGGCGGGCGGACGTGTGGGCGTTCGGTGTGGTGCTCTACGAGATGCTGGCGGGGAGGCGCGCGTTTGACGGCGAAGACGTGTCCGAGACTCTCGCGCATGTTTTGACGAAGGAGCCGGATTGGAGCGCTCTTCCAGCGGGACTTCCGGTGTGGGTGCGTGGGCTCCTCGCGCGCTGCCTGAAGAAGGATCCGAAAAAACGGCTCCAGGCGATCGGGGAAGCTCGGATCGCAATCGAAGACGCCATGGAGAGAGCGCCGGAGAGCGCCGTCGCTGGTGCGCGTACCGCATCGACATGGCGACTCGCGTTGGCCGGCGCGACTGTGCTGGCGCTCGGAGCGACGCTTGGGGCATTTTGGCCGCGACCCCCCCCGGCGCCGCCGCTTCGCCTGAGCGCCGAGCTGGGCGCGGACGCATCGCTCGTGACGAGTCTGGATGCAGGACGGTCGGCCGACCTCTCGCCCGACGGCGCTCTCCTCGTGTTCGTCGCGCGGAGGGGCCCCGGTGCTCCGCGACAGCTCTACGTGCGGCGTCTCGACGAGCTCGAGGCCGCGTCCGTTGCAGGGACGGAAGGCGCACGGAGTCCGTTCTTCTCTCACGACGGCCAATGGGTCGCCTTTTTCGCCGAAGGGAATCTGAAAAAGGTCGCCGTGACCGGCGGCGCCGCCGTCACACTCTGCGAGGCGCAGGGGGACCGCGGTGGAACCTGGGCCGAGGACGAAACGATTGTCTTTGCGGCCAATGGGACGGGCCTCTCTCGGGTATCGTCGGCGGGAGGAACGCCGGCAGTCCTGACGAGACCCGACTCGGCCGCGGGAGAGGTTGGGCACCACTGGCCTCAGATGCTACCTGGAGATAGGGTGCTCTACACCGTCTCCGCCAACACGGGCAGCTACGACGACGCGACGATCGTGGCGCAGCCTCTTCCGAGCGGTCCGAAGAAGATTCTTCTGCAAGGCGGTTACCATGGCCGCTATCTTCCGAGCGGCCACCTCGTCTACATCCACGAGGGGACGCTCTTCGCGGCCGCCTTCGACCTCGGCCGATTGGAGGTGACTGGCCCGCCCGCGCCCGCGGTGGAGGGTGTCACGAGCAGCATGACCACTGCCGTGGCCCAGTTTGCCTCTTCGGACCGAGGAGCTTTGGTGTACGTGCCGGGAGAGAGCCGCGACACGGAGTTTTCGATCGACTGGATGGATAGCGCGGGGAAGACCGAACCGCTCCTGTCCGTGCCTGGCGACTACTTAGGCCTGCGCTTCTCACCTGACGGCCGCCGGCTCGCCGTGGATATCCGCGAACGCGACCAGAGCGACGTTTGGGTGTACGAATGGGGTCGCGACACTTTTTCCCGCCTGACGTTCGATCCCGGCAGGGACACGGTGCCGGTCTGGACCCCGGATGGGCGCCGCATCGCCTTCGCCTCGGACCGGGCGGACAAAGGGACGCGGAATCTCTACTGGCAGCGGGCGGATGGGACAGGAGATGCCGAGCGCCTGACCGTGAGCAACAACTTCCAGTGGCCCGGATCGTGGCACCCCACTGGGAAGTTCCTCGCGTTTTCCGAGATCAACCGGCAGAGGAACGCGCCCGACATCATGATCCTACCCATGGAGGGGAGCGAGGACTCGGGATGGAAGCCGGGGAACCCCACGGTCTTTCTGAATGAACCCTTCGTCGAAAACAATCCGGCGTTTTCTCCCGATGGACGATGGCTGGCGTACATGTCGAGGGAATCGGGGGAATTCGAGGTGTACGTGCGTCCGTTCCCGGGACCGGGGGGGAAGTGGCAAGTCTCCACCAGCGGCGGAAATTTCCCGATCTGGTCTCGGATTCGTCGCGAGCTCTTCTACCTCGCGGAAGACCAGAGATTAATGGTAACCCCCTACACCGTTGACGGGGACAGGTTCCGCGCAGAGAAGGCGCGGCTCTGGTCCGAAGGACGGCTCTCGATCGACGGGAGCTTCGACCTGCACCCGGACGGCCAGCGTTTCGCGGTGGTCAAGGCGCCGGAAACGGCGGACACCCAGGGCCACGTGGTTCTCATCCTCAACTTCTTCGACTACCTGCGCCAGATCGCGCCGGTGCAGGAGTCGAGGTGAGGCGCGAACCGAGGAGGTAGACTTGACGCAGACGACGAGGCGAGCGTTCGTGACCGGCGGAGCGATGCTGGTGACGCGGGCCGCCGCAGCGATGCAAGCTCCGGCGTCCGCAGGAACTCCCAGCCCGACGCTGGTCGAAGACCTGGTGGCCGCGAACCGCATTCTCGTGAACGAAGGTGTCCTCGACACGCTCGGACACGTGAGCGCACGGCACGATCGCGACCCGAACCGGTATCTCCTTTCGCGGTCACGAGCCCCGGAGCTCGTTTCCGCGGACGACGTCATGGAGTACGACCTCGACAGTAACCCTGTCGATCCCAAGGATCGCCCGTTGTACCTCGAGCGGTTCATCCACGGCGAGATCTATAAGTTGCGGCCGGACGTCAAGGCCGTCTGCCACAACCACGCCCCGTCGCTGATCCCCTTCGGGGTGACCGGGGTGCCCCTTCGCCCCATCTTCCAATCGGCTGCGTTCATGGTTGCGGGTGTCCCCGTCTTCGAGATTCGCGACGCCGCGGGAATGACGGACATGCTCATCAAGGACCCGACTCTCGGCCGCGCGCTGGCTCAGACTCTTTCGAACAAGAACGCGCTCCTCATGCGCGGCCACGGCGCGGTCGTCGTGGGACCTTCGTTACCCCTGGTCGTCCGCCGTGCCATCCACATGGAATTGAACGCGAAATTCCAAGCCCAGGCGATGGCGCTCGGGGGGAACATCACGTATATCGACCCCGAGGAAGCTCGCAAGATCATGGCGAGAGAAGAGGCAAGTCTCGAGAGGTCCTGGGAGTTGTGGAAGCGAAAGGCGATGGGGCGATAGTCGTGCTTCGACGAGCGGTTCCGTTCTAGAATCGGCGCACACACTATGGTCGTCCAGCCCGGCGCCGTTCTCGGCCGCTACAAGGTCGCATCCCTCATCGGGCGAGGCGGGATGGGCGAGGTCTATCGCGCCCTCGACACCACTCTCGGCCGGGAGGTCGCGATCAAGGCGCTCCCGGGAGTGCTCGCCACGGATCCCGAGAGGCTTTCGCGGTTCGAGCGTGAGGCGCATCTGCTCGCATCGCTCAACCATCCTCATATCGCGGTGCTCTATGGGCTCGAGCGAGTCGACGGCGTTCCCTTCCTGGCGATGGAGCTGGTTCCGGGGGAAAGCCTCGCCGAGCGCTTGACGCGAGGGCCGATTCCTCTCGAGGAAGCGCTTCCGTTGTTTCGTCAAATCGCGGAGGCTCTGGAGGCGGCCCATGACAAAGGGATGGTGCACCGGGACCTGAAGCCGGCGAACGTGATGGTGACTCCGGAAGGAAAGGTCAAGGTCCTGGATTTCGGTCTCGCGAAAGCATTGGACGACGAGCCGCGCGAGGGGGGGATTTCGGAATCGCCGACGAACACCTACGGGGCGACGCGGGCGGGAGTGATCCTGGGGACGGCGTCGTACATGAGCCCGGAGCAGGCGCGGGGAAAGAAGGTGGACGCGCGCACCGACATCTGGGCCCTCGGGGCGGTGATGTACGAGTCGCTCACGGGAAAAAAGGCCTTCCCCGGAGAGACGGTGACGGACGTTCTCGCGGCCATTCTGAAGAACGAGCCGGAGTGGGAAGCGGTTCCGCCAGGGACGCCGTTTCCGCTGCGGACGCTCCTGAAGCGGTGTCTTCAGAAGGATCCGACGCGAAGACTTCACCACGCGGCGGACGTGCGGATCGAGATCGAGGAAGCGACAGCAGCGCCTGAAGCCGCGATGGCCCCAGCCGGCAAGCGAAGCCTGGCTCCGTGGATCTTCGGAGCAGTGATGGCGTTGGGAGTGGGAGCGATGTTCGGGGCGTTTTGGCCGCGGCCGGAACCGCCCTCTGCGCCGCCGCTTCGTCTGAGCGCCGAGCTGGGCGCGGACGCCTCGCTGGTGATGGGCGATCAGGCAGGACCCGCCGCAGTCCTCTCGCCCGACGGTGCTCTCCTCGCATTCGTCGCGGAGAAAGGCCCGGATGCTCTGCCACAGCTTTACGTGCGTCGCCTCGAGGAGCTCCAGGCCTCGCCCCTTCCGGGGACGGAAGGCGCCCGCAATCCGTTCTTCTCGCCGGACGGCCAGTGGATCGCTTTCTTCGCCGAACGGAAGCTGAAGAAGATCGCGGTCAAAGGCGGCGCCACCGTCACACTCTGTGAAGCGCCCGACGAACGCGGTGGGAGCTGGGGCGAGGACGGAGCGATCGTCTTCACACCCAGCGGCCAGGGGGGCCTGTCGCGCGTGTCGTCGGCGGGAGGAGCGCCGGAAGTCCTGACGAAACCCGACTCGAACGCGGGGGAGGTGACGCACCGCTGGCCGCAGGTTCTGGCGGGAGGAAGAGTCGTCGTCTACACCGCCGGAGCCAGAGGCAACTTTGAAGACGCGGCGATCGTGGCGCAGTCACTTCCGGGCGGTCCGAAGAAGATCCTTTCGCGTGGCGGATACCATGGCCGCTATCTTCCGAGCGGCCATCTCGTCTACATCCACGACGGGACGCTGTTCGCGGCCGCCTTCGACCTCGACCGCCTGGAGGTGACCGGAGAGCCCACGCCCGCGCTCGAGGGCGTGATGAGCGACGCGGGGTTCGCGGGCGCGCAATTCGCCCATTCGGACCGGGGTGCTTTGGTCTACTTGCCGGGAGGAAGCGTCGACGCGGAATTCTCGATCGACTGGATGGACAGGGCCGGGAAGACAGAACCCCTCCGGGACGTGCCTTCGGCCTACGGCGACCTCCGCTTCTCCCCCGACGGACGCCGGCTCGCCGTGGACCTCCGCGATGGCAGTCAGTCGGACGTTTGGGTGTACGAATGGGGTCGCGACACGTTTTCCCGGCTGACGTTCGATCCCGGCGAGGACACGAGGCCGGTCTGGACCCCCGATGGGCGCCGCATCGCTTTCGCCTCGCGGCGGGCGGACAAAGGGACGCCGAACCTCTACTGGCAGTGGGCCGATGGGACGGGAGATGCGGAGCGCCTGACCGAAAGCAAGAATATGCAGCACCCCGCATCGTGGCACCCGAGCGGGAAGTTCCTGGCGTTTTCCGAGTTCAGCCCGCAGACGAGCACGTTCGACGTCATGATCCTGGAGGTGGAGGGAAGCGAGGACTCGGGGTGGAAGCCGGGGGAACCCACTGTTTTCCAGAATGCACCCTTCAGGGAATTCAATCCGGAGTTTTCTCCCGATGGGCGATGGCTGGCGTACGACTCGAATGAGTCGGGGAGACTCGAGGTGTACGTGCGTCCCTTCCCTGGCCCGGGCGGGAGGTGGCAAGTCTCAATCGACGGGGGCAACCTCCCGATGTGGTCTCGGACCGGACGCGAGCTCTACTTCTACCAACTAGCGGATCAGAGAATCATGGTCGCGTCCTACACCGATGACGGAGACAAGTTTCGCGCCGAGAACCCGCAAATCTGGTCCGAGGGACGCTTCGCGGCCCCGCCGAACACCCGGTTTCTCGACCTGCACCCGGACGGACGGCGTTTCGCGGTGATCAGGGCCCCGAAAGCGCATTCTGAAATCAAGCAGGACAAGGTGGTCTTCATCCTCAACTTCTTCGACTACCTCCGCCGGATCGCGCCGGCGGAGGGGTCGAGGTGAGGGCAATCAAGCGGATCTTGTAGGGCCCGAGCCGGGTCCCGAGCGAAGGCGCAGGACTCGAACCTCACCTTCCGGCGTGTCATCGAGAGATTTTCCGAGGAGTCTAGGTCCTACGCCTTCCCTGCAGTTTTGACTCCGCGCCGACTCAAGATTCCAAGCGCCTCAATCAAAGGAGTGTCAGGAAGCCCTCTACAGTCAAGCCCGCTTTCCGAATCAGGCACGCAACGTGCCGGGTTTCAACTCGCAGTCGGGCACGGAAAGCGTCAGAGGATGACCGGGCTTTGTCAGGATGAGGTGGCTTCCACGCTGGCGCTGAAGCACGAACCCGGCTTTCTGGAAGGCCGCGACGACTTCACGACCGGAGACCGCCGGAAGCGAGGCCATCAGGCAGCGACTTCTGCTGCCACGTCCACGACCTGAGTCTCAATCGTAAGAGGCAAGCCTTCTGCAGCACGGTCTTTGAGGCAGGCCCGGATCTCCTCAGCCAAGAGCTCCGGCGTCTCGACCGGTCCCGGATGACCTTCCTGCTTGCGCACTTCGAGGCAAAGGACGATGGCCTCTCGAATGTTCGCCAGAGTGTCCTCCCGAGAGTCGCCTTCAGAAATGCAGCCAGGGAGGGCCCGGCAAATCGCGGAGAAACCACCGCGCGCTTCAGGGGCCAGGACCACAGTAAACTTCATAAATCCATAATACGCTACGCTGGTAGGGCTGTACGGATGGTTCAGTGCAACTGCACGAGCTTCCTACTCGAAGCGCTTCAGCCGCGCGCGGTCCTCCGAGAATGATTCGGGCAGCACGTTGACCGCGACGTCCCGTCCAAGTCGGCTGGCTCTATCTTATTCTCTTTGCACCCGAATTTCGCCGCGGATAGAATTCCCTCCGCTTCCCGAAGAGCAGAACGTCATGACCCTCACCTCCGGAACACGTCTCGGCTCCTACGAGATCCTGGGCCCTTTGGGTGCCGGGGGGATGGAGAGGTTTATCGCGCTTCCGACACGAAGTTGAAGCGCGAGGTGGCGATCAAAGTGCTCCCTGAAGCGTTCGCGCGAGACGAAGAGCGCATGAAGCGCTTCGAGCGCGAGGCTCAAGTTCTGGCGTCGTTGAATCACCCGAACGTTGCCGCGATCTATGGAGTTGAGGAAGCAGACGGCGTACGGGCGCTCGTGCTGGAGCTGGTCGAAGGTCCGACGCTCGCCGAGCGGATCGCTTCCGGTCCGATTCCGCTGGAAGAGACGCTCCGCATCGCCACCCAGATCGCGCTGGGACTCGAGGCGGCTCACGAGAAGGCGGTCATCCATCGGGACCTCAAGCCGGCGAACGTCAAGCTAACGAAGGACGGGGACGTGAAGATCCTCGACTTCGGTCTGGCGAAGGCGCTCGAAGTCGAATCCTCACCGGTCGAGGAGAGCAACTCGCCTACGTTGACGCGAGCCACGCAGGCGGGGGTTCTTCTGGGGACGGCGGCGTACATGAGCCCGGAGCAGGCGAAGGGGAAGTCCGCGGATCGGCGTGCGGACGTGTGGGCATTCGGTGTGGTGCTCTACGAGATGTTGACGGCGAGGCGCGCGTTTGACGGCGAAGACGTCTCCGAGACTCTCGCTCACGTGTTGACGAAGGAGCCGGATTGGAGCGCTCTTCCGACGGGGCTTCCGGTGTGGGTGCGCGGGCTTCTGACCCGCTGTTTGACGAAGGATCCGAAAAAACGGCTGCAGGCGATCGGGGAAGCGCGAATCGCGCTCGAGGAACCGGCTGCGGGAGCACCGGACAACGCAAGTTCCGGTGGGCGTGCTGCGTCGGCCCTGAAGCTCTCCCTCGCTGGCGCGGCGGGGCTGGCACTGGGAGTGACGCTTTGGACGTTGTGGCCGCGGCCCTTGCCGCCCCCGGCGCCGCCGCTTCGTATGA
>CAZKNR010000283.1:0-2236 GCA_964553925.1 uncultured Acidobacteriota bacterium
GGGAGCGGCTGCGTCGAGCGTCACGCTCTGGGCGCTCGTCCGGTCGCGGCCCCTTCTGCGGCTCGAAGCGGGGCTCTTCCTCATCGCCGCGGCGTTTTTCGCCTTCGAGCCGAGTTTCCGGTGGCGCGCGTCGAGCGAGGGAGATCAAAGCTGGTACCAAGCCCGCATCGAGCCCCGCACCACGGACCTCGAGCTCGAGCCGCGGGAGCTCGTGAAGACCGGCGTGCGCGTCTCGAATTCGGGAAAGCTCACCTGGGGCTCGAAGGGGCAGAACCCCTTTCATCTCTCCTACCGGTGGTTCCAGCTCTCCCGGGACTCGGTGCGGCCCGTAGCACTCGAAGGCGAGCGCACGCGGCTCGACGAGCCGCTGAAGCCCGGCGATACCCTCGACGTCGCCGCGACGGTGCGGGCTCCGGGAGAGCCCGGAAGCTACGTCCTCATCTGGGACATGGTGCACGAGCACACGACCTGGTTTTCGGACAAGGTCGGACTCGGCGCGCCGGTGAACGTGGTGGTGGGCGGCGCGAAGGCGGCGTTAACCGCTGCCCCTCAGGACATCCGCCGCGTCATCGCCGAGAGATCCTGGAGGCCCGGAAGAGCGGAGCTCTGGAGAATCGCCCTCTCGCTCTTCCGCGCGCATCCACTGTTTGGGGCCGGCCCCGACAACTTTCGTTGGCTCTACGGACCCGTCTCCGGGCATGCCGTCTGGGACACACGGATATTCTCGAACAGTCTCTACCTGGAGCTCCTCGCGACCGTGGGCCTCGCGGGCTTTCTCGCTTTCGGTTTCCTCGTCGTGAGGGCGCTCTCCGGGCTGAGGAAGCGCGCGACGGCCGGTCCCTTCGCTCTCGAGGCCGCGACTCTCGCGGCGAGCCTCGCCGGCTTTCTGGTCCATGGAGTCTTCGACTACCTTCTCGCCTTCACCCCGATCTACCTCGCGGTCTTCACTCTCCTCGGCGCCTCCTCGGCCGTGATTCGTGGCGAGGCTTCCCTGTGAGACTCAAGATCCTCGCCATCCGGCTCCAGGCGACGGGGGACGTCGTCATCACGCTTCCCTATCTCAACTCCTTGAAGCGCCGCATTCCCGAAGCGGACCTGGATCTGCTGACGGGGAAAGAGGCCGCTCCGATTCCACGCAGCCTCGCGCTCTTCTCGCGGGTCTTCGCGATCGGCGGAGGCAGGAGCTTCAAGCGGCAGTGCCTCTCGACCGCGCTCCTCTTGCCGCGGCTTCTCGTGCGCGGCTACGACGCGGTGCTCGATCTCCAGAACAACGAGCTCAGCCGTTTCGTGACGCTCGCCCTTCGTCCCGAGAGACGATGCCTCTTCGACAAGGTGAGCCCCCTTCCCGCGGGCGAACGAACCCGTCTCGCCATCGAGGAGTCCGGTCTCGGTCCCGTGGGCATCGACACCGATCTTCGCCCGCGAAATGAGACCGCAGCGGTGGATCTCCTTCGAAGCTCGGGTTTCCGCCCCGAGGATCGGCTTGTGATCCTTAACCCTGCGGGGGCGTTTCCCTCGCGCAATTGGCCTCTCGCGAGCTACGTCCGTTTCGCGCGGGAGTTTCAGGAGCTTGACTCCCGTCCGGTGAAGTTCCTCGTCCTCGGCCTTCCGGGAATGCGCGGGAAGGCGGAGTACCTGCGCGCGGAGCTGAAGGACAGCCTCGTCGATCTCGTGGGCCGCACCACTCCCGACGAGGCTTTCGGTCTGGTGCGAAAGGCCGACCTGGTGCTCTCCGAAGACTCCGGGCTCATGCACATGAGCTGGGTCTCGGGAGTTCCGACGCTCGCGCTCTTCGGCTCGGGCCGTGCCGACAGGGCGCGTCCTCTCGGCGAGCGCTCGGTCTCTCTCGGCCTCACGGAGCGCGCTCCGCGGGAAGTCGCGGAGCTCGCGATCGACCTGATGAGCATGACGAGCAGAATGACCGCATGATCGAGCGCGCTGCTCTTTACGCCATGGCCAACCGCCTCTGGGGAAGCGCCGCGGGTCTTCTCACGGCGGTGCTCGTAGCCGCCTTCTTCACCCCCGAGCTCCAGGGCTACTACTTCACGTTCCTGAGCCTCCTCACGCTCCAGACGTTCGTCGAGCTCGGCTTCGGAGAGCTCCTGCAGCAGTTCGTGAGCCACGAGTGGGCGAAGACGACGTCAACGGATTCCCAGGAGCGGGCGCGGGCGCTCTCGCGACTCGCGGGTCTCCTCCGGTTCTCGCTTCGCTGGTACGGGGGTGTCGCTCTTCTTCT
>CAZKNR010000284.1:0-6864 GCA_964553925.1 uncultured Acidobacteriota bacterium
AGGACCACAGACCGTCCATGTAAGCCTCGGCCGCTCCGATCGTGCCCCCTAAGAGAATCGCTCGGTACGCACCCGGCTCGTGCACCGAAATCGTCGCCGACGGCGCTTCGTGAGGAGGGCCGAAATCGTAGACGGCGTCGCCGTCGATCAACCGAACGCGGCCCCGGCGAAGAAGACGGAAAGAACGATGGACGATGCCGCGAGCGAGCCGGTCGACGAGGCCGCCCGCCGCGGTCGCCGGGCTCAACCCGCCCTCGGGAACGGCGAGAGTGTCCTTCATCGGGGTAGGACCTCTCCCCGCGGTCGCTCCGATTGCGGATGGGGGTAGTAAGGGGCGTGCTTCCACCAGAGCTTGAACGCCTGCCAGTAGATGCGGGAGACGACCTGGAGCGTCATCCAGGGATAGGTGACGAGCCTTCTGTTCAAAGAAAAAGTCGTGAGCGCTTCCCGCTCCATCCGCAGGGTGGCGTCGAAGACCCGACGCTCGCCGCTGTAGTTCTCCATGTGCACCGCGAGCCTCTCGCCGGGAACGGAGAAGCGCCAGCGGTAACGCATGTCCATGGGCATGAAGGGAGAGACGTGGAACTCCTTATCGAGCTGATATCGTCGAACGCTTCCGGAGACGTTCTTCTCCCCTCCGGCGAGAACGTAACAGTGCTGCTCGCCCCAGGGAGTGTTGTTGAGTTCGGCCACGATAGTGGAAAGGGTTCGTCCGTCTTCTTCGTAGGCGTAGTAGAAGCTCACCGGGTTGAACCGATACCCGAAGTAGGCGAGATGGGTGAGGAGCCGTATCGGTCCACGGAGCTCGATCCCGGAGCGCTCCGCCACGAGCCTTCGAACCGAGCGATCGAGCGGCTCGTCCGGCGAGCCCAGGTGATCGGCGCGCCGAAAGCGGGCTACGGCGGGTCTCTCCGCCGACCAGAGCCAGCGATTTCCGAAGACCTCCGGGAGCTCCGCGAGATCCAGGTAGAGCATGAAGAGGGGGTAGCGGAATCGGTTCTCCGCTCCCTCGAACCGCCGGTGGCGAAGCCACCCTTCGTAGATGCAGCTTTCCATCAGAGGGCGACTCCGAAAGGCGCCACGGCTTCGAGCGCGCTCTTCACCCCGTCCTCGTGAAAACCATAACCCCAGTACGCCCCGCAATAGGACGTGCGGTTGCGGCCACTCACCTCGGATGCGCGCGAGTGCGCGTCGAGTGCGGCGCGAGTATAGATCGGATGGTGAAACTCGACGCGCTCCAGGATTCGGCCGGGACGAATCTCTTCGGTCTGGTTGAGGCTCACGCAAAAGTCGGGCGAATCACCGAGGCTTTGGAGCCGGTTGGAGTAGTAGGTCACTCGAGGACGCGACCCCGGAGCCTCGGGAACGACGTAGTTCCAGCTTGCCCATGCCCGGCGGTTTCGCGGAAGGAGGCTCCGGTCGGTGTGGAGCACGGTGTCGTTCGCCTGATAGGGGATTTTTCCCAGAAGCTCTCTCTCTGACTCGGCAGGGTCCTTCAGCATCGCGAGAGCTTGATCGCTGTGGGCGGCAATCACCACGTGGTCGAACGATTGGGTGCCCCCCTCGGTCGCGACGGTGACCCGGTCGGGATGCCGCCGAATCTCCCGGACGGGAGTAGCGAGTCGGACCCGATCGGCGAAAGGGAGGACGATACGCCGCAGGTAGCTCTGAGAGCCCCCTCGGACCGTGCGCCAGGGAAGCCCATCCTTCGAATCGAGGAACCCGTGGTTCGCGAAGAAGCGGACGAGCAAGCTCGCCGGAAATCGACCCATGTTCTCGGGTGCTGCCGACCAGACTGCCGAGCCCATGGGAACGAGGTACTCCTCCCAGAAGCGTCGTGAGTACCGGCCTGCTCTCACGTACTCCTCGAGCGTCGGCCCGGGGCCGTTTCCGTTCTTCAGAAGCTCGCGGCTTCTGCGGTTGAACCGGACGATGTCGCGAAGCATGAGATGGAACGAGGGCGAGACGAGGTTTCGTCTCTGGGCGAAGAGAGTATCGAGTGAGGTCGACCGGTACTCGAGCCCGGTAGCCTCCGAGCGGACGGAAAAGCTCATCTCGCTCGGCTGGGATTCCACTCCGAGCTCTCGAAGAAGCCGCACGAAGTTGGGATAGTTCCGCTCGTTGAACACGATGAATCCCATGTCGACGGGGACCGGGCCGTTCTCGGTCTCGACGGGAACGGTGTAGGTATGTCCGCCCAGCCGCTTCGACGCTTCGAAGAGGGTCACCTCGTGGACCCTCGATAGGAGATAAGCAGCGCTGAGGCCGGAGATCCCTCCCCCGACGATCGCGATCTTCATGACTCCAAACCCACCCTTCGCCCCCTAAATACGTTGCCTGACACCCCTCAGATGGCCCATGCAACTGATAATTTAGACAGGATACTTGACATTGTCAATATAATAAATCAGACTTTTGCTAAATTAATGGTTTCAATAGCGCTAGAAGGGTGGGTCCTCGTCGCGGTCGTTTTCTTGGTCCTGTGGCTCGTCGAGCTCCGGCAGAACGACGCGAGCCTCGTCGACGCCGGCTGGGCGGCGAGCCTGGGGGGCGTCGCTCTTTTCTACGCGTTTCGAGGGCCGGGGCTCTTCGAGCGCCGCCTCTGGATGGGTGTCCTCGTCGGCGCCTGGGCGTTTCGCCTCGCCGTCTACATCGTTCTCCGTCATCGCGGCGCGGGCGAAGACGGCCGCTACCAGGAGATCCGGGCGAACTGGAAGGAGCGCGCCCACCGGTTCTTCTTTTTCTTCTACCAGGCCCAGGGCGCCCTCGTCGTCCTGCTCTCGCTCCCGTTTCTCCTCATCGCCTTCGACGAAAGTTCCGCGATCCACTCTTTCGAGATCCTGGGCTTCGCCCTTGCCGGGCTCGCGCTCGTTCTCGAGAGCGTCGCCGATCGCGAGCTCGCCCGGCATCGCCGCGATCCCGCCATGAAGGGAAAGACCTGTCGCGCAGGTCTCTGGCGCTACTCACGGCACCCGAACTATTTTTTCGAGTGGCTCATCTGGGTCGGCTATGCGGTAGCGGCCCTCGGCGCGCCCTACGGGTGGATGGCCCTCGCGAGCCCGCTCCTCATGCTCTTTCTCATCCTCCGCGTGACGGGCATCCCTCCGACGGAGGAGAGGGCGCTTCGAAGCCGGGGCGACGACTACCGCCGCTATCAGCAAACGACGAGCGCCTTCGTGCCCTGGTTTCCTCGGAAAGAGGCTTCCTCGTGACCTGGCGGAATGCGTTCCGTCTCCTCGACACCGGTCTCGTACCCGACGCCTTCATTCGGATGGGGATCCGGAGGATCCTTCGAAATCGGCTGACGGAGCAGGGGCGCGGCGGCATCGAAGGGCGAAAAGAGCGCTTTCGAGAGGTCCTCCGCGCGCTTCGCGAGAGCGCTATCGCCGTCGATACCAGGAAAGCCAACGAGCAGCACTACGAAGTCCCGCCCGAGTTCTTCCAGCTCGTTCTGGGAAAGCGCCTCAAGTACAGCTCCGGTTACTGGCCCGATGGAATCGACGGGCTCGACGAAGCGGAAGACGCGATGCTGCGCCTGTATTCCGAGCGCGCCCGGATCGAAGACGGAATGGAGATCCTCGACCTCGGATGCGGCTGGGGGTCTCTCACGCTGTCGCTCGCCGAGAGGTATCCCGGAAGTCCTATCCTCGCCGTTTCGAACTCCGCCCCTCAGAGACGATTCATCGAGGCTCGCGCCCTCGAGCGCGGGCTCGACAACGTCGACGTCCTCACCGCGGACGTGAACCTCTTCGAGACCGATCGGCGCTTCGACCGCGTGCTTTCGATCGAGATGTTCGAGCACATGCGGAACTATTCCGCGCTTCTCCGGAAGATTTCGAGCTGGCTCCGGCCCGAGGGCAAGCTCTTCGTGCACATCTTCACCCACCAGCGGTTCGCTTACCCGTTCGCGACCGACGGGGCGGACGACTGGATGGGGCGTCACTTCTTCACCGGGGGAACGATGCCGTCCCACGACTTGCTGCTTCATTTTCAGGACGACGTGCGGCTGCTATCGGACTGGACGCTTTCGGGAGCGCACTATCAGAAGACCGCCGAGGCGTGGCTCGGAAACCTGGACCGCCACCGCAAGGAGGCGCTCGGCATCTTCGAAGCGGTCTACGGACGCGGGGAAGCCAAGCGCTGGCTCGTGCGCTGGCGGGTCTTCTTCATGGCCTGTTCGGAGCTCTGGGGTTATCGCCGGGGAAACGAGTGGACCGTCTCTCACTATCTCTTCGAGCCTCGCCCCGCGGCGAGCGGCCTGGCCGAGCCCGTCACGCGGACTACTCCTGTGGAAGAATCGAGCGCGCATTAGGAATGTCGCGCGTGCTCATCGCCGGCTTCGGCTATCTCGGAAGGTGTTTGTCTTCGGAGCTCCTTCGCGCCGGACACGAAGTCTTCGGCCTCAGCCGACGCCCGAGGATGCTCCCGGGCGTCTTTGGGGTGAAGGCAGACCTCTCCGATCTGGATTCTCTCCACGGGCTTCCCCCGCGGCTCGACTACGTCGTCTACATGGCGTCGGCGGACGGCCGCGACGACGAGCGCTACCGGGAGGCTTACGTGACCGGCCCGGCGAATCTCATTCGAGCCCTCGACGATCGCGGTGACGCGCTCGCGCGCTTTCTCTTCGTCTCCAGCACCGGGGTCTACGAGCAGAACGACGGCGCCTGGGTCGACGAGAGCTCGCCGACGGGGTCGAGTCATTTCTCGGCGCGAAGGCTCCTCGAGGGAGAACGGCTGGTCGAGAAGGCTTCGTGGCCTTCGGTCGTCCTCCGCCTTTCCGGGATCTACGGGCCGGGCCGATCCTACTGGCTCGAGCGGATCCGCTCGGGCGATGAGGCCTTTGCCATCGACCCCGACGAGATCTCGAACCTCATCCACGTCGAGGACGCGGCGAGGGCGCTCGCCCACCTCATGACGGTCGAGAGTCCCGAAGTCCTCTATCTCGGCGTCGACAGCGAGCCCGTCGAAAAGCGCGAGCTGGTTCGGTGGCTTTGCCGGGAGCTCTCGCTCGCGCCACCCCGCTTCGCGGGAGGGAACGGTCGGGCGCCGGGACGAGGGAACAAACGCTGCTCCAACCGGAGGCTTCTCGAGACGGGTTTCCAGTTTCGCTACCCGAGCTTCCGCGAAGGCTTTCGATCTTTGATGGAGAAATCACGATGCTGAGCTTATCGATAGTGATGCTGATGGCGAAGACGGCCGAGGTCAAGACGGTTCCCCACGTGGACCTCGACCGTTACCAGGGAAAGTGGTACGAGGTCGCCCGCCTCCCCAATCGCTTTCAGAGCGATTGCGCCGGCTCCACGGCGGATTACGAGGTCCGGGACGACGGAAAGGTCTCGGTCCTGAACACCTGCTACACCGAGGGCGGCGAGGTGCGCACCATCCGGGGGAGCGCCAGGCCCGTCGACGAGACGAACGCGCGGCTCGTCGTCCGCTTCGACGGTCTTTTCTTCAAGCTCTTTTCCTGGCTCATCAAGGCCAACTACTGGATCCTCGAGCTCGACCCGGACTATCGCTACGTCGTGGTGGGATCTCCGGACCGAAAGTACCTATGGATGCTCTCCCGCGAGCCGGAGATGGAGGAGTCTCTGTACCGGGATCTCACGACCCGCGTCCAGGCCCAAGGCTTCGAAGTCGAGAAAATCCTGCGAACGAAGGCGCCGCGCTGAAGTGCTTTCTAGACTAGAATTCGCGGGTGACGAACAAGACGAAGCTCGCGACCGAGTCCCGTTCCACGGTCGGACTCTGACGAATGCCGTCGCCGAGGGAGGTACGGTTCAGCAATGAGAAAATGGACCACCGGTGGGTGGGGCGATAGATCGCCGATACCCCGAGGTCCCAGCTCAGCGCTCCCACACCCGAGTAGGCGGGCCTCAGGCTCGTCGCTTCCTCCGGCCGCACGCCGTAGTAATAGTCGATCCGCCGCCCCGTCTCCCACCTCGGTCCAAATCCCACGAGAACGAGAAGTTTTTTCCCCAGAGGAGCGCCGGTGATCGCCTGCGCGCTCACCTCCTGTCCGTTGCTCCTCCCGAGAACGTCGGTCGACGCGGTGGCGCGGAACCCGACCGGCCGGCCACGGTAGAGGACTTCGACGCCCCCGTCCATCGATTTCTGCCGAGCTTCCATCCCCTCGAGAAACGGGCTGTCTTCCGGCTCGAGGCCCTGGAAACGCGCCTGGGCGAACGCGCTCACGCTCCACTGGGGAGCGGAGAGGAGCTCGTAGCCTCCTCGAATGCCCTGGACGAACCAGCGCTTGTACTGGATCTGCACGACGGGGATGGGAAACGTCTGGGGTTTCGCGTCGACGTAGGGTCTCGGGCTCGCGACGAAGCCGGCCCCGACACCCCAGCGGAGCTTCGAAGGCTCTTCCGGGGCCTCCTTTGCCGACGACGAGCCGGAGACGAGCAACGCGGACACGATCCAGGCGGCGTTATTCATATATCGCTCCTCAAGGCTTTCCCCTTCCCTTCCCGGAATCCGTGATCTGAATCCGAGCTCTCCAAGTGCGAATGGGCCGGGCGGTCGCCCACCCGGCCCGCTTCGCGCGACGTCAGTTCATGGTGGGAAGAATCACAGTGTCAATCACGTGAATGACGCCGTTCGAAGTCTCGATATCGGCTTTCACCACTTTCGCGCCGTTGATTCGAACGCCGTCCTTGGCGTTGATCTGGACGCTCTGGCCCTGGACGGTTTTGGCGGAGGTGAGCTTCACGACGTCCGACGACATAACCTTCCCCGGAACCACGTGGTAGGTGAGAATCGAGGCGAGCTTCGCCTTGTCCTTCAGAAGGCCATCGAGCGTTCCCGCGGGGAGCTTTGCGAAAGCTTCGTCCGTGGGAGCGAAGACCGTGAACGGGCCCTTGC
>CAZKNR010000285.1:0-12600 GCA_964553925.1 uncultured Acidobacteriota bacterium
AGATGACCTGGGAGTCGGCCTTGGCGTTCACCAGGCACGGATGGCCGTCGCAGGTGGCGCAGCGGATGCACTGGCTCTTGCGCGGATTCTTCTCGTCGAGAAGGATCCCCATGGGGAGGTAGAAGGGTCGATGGCCGAGCCTCCGGAGGTCGTCGGCGAGCTGTTGGAGCCGGGGCTCGTGGCTTACCGGCGGATGAGGATACGGGGCGCTCGCGGGCGGCTCCGTCGGGTCGCTTCCACGCTCGCCGTGGACCTGGTAGAGATTCTCGGCCTCGGTGTAATAGGGCTCGAGCTCGTCGTAGGAAATGGGCCAGGCGGGGGAGATTCCGCCGTGGTGCCGAATCTCCCCGAAGTCTTCCTTCCGCAAGCGCACGAGAGCCGCGCCGTAGAATTTGGTGTTTCCGCCCACGAAGTAGTGGGTTCCCGGGTGAAAGGGCTTTCCCTTGTCGTCGTACCAGGGCTCTCGAATGTGGTACTTGCCCTCGGTCACCACCGCCTTGGTGTCCCAGTTGTCTTTCTCGCGGGGGACATAGTTTCCTCGCTCGAGGAGGAGGATCTTCTTGCCGGAGGGGGCGAGCCCGTAGGCGAGGGTCCCGCCACCGGCGCCGGTTCCTATAATAATGATGTCGTAGTGGCCGTTCATCGTCACGTCACCATGGATGCCACGGCCGGGCTCCGGGTTTCACGCTCTTTCGCGAGGCAGATGCCTTGGCGCTCCTCCACCGACTCTCGAAAAAGTCGCTCGTTAGATGCTTCGATCCCCGTGAGTCTTTCCAGATTGCAATGGACTGAAGCCTCTGATAACTGATAAGGTTCTTTTCACGCCTAAAACCTCTCACGGCGACCCGAGCGAGCTCTTCCCGCAGCTCCAAAAATCGATGCTCTCGAGTTCTTGGCGCGCGTCATCACGCAGATCCCGGAGCCGAGGCGACACTTGCTCTTCTATTTATGGCACGATGCCAACGTAGTCCGACCACGCCGGAGGATTTCTCAACCCTCCGACCAGGCCGATGGAAGCAGGAGAAATCAAGAATCGAACGAGCCTCAACGGAGGAAACGGCCATGACCGACGAAGAACTGGAGCGACTGCTCGATGACATCGAAGCCGACTTTATCGAGCGGACGGAATCCGCATCCAACGGCGACAAAATCCGGCAAGCGATCTGCGCGTTTGCCAACGATCTCCCCGGACACAACAGGCCGGGTGTGTTGTTCGTTGGTGTCAACGATGATGGCGCTCCCATAGGCTTGGCCATCACGGATCAAATCCTTCGAAACCTCGCGTCCATGCGAGGTGACGGAAACATCCTGCCCTTTCCGTCTCTTGACGTTCAGAAGCGTATTCTGAAAGGGAATGACGTTGCCGTTGTGCACGTGCATCCGTCAGACGCTACACCCGTTAGGTTCAAAGGCACCGTCTGGATTCGCTCCGGGCCACGCCGGGGCATCGCAAATCCTGACGATGAGCGAAGGCTCAACGAGAAACGCCGTTTTCGAGATCTTCCGGCAGAGGATCAACATCCGGACCGCGATCGATCTGACCTCGCAGGACCGAGAAGTAAGGACGCCCGACTATCCGCTCGACGCACTTCAGCAAATATTCCGAAATGCGGTACTTCATCGCATTTACGAGAACACCCACGCCCCGGTGAACGTGTACTGGTTCAACGACCGGGTCGAGATCCACAATCCCGGAGGCCCGTACGGCACGGTCACCAAGCAGAACTTCGGCACGCCCGGTGCTCACGACTATCGGAATCCCAACCTCGCCGCCGTCATGAAGGAGCTGGCTTACGTGCAGCATTTTGGCGTCGGGATTGAAATGGCTCGTCGCTCGATGGAGAGGAACGGTAATCCGCTCCCCGAGTTCCAAGTCGAAGACGCCCATGTGGCCGTCATTCTGAGGAGTCGACGATGAGCATCCCAGTAATAACGTTCTTCAACAACAAGGGTGGCGTCGGCAAGACCTCGATGGTCTACCACCTCGCGTGGATGTTCTCGGATCGAGGGTTGCGAGTCATCGCCGCCGACCTCGACCCACAAGGCAATCTTACCGCGGCCTTTCTGGACGAGGACCGGCTCGAGCAGGTGATGCCCAACAATGGTCATCCGCTCACGGTTTTCGGCGCGGTCCAGCCACTGAAGCAAGGCACCGGAGACATCACGGAATCTCACGTCGAGATTGTCTCGGACCGACTCGGATTAATCCTTGGCGACATGGCGTTATCCACTTTCGAGGACGATCTTTCCGAGGCCTGGCCGAAGTGCCTCGCTGGAGATCCGCGCGCGTTTCGCGTCGTGTCTGCTTTCTGGCGACTCGTGCAGAGAGCGGGTGAGGAGCACGGTGCGGACGTTATTTTGGTCGACCTTGGACCGAACTTGGGTGCGATCAATCGTGCTTCGCTCATCGCATCCGATTTCGTCGTCATTCCGTTAGGAACCGACCTCTTCTCGCTACAAGGGTTACGGAACCTGGGCCCGGCACTGCGAACCTGGCGCGACGGATGGCACAAGCGGCTCAAGGAGAATCCACCAAACGATCTGTCCCTGCCTCCTGGCAGGATCCAGCCTATTGGCTACGTCGTGCTTCGCCATTCCATTCGCCTAGATCGACCGGTCAAGGCCTTCGAACGGTGGATCGCGAGAATGCCGTCAACCTACGCGGTAGCGGTGCTTCAAGAGTCCCCCGACTCTCAACTCACCATCGATACCGACCCCAACTGCATCGCCAAACTGAAGGACTACAGAAGTCTGATGCCCCTGGCCCGCGAAGCGCGCAAACCGATGTTCTTTCTTAAGCCGGCTGACGGCGCCCTCGGTGCTCACACGTACGCCGTGAGTGACGCTTACAAGGACTTTAAGACCGTCGCCCAGAAGATTGCCGAGAAGGCTGGACTCAAGGCCATGTCATGATTGAAAGACCCCGCCTCATCGAACGAGCATTTCCGCTGGTAGCGCTCGGCCTCGCGGACGAATTGACGCTGTGCTACTAACGCTGATCAGCCCCGACGGAACGAAGGCACTTGTTATCGTCGAGGCAAAGGCACAGGTATTTCCGCGTAACGCTCCAGAGCTCAAGCGGCGCCTGGAAGGCTTCTCTGCGGAACCTGCAATCGTGATGACGGACTTCCTGACTCCCAGCTCGAGACGCCGTCTAAAGGAAGAGGGCCTGAACTACCTGGATCTCACGGGCAACGTTCGACTCAGCCTGTCCCGACCAGGCTTATTTATTGATACCGTGGGTGCGATCATCGATCCCAGCCCCGCCAAGAAGGTCGGCCGTTCCCTTCGAGGTGGGAAGGCCGGCCGCATCGTCCGCGCACTGTGTGATTTCCCCCCTCCAATGGCCATCACAGAACTCGCCACCAAGGCGGGAGTGGACGTCAGCTATGCCTCCCGTCTAGTCGAATGGCTGGCAAACGAAGCCTCGCTCACACGGGCGAGACGTGGTCCCGTCGAATCCGTGGACCGCGCCCGAATGATCCGCCGGTGGGCTGATGACTACTCGGTCCTGAGGAGCAACGACGCCCGCTCATTTCTCGATCCTCGGGGCGTAGAGAATCTCCTGCGCAGTCTGCCGAAGATTCGTTTTCGATATGCCGTGACGGGCTCCTTCGCCGCGAATCGATTGGCGCCAGTGGCTGAAGCCCGCTTGGCGATGGTGTACGTCGATGACGCGGATGAAGCAGCGAGTGCGCTCAAGCTAAAGCCAACCGACGCGGGTGCCAATGCCATGCTGCTAGCTCCGTATGACAACGTCGTCTTCGACCGCGCGCGCGTAGACGGCGGGGTGACGTATGTTGCGCCGAGTCAGGCGGCAGTGGACCTGCTCACAAGTCCCGGCCGCTCCCCGGCCGAGGGCGAAGCTGTGCTCGAGTGGATGGCGCGGAACCAGGATAAATGACGAGCCCGCTTCATATCGTCGCTCGCGCCGTGCTGCTCGATGCATTGGATGCCTTGGAACGAGCCAGAACCGAGAAGCGCTTCAACGATTCATAGGCTTGGCTCGTTGCGCTGAGCTACGGCCGCCGGCACGCAATCGCAACCGGTGTCGAGTCGGAGCTCGATTCCAACGTGAAGATCGTTCTCTGTGACACCGTGCCCTTAACGTAGCCTCCGGACGCACGTTTTCCGGGCTCCATCCAGTTTCTATCTCGACGACTCCCAAGGTTGGTAGAGCAAGGCCTTCGATCGGCGTCCGCCCCTCTTTCTTCGAACCGCCTGCGTGACGTAGACGAAGTTTCCTGTGAACTTGCAAGTCATTGAGAACCGCAGTCTACCTGGTAAACTAAAATCAAGACGGGTGGGGTCACACCCCGGCTTAAATCCCGGGTTC
The DNA here is from genome assembly GCA_964553925.1 of uncultured Acidobacteriota bacterium. Taxonomy (GTDB): domain Bacteria; phylum Acidobacteriota; class Vicinamibacteria; order Marinacidobacterales; family SMYC01; genus DAISKN01. The sequence goes on from CAZKNR010000285.1 coordinate 4,337, forward strand.
GAGCGACTGTTTTCTAGGAGGATAAACCCATGCACGGCGCCATAGAGCCACGCTCAGCCGACCTTGCCGGACCTCTCACGGTCGTTGTCTCCGGATTGGCCACGACGGCGCTCGCTCTTCTCGGCGTCTTCTGGCTCGCTCGAAATATCGACGATTTCAACGTCATGGGATGGTATGCGAACTACGTGATTCCGGCGGGCGCTATCATCGTGGGGATCGCGGCGTCGAGCGGATACGGCCTCGCATCGTGGTTCAAGGGCGTGAAGATCACGGGCATCCTCCTCGTCGCGGTCCTCGGGTTTCAAGTGGCGGCTTACTTTGCTGCCCAGTACGCCGAGTTCGTCCAGTTGGCGGTGACCTTCGAGGACGGGACACCGGTCGATTTCCTCAGCTATTTCGATTGGACCGCGCGCTCTTTCGCCTGGGAACAAAAGGATGGAAGTGCGGGGGCTCCGCTCGGGGTCTGGGGCTACGCGTTTCGAGGGCTCGAGATTCTGGGTTTTTCGCTGGGAAGCCTCGTCGTCCCCATCGTCCTACGGAAACACCCGTATTGCGAAGGGTGCGCGGTCTACATGCGGAAGTCCACACTGGGGTGGATCGCGGCAAGCATCCCGCACAAGAAACTCAAGAAGCGGGAGGACGAGGCTCAGGCGGCGCAAGCCGCGGCGCAACAGGAGGCCTTTGACAGAGGCCAGAGTCTAGCGGCCGACCTCGGCGAGAGGGCAAGGGCCGGAGACTCCTCCGGCTTCCTGGCGCGCCTCGCAGAGAACGGGACTCCGGAAAAGGAGGCAGGCAAGCTCCCCCTGCGCATCGCGGTGAAGCTTTCGAGTTGTCAGCGTTGTTCCGCGGGTGAGCTTGTCGTCAGCCTCTGGAGCGGCCAGGGTCAAAACGTCAAGGAGGAACCGCTTCAAAGTCACACCGTCGAGCCGTACTTCGTTCGAGAGCTGAAGATGGCGCAGGTCGTCCCGCGGGGCAAATGACCTTGTGCCGGCTCGGACCGGGTTCGCGAGTTCGTCTCGCGCCGGCATTGCGGTCTTGACGGTTCGGAGCGTCAGGAAACGTTCCGCGCGAGACTGTCCCTTTATGCTTCTCCTGAAGGGCCCGGGAGGATCTCTCTCAGGTAAGAATCGATTCTCGATTCCGGATCCCAGTGGCGAGGGTAGCCGAGAGACACTTCCTCGAAGCGGACGCCGTCGATCCAGTCCGTCGAGCGCACGTGGAGGTGTCCCGAGACGACCACCTTGGCGCGGAACCGGAGGTGCCAGTCCTCGGTGCGCTTGGTGCCGCACCAGATGGAGAAGCGCGGAATGCGCCAGAGACGCACGAGGTCTTCCCTCAAAGGGAAGTGATTGATGAGAACCACGGGGAACGACCCGGTTTCCCGTTCGAGTCTCTTCTCGGCTTCGTCGCAGCGAGAAACGCACCAAGCCTCGATGCTTTCGTGGGGGCGGGGATCGAGATACCGCTCATCGGCGCAAACGACGCCGGACTCCGCCGCCCAGGCGATCGCCCGCTCGCGGCTCACGTCCTCCGGCCGGAAGCTGTAGTCGTAGAGCAGGAACAGAGGTGCTATCACCACGGGTCCTCCCTCGCCCTCCCAGATCGCGTAGGGATCCTCCGGCGTCAGGACGTCGTAGCTGCGGCAGAGCGCGACCAGGGCCTGATACTTGTCCTCTCCTTTCGGCCCGCCCTCACCGTTCGTCCAGAGCTCGTGGTTCCCCGGGACCCAGATCGCGCGGGCGAATCTCGAGGTCGCGGCTTCGAGCGCCATCTCGAGATGGTCGAGCGACTCTCCGATGTCCCCACCGAGGATGAGCCAGTCTTCGGGATGCGATCCCAGACCCTTCAGGGCTTCGCGGTTCTCGCGATGACCGAGGTGAAGATCGCTGATGGCGTAGAGCCGCACCTCTCGAGGATACCGTATAATGCCGGGCGAGGAGATCTCACCATGTGCATCGATCGCAGAGGCTTCATGCAGGTCGCGGCCGGCGCCGCGTCGTTAGCACTTCTCCCCGCGCGCGAGTCGGCGGCCGAGGAAACCGCGGTCCCGGACGCGGTGAAGAACCTCAAGAACCGGCTCGACGGCGTCGAGCCCATCACCGACGACGAGCGCAAGGGCCGCATCGACAAGGCGCAGCGGCTGATGAAGGAGAACGGGCTTGGCGCGGTCTACGTCGAATCGGGGTCAGGCCTCTTCTATTACACCGGCGTGAGATGGGGCCGGAGCGAGCGCATGTTCGCGATGGTGATCCCGGCGGAGGGAGACCCGGCCTGGGTCTGTCCGGCTTTCGAGGAAGAGCGCGCCCGTGAGCTCGTCCGTTTCGGAAACGACATCCGCACCTGGGAAGAGCACGAGAGCCCCTATCGACTCGTTTCGCAGATCCTCTCCGACCGCGGCGTCCGGACCGGGAAGATGGGGATCGAGGAGACCACTCGGTTCTTTTTCGTCGACGGCATCCAGAAAGAGAGTCCCGGGCTCGAGATGGTCAGTGGCGATCCCGTCACCGTAGGCTGCAGGATCATAAAATCCAAAGCCGAGCTTGCCCTCATGAAACGCGCAAACGAGATCACCCTCGAGGCCTATCGCGCCGCGGTCGAGTCTTTGAAGGAAGGCATCACCCACCACGAGGTCTCCGGGATCATCGCCGCGGCCCACACCGCGATGGGTGTCGAGGGCGGCGCGGGCGTGCAGTTCGGAGAGTTCAGCGCCTTCCCCCACGGGAGCAGCAAGCCCCAGAAGCTCAAGGAGGGGGACATCGTCATGATGGACGGCGGCTGCGGCGTCGAGGGTTACCGAAGCGACGTCACCCGCACCGTGGTCTTTGGAAAACCAACCGATCGCCAGCGCCAGATCTGGGACGTGGAGAAAAAGGCACAAGATGCCGCCCGCGACGCGGTGCGGCCGGGAACTCCCTGTGAGTCCGTCGACGACGCCGCGCGCAAAGTGGTCGTCGACGCCGGATTCGGTCCGGGCTACAAGCACTTCACCCACCGCGTGGGGCACGGCATCGGCCTCGACGGCCACGAGTGGACGTACCTCGTGCCGGGAAACAAGATGCCTCTCGCTCCCGGAATGTGCTTCAGCAACGAGCCGGGCGTCTATATTTACGGCGAGTTCGGCGTGCGCCTCGAGGACTGCTTCTTCGTGACCGAGGATGGTGGCGAGCTCTTCACGAAACAGAGCCCGTCGATCGACGATCCCTTTGGAAAAGCGGCGTAGCGCCAAGCGACCCTCGTGTTAGACGAGGACCTCAACCGGAACTATCGGGCGACGGTCATCCTGGCCGTGGCGATGATCGCCTCGGTTTTTGTCTACGCGGGATCGTCGAGCTCCTGCCACGCCTGGCGCCGTCGAGCGAGGTGGCAGCGGAGCCGGGAACGGTCGAGCTTTTCCGGAAGGTTTTGCGAGGGCTTGCGCTCGTCAATTTCCTGGCGCTCGCCTGGCTCGGCAGCCGCGCGCGCCTTCCCGTCGGTGAGCCGCTGGCGCGACTCGCGAAGCTCAAGACCGTGACGACCGTGGGCCTGGCCCTTGCCGAGTCGATCGCGCTCTATGGGCTCGTTCTCTTCTTCCTGAGCCGCGACTCCATCGACTTCTACTACCTGTTTCTGGTGTCGCTCCTCTCCTTCATCGTCGCCTTCCCCCGTTATGACCGCTGGAGGGACGCTTTGGAAACTACGAGAATCGAGCCGAATAGTCCTCGCGGCTCCGGCGAATGACTTCGTGAGCCTCCTCGCGGCCGTAGCTTTCGGTGATTTCGACGACGCGATCCCCGTGATCCGGCGACATCTTGTAGGTGAGGAAGTAGTGCTCGAGGCGCGTGACCAGAGCCGGGGGGACTTGCGATACATCGGTGAGCGCACCGAAGGCGGCATCTCCCTGCAGCACGGCGAGGATCTTGTCGTCCGCCTCCTCGGCATCGATCATGCGGAGGCCTCCGATGGGGATCGCGGGCACCAGGATGTCTCCGTGAGCGACGCTCTTTTCTGTCAGCACGCAGATGTCTATCGGATCGCCGTCTCCGATGAGATTTGACCGGCCGGTCCGCTCGCGGCAGAGCGCCGCGACCCGTTCATCGCAGAGCGTCCGAGGGATGAATCCATAGAGGCTCGGGCAGACGTTGCTGTACTGCTGGGGGCGATCCATTCGCAGAATGCCGGAGACCTTGTCCACCTCGTACTTGACCGTGTCCGTCGGCACGAGCTCGATGTAAGCCGTGACGACCGCAGGGAGCCCGGGGCCGGGATCGACGCCGTGCCACGGGTGGGCCCGATGCGGCTCGGCGGTGAGTCCTTCGTTCTTGTCCCGTCGCATAATTTCAGAAATATCTAAGAAGTTCGTTAGGATTCTTCTCGGCCGCGGATATATGATCTCATACGGGTAGAGTGCCCTCAAGGACCGCCGAAGGAGAGCGTCGAGCGAAGTCTCGAGTGAGAGCGATAGGTGAGCTCGATGGACCCTAGCCGGATCTCGTCTCCGTCCTGGAGGAGAACCGAACGATCGATCTTCGTGCCGTTCAGGAGGGTGCCGTTCTTGCTCCCCAGGTCTTCCAGCAGCACCTGCCCCTCCGCGAGGAGGATTCGCGCATGATGACGGGAGATCGTGGAGGATCCGAAGCTTACTTGACACTCGGTGCTCCGCCCGATCAGGTTCTCTCCCAGCGTGAGCGCGATTTCCCGCGTTCCCCGGAACAAGCTCCCGCCGGCCTCATCGGGAGAGCCGTCCTCGGGGCCCGTAGCGATGACCGGTCCCTGAAACGCGTAGCCGTACCGGTGCAGTGTTCGAATGAAGCGAGGACTTCGCGGATCGTCACCGAGGGCGGCGCGCAGCTCGGCGACGAGGTTGTGGAGGCTCGCGTCGGATACGAACGTATCCGGCCAGAGAAGCTCGTGAAGCTTCTCCTTCGTGAACGCGCGGGGCCGGTCGTCCAGAAGGATCGCAAGAAGCTCGAACGCCTTGGGCGAGAGGGGAACCGCCTCCCCACTGCGACGCAGCAGTCGGGCCTCACGAATCAGCTCATAATCACCGAAGAGAAGGGCCATCGTGTCGACGGAATGTTACCGGGCCCGCGGGCCGGAGGCAAAGTCATGAGATTCGTCTTCTTGCTCCTTTCCCTGGCGAGCCCCCTTCTGGGACAGAACTACCGCGCCGGCCTCCGCGGCGTCGTTCAGGACGCGGGAGGCGGAGTCCTTCCCGGGGCCACAGTAACGATTTCCGACGATTCCACGGGCTCGACGCGAGTCTCGGTCGCGAACGAAACCGGCCAGTACGCCTTTGCCGATGTCGAGCCCGCCCTCTACACCGTCCGGGCGGAGCTCGACGGCTTCGCTCCCTTCGAGCGGACGGGAGTCGAGCTTTCGGTCCAGAGATTTCTCGTTTTGGACATCCGGCTCGAGCTCGGCGCCGTCCGTGAATCCATCACCGTGACCTCCGCGTCGCCCCTCCTCGAGAACGCGACCGCATCCTTGAGCTCCTCGCTCGAGCAGGTCGAGCTCGAGACCCTCCCCACCCCGTCGCGAAACCCGTTCTTCGTCTCGATCACCACCCCCAACGTCATCCCAACGGGGGTCGCCCAGTTCACCCGAATGCAGGACCAGAACGCCTCCCGTGCCCTCTCGATCGCCGGTGGACCCCGAGGCGCCAACAACTACACCCTCGACGGCGTCTCCATCACCGACATTCAGAATCGCGCCGTCATCATCCCGAGCCTGGAAGCGATAGAAGAAGTCAAAGTACAGGCCAGCACCTACGACGCTGAGATGGGAAGGACGGGAGGCGGAGTCTTCAACACCCTCCACCAGAGGGGCTCGAACCCCTGGCGTGGGAGCGCCATGATCCAGAACCGGCCCGACTGGGCGGTGGGGCAGCTCTACTTCGAAAAGGAAGCGGGGGAGCCCAAGGAGGAAGGCTACTTCTGGCTCTATGCCGGCTCGTTCGGCGGACCCATCGTGCGCGACAAGACGTTCTTCTGGGGAGCCTTCGAGGGCTACCGGACGAGCGTCACTCGAAACGCCATCCTGACCCTTCCGACCGCCGCCGAAGCCCGGGGGGACTTCTCGCGCTCGGGGGTCGTCCTCTACGATCCGCTCACCACCCGGCCGGACCCGGCGAATCCGGGGCAGTACATTCGCGATCCGTTTCCCGGAAACGTCATCCCTTCGGATCGGCTGAATCCGGTGGGTCTCAACCTCGCCGCTTATATCGCCGCTCGAGGAGAGGGAAGCCTCAGCGCGAGCGCGAACGTCGTGGACGCCGCCGACCAGTTCTCCCTGAATCTCGACCATCGTTTCAGCGATCGAGCGCAGCTCACGGGAACGTACATGTACTATGACTCGGACGAGCCGTTCCAGCAGTACTACGGACCACCGGCGGATGTGAACAGCGGCGTTTTGTTCCGGAGAGTCAATCTGCTGTCTTTGAACCAGACGGTGATCCCGTCTTCCGACCGCGTCCTCACGTTCCGGTACGGATACTTCTCCTTCGACGACGACTACAGCGTTCCCGAGTTCGATCCCGCGGAGCTCGGGTTTTCCGAGAGGTTTCTGGACCAGGTCACCGCGAACGTCTTCCCCTATTTCTTCATCGACGGCTACGGGGACTTCGGGGGCTGGGCGACGGACGATAGCCGGCATTACTCTCACTCCGCGAACGGAACCGCTTCCCAATTCCTCGGAAACCACACTCTAAAGCTCGGCTTCGACTACCGGAGAATCGGACAGGACTTCCTGTACGGAGGACCGCGCGCGGGCGATTTCGGCTTCGACGGCGGGTTCACCCAGGGCCCGGACCCTTTCAACCCCGACGGCGCCAGCGGCAACGCTCTTGCGAGCCTCTTGCTCGGCCACCCCACAGGGGGCTCGATCTTCACCGGCGCTCGGTCCGACCAGTTCATCGACTATTACGCCGGCTTCGTCCAGGACGACTGGAGGATCACTCCGAATCTCGTGCTGAACCTCGGGCTTCGTCTCGAGCACGAAAGCGGCCCCAGGGAGAAGGAGAACCGGCAGACGGTCGGGTTCGATCGCGACCAGCCCTGGCCGGTGCAACCGGTCGAGGGAATGGTGCTCCGAGGTGGGCTCATGTACGCGGGAGTCGACGGAGTTCCCGAGTACCAGGGCGATCCCCAGGCGCTCAAGTGGGGACCGCGGGCCGGATTCGCCTGGAGCCTCGATGAAGAGACCGTGCTCCGAGGAGGCTACGGCGTTTTCTGGGCGCCGTACCAGCCGACGTTCGAATCCCGATACGGGTTCGAAGACGTCACCAGCTATCTTGCCACCGCCGACGGCGGACTGACACCCGCGGGGACGCTCTCCGATCCCTTCCCCTTCGGGGTCACAGAGCCCACTGGCGGAAGCCTCGGCCTTCTCACGCAGGCGGGGAGCAGTGTCGACTTTCCCGACCAGTTCCGAAAGTCGCCATACGTCCAGCAATACTCTCTCGAGATTCAGCGAGAGATCCAAGGGGCGGTGGTCGTCTCCGCTGGATACGTCGGAAGCCGCTCCGATCGGCTCGGGATCGGAGGAAATTCCGCGGCTGGCGTCAACATCAACCAGGTCGATCCCGCCTACCAGAGCCTCGGCAGCGCTCTCGTCGACCCCGTTCCCAATCCATTCTTCGGAAACCCGATCTTCGGAGATCTGAGTCAGTCGGAGACCCTCCCGCGGGCTCAGCTCCTTCGGCCCTATCCGCAGTTCGGCAGTCTCTACGCCCTTCAGCAAAGCAGCGGCCGAAGGCGCTACGACGCGGCCGTGCTCAAGCTGGAGAAGAGATTCCGGGGGGCGTTCGGAGGCCGCGTGAACTACACCTGGAGCCGCACGGAAGACAACGTCATCGGTGAGGTCAACGCCTACGCCAATCGAAATGGATCCGCCCTCGACAATTACGATCTGGACTCCGAATACACTCCGTCGATTACCGACACGCCTCACCGTCTCAACGTTTCCGGCTTCGTGGAGCTTCCCTTCGGCAAGGGAAAGAGGTGGCTCGATTCCGAAGGCGTCTGGAACGCTTTGTTGGGCGGGTGGTCCGTTTCCGCGGCCGGCTACTACCAGAGCGGGTTTCCGATTGCGGTCTCGCAGCGCCTCAACAACACCGGTCTTCTCGGCGACCTGCAGCGGCCGAACGTCGTTCCCGGAGTCGACCCCGGCCATTCGGGAAGCACCGTGGAGGACCTCGACAGCTATCTAAACCGGAATGCATGGAGCCTCGCACCAGCATTCACCTTCGGAGACTCCCCGAGGACCGACACCCGCGTCCGCACCCCGAT
>CAZKNR010000286.1:0-3273 GCA_964553925.1 uncultured Acidobacteriota bacterium
GCGATCGCCTCATCGGCGTCGGCGACGCACACGGGTATAGTCATGTCCTCCGGACTCGCGAGCGGCGGGTCCGTCGACAGCATGGAGGTCTTCGCCCATTCGATGAGGCCGGGCCACATTTTCCCCACGAGGATGAGCGGAGTGTTCTCGAGGTGCTGAACCTGGAGCAGCTGCCAGATCATCATCGTCTCCAGCACGGTGCCGATGCCCCCCGGGGTGACGAGGAAGGCGTCGGAGGCGATCACGAACTGGTGCAGCCGGGTGAAAAACGTCCGGTGCTCGAACGCATGAGAGACGAAGGCGTTGACGTCCTGCTCGAACGGGAGCTCCACCTGGATGCCGTAGGAACGACTGCGCGCAGGTGCTTCGGCCGCGCCCTCGTTCGCGGCCTGCATCAGTCCCGGGCCGCCTCCGGTCACGATGTCGCAGCCCATCTCGGCGAGAGCCTTGGCCGCCCGTTTGGTTTCCTCGTACGCGAAAGTTCCCCGCTTGACCCTGGCGGAGCCGAAAACGCTCACACGGTACCGCTCGCGCCGCGACGGTCGAAGTCGCGTGAGGGTGTTGACGACGTCCCAGAGTCCGAGGACCAGACCGCTTACTTGACGGCCTCCTCGTCCGCGAGAAGGATGACATCCGATTTTCGCTTCGCGGGTTTCCTGGGGGGCATGGGTCGTCGCTCCCGCGTCACTGCATCTGGGGCGGCAACATGTAGAGCGTCATGGCGAAGACCAGGTACACCATGATCACCAGCACGCCGACGAACCACGCCGACCGGCCGCTGTTCGTAACCAGAAACGCCGTCATCGTCGCGATCAGCATCATGACGACGGCGCCCGGCCAGAACTGCAGGCTCATCGGCGTCGGGCCGAGGACGTAGCTGAGCAGCACCAGCACCGGCGCCACGAAGAGCGCGATCTGGGCGGCGCTCCCGAGGGCGATGCCTACGCTCAAATCGAGGCGATTCTTCCACGCGCCGGAGAACGCCGAAGCCATCTCCGCCGCGGCGCCCACCAGCGCCACCACGATGAAGCCCACGAAGGCGGGCGTCATCCCGAGCTCGACCGAGGCGCCTTGCACCGACTCGACGAAAATCTCGCTGACGAGCGCGACCACGACCGTGACTCCAGCGAGCGTCGAAAGCGCAAGTCCGATCGGCCAGGGGGCTTCGTGGCCCTCGTCCTGTTCCACGCTCGCGAACTCTTCGCGATGGGTCTTGAGCGTGAACAAGAGGCCCAGACCGTACGCCGCGATGAGCAGCACGGACAATCCCACGCTCAGTGACTGCGCGAACGCGGCCGCCTCCGCCGAGTCGACTTCGCCGACCGCGGAGGGAATCAAGAGCGCGATGGTAGCGAGAAACAGCAAGCCGGCCTGAAGCCGGGCACCCGCCCGGTTGAACTCCTGCACGTGATGCTTGATTCCCCCGAGCAGGAACGACGCGCCCAGCATGAAGAGCGAGTTGGTGACGATCGCCCCGGCGACGGACGCCTTCACCAGCGCGTACTGCCCGGCGCGGAGCGCCGTAAGCGCGATGACGAGCTCCGTGAGGTTCCCGAGCGTGGCGTTGAGGAGACCGCCGACCGAGTCGCCCGTCTTGGCCGCCACCGATTCCGTGGCATGGCTGAGAAGCGCTGCCAGCGGAACGATGGCGAGGACGGAAAGCAGAAACAGGAGGGTGTGCCGTTCCGGTGCGAGACTCTCGCCCGCGAAAACCGCGGGAACGAAGACCAGGAGCCAGAGGAGGGGATTGTGACGAATTTCTTTCAGCAGAAGGTTCATGGGAGTTCCTCGGCTCGAGAGTATGAGTCGCGGGAGCACTTCGTCACAAGCGGGAGGTTAGCGGACTACCGCGGGGCGGGAACTCGTAAAACTACGAGGTCGCGAGGAAGGATTTACGGATCCCTGAGGGCAGGTGCTTTAGAATGGCGAGTTGCGTCGTATAGTTGTCCGAGAAAGGACGTTCCCACCATGAGAACCCATTCGAGCCCCGGCAGAGGCGGAATCTCGGCCCTCACCGTGCTGAGCCTTCTCTTTTCGGAGATGGTCCCCCTGTTGCCTGCGCAGACCGCCCCCGCGCCCGAAGTGGGCGAGGTAGAGGTCGACGGGGGATGGCCTCGTTCCTACACGATGCCGAGCGGCGGGAGCGTCGTCATCTATGAGCCGCAGGCGGCGAGCTGGGACCGGCAGAAGCATCTCGTGGCCTATAGCGCCGTGGCCTACAGCGCCCCGGGAGCGAAAACGCCCGATCTCGGCTCGATAAAGCTGGAGAGCGATACCAGCGTCTCCCTGGAAGAGCGGCTGGTCCGCTTCGCGACGATCGATCTGACCGAGTCGAACTTCCCCAAGCTCTCGCGCCAGCAGACGGGGGAGGTCACCACGTTCATCCGGGACTCCATCCCGGAGAAGGACCGGGTCATCGCCCTCGATCGTATGATGGCCGAAATCGAGACCAGCGCGATCGTTCCGAAGGAAGTTACCGGGCTCAAGGCCGATCCGCCCACGATCTTCTTCAGCAGCACGCCGGCGATTCTGGTGAACCTCGACGGCGAGCCCATCTGGAGCCCCATCAAGGAGAACGATCTTCGCTTCGCGGTCAACACCAACTGGGATCTCTTCGAGCACGGACCCTCGAAGACCTTCTATCTGCGGCACGAAACCTCCTGGCTGAAGGCGTCCGCTGTCGAGGGACCGTGGACGCCGGCCGGCGATCTCCCGGGAAGCTTCGCGAAGCTTCCGGCCGATCCGAACTGGAAGGAAGTCAAGGCGGCGCTGCCGGGAAAGAAGATCGATCCCAAGAAGGCGCTCAAAGTCTTCGTGAGTGTCGAGCCGGCGGAGCTCATCCTGCTGCAGGGAAAGCCGAAGTACGAAAAGGTCGAGGGCACCGCGCTCGTCTGGGTGAGCAATACGGAGAGCGACGTCTTCGGCATCGGCAAGGTGGGGGCGATGACACTCTACTATCTCGTCGCCGGACGATGGTTCTCGGCGTCGGATTTCACCGGCCCGTGGACCTTCGCGACCACGGCGCTGCCCCCGGACTTCCAGAAGATCCCTCTCGAGCATCCGCGGTCCCGGATCCTCGCTTCGGTGCCGGGAACGCGCCAGGCGGCAGAAGCGATCCTGCTCGCGCAGATTCCGGAAACGGCGCGCGTCAACATCAAGACGTTGAAGGCTCCCGAGGTCTCGTATCAGGGCGAGCCGAAGTTCGTGCCCGAGCCTGGCGCGGCGGAGGTAAAAAGCGCGGTCAACACCGACAAAGACATTTTCAAGATCGGC
>CAZKNR010000287.1:0-22114 GCA_964553925.1 uncultured Acidobacteriota bacterium
GCGGCGGCCCTCGGCTTCGCGGTCCTCGTGGTCCTGGTTTTCGCCCAAAGCAGCTTCGGCTGGATGACGGAGGAGCCGCGGTATCTCCTCTTTCTATTCTCGGTGCTGCCGCTCTTCGTCGCGACCGCCCTTTCGTCCCTCGCCCGGTTCTCCCGCCCTCTGGTGCTCGCCGCCGCCTCGGCGCTCCTCCTCGTGAGCCTTCGAGGAGGAATTCTCTACCACTCGGACGCCCGGGAGAGCGATGCTCGCAACCGCGAGTTCCTGCAGAAGCTCGACGAGCTGAAAATCCGCCACGTACACTCCGACTACCACCTGTCCTACAAGTACGTCTTCCTGAGCCACGGCCGGATGATCTGGACCTCAGCTCTGGGACCCTCGCAAACGGAGTGGTACCTCCCGTTCCGCGAGGAGGTGGCCGCCGCATCCGACGTCGCGCTCGTTCCCCGGAGCTTCCGTTTCGCCCGAAGGATCGAACGACGCCTCACCGAGCGAGGGATCCGCTATCGCCGAGAGAACTTGCTATACCCAGTGCTCTTCGACTTCAGGGATTTCAGGGACATCAGAGAGGACGTCAACCTTTCGTGGCTCGTCCCTTGAAGACCGCCCGGATCTCCTCGAGCGGATAGAGCTTCCCCTGGTCGACGCCGTGACAGAACTCCTTCAGCTTCGACCACTCTCTCGGCGAGCGGAGGGTTTCGCCCCAGAAGGGGAACGTGCGGCACTGCCGGGGACGCTCGGGGTAGATGGTGCAGCCCTCGTCCCAGAATACACAGTCGCCGTTCTCCTTCAGCTTGAGCACCGTGTCGCCGTTCTCGTCACGAGTGACGAAGTCCCTTCGAAACGCCCGCTCGCCGAGGCGAAGGAAACCGGCGATCCGGCGGAGCCGGAAGGCGGTCACGTAGACGAAGCCCGGCTGGGCACCTCGGCAGCAGTTTCCGCACTGGTGGCAGGAGAACCGGAGGCCGTCCGCGTACCACATCGAATGATTATAATTCCGCCTCGGTGCTCAAATGTGCAATGGGTCTATTTCGGCCCGCGCTCTTCGTTCTCTCGCTTTCAGCGCTCGTTGGAGCCGCGGCGAAGCTCGACGATTTCCTCGTTCTCTTCCTTCGCCAGGACTCGGGAGAGGCATTTCTCCCCGCGTTCTCCCGAAACTTCGAGTTCTTCGGCGCCGTCCTGGGCGCACTCGGAGTCTCCGTCCTCGGGCTTGCCTTCGCCTCCGCTCTCGCCCGGTTCTCGGGCCGCCCGTTCGAAGAGGGATTCGCCCTCGCCTCGCGGCCGTTCGCGACTCTCGTCGTTGCCTCCGGTTTGACGGCGGCCTCGGTCGCTTCCCTCCTGATCTCTCCCGTGTACCCTTACGGTCTCGGTCTGGTCTTGAGCCTCAATCTCGAGGGATGGTTCAAGCCGCTCTTGACCGTCGCTCTTTTCGCGGCGGCGCTGGCACACGCGTTCGGAGTCCCCGATTTTCCTCGCCTCTCCCGCTGGGCCTCGCCCCTCATCCTCGTCGCAGCACTTTTCTTCTTCACCCTTGCGACCCCGGAAAACTTCTACCAGGACGGCGCGGGCCAGGGGAACATGTTCAAGTACCTGCGCATGGCGAAGGCGGTGGCGGGCTCTGGTAGTCTCGACATCGAGAAGGCGAACGAGAACCCCGACCCGACGCTCGGGAGCTTCCTGTCGCATCTTCCCCGGATTGCCACGACCTACGTCGACGAGTCGAAGGAGCTCGTGCGAGCGGTCGGCGGCGCCGCGGCCGACGGGCGGATCTACACCGGGGAGATGAAAGCAAGCCGAGCCAACCGATCGATGTTCCGGAGCGCCGAGGGAGGCATCTACTACATCAATTCCCCCGGCCCCGGGCTTCTGCTCGTTCCCGCGGTTCTCATCGACCGCGCGCTCAACCGCGCCTTCGGTTGGGACCGGCAGCTCGCGGTCATCCTGTTCTGGCAGTTTCTGGGCGCCCTTCTCGTCCTCGAGATGTTTGTTTGCGGCGCCGAGCTCGCCGGCCGGGCGGCAGCTCTCGTCTCCGCCTTCGCCGCCGCTCTCATCGTTCCGCTCCTCTTCTATAGCTTCCAGATCTACCCCGAGCTGCCCGCGGCGCTCCTCCTCCTTTTCGCCTTCCGCAAGCTCGCGGTCGAATCCCATCCGACGGCGGCGGGAGCGCTCGCCTCGGGAGTCGCGCTCGCGGCCCTTCCCTGGCTCCACCAGAAGTACTCGATGGTCGCTTTCGTTCTCGCGCTTCTCGGAGTCTCGCGCTTCCTCCACCGTCGAGTCGGCCGCTTCGCACTCGAGCCGGGAAAGCTCGCCCTTCTTTCGCTCCCCCTCCTTCTCTCCGCTTATTCGATCTTTCTCTACAACCACGCGCTCACCGGGAGCCTTTCCCCCACCGCGACCTTCACCGCCGTCGACCGCACCTCCTTCGCTCCCGAAGGGCTGCCCAAGGGCTTCCTCGGCCTTCTCTTCGATCGCGAGAACGGCCTTTTCGTGTTCGCGCCCTTCTTCCTTCTCGCTCTCGTGGGTCTTCCGGCACTCGCGGACAGACACGCTCGCATCGCGAAGCACCTTTTCCTCGTCGTTGCCTCGTATCTCTTGATCATCGCAGCGTTTCCCTACTGGCCAGGGGCGGTGAGCACCATGGGCCGTTACATCTCGAGCATCCTTCCGCTACTCGTACTTCCCATGGCACTCGTGGTGAAGCGATCCTTCGAGGACGGAGTCCTCGCCGGGGCGTCACTCACCCTCGGAGCCTCGAGCATCGCCGTGAGCGCGAGCTTCGCGTCCGACCTTGTCCCGAGCTGGCAGGCCGAGCTTCTCTGGGACCGGGTTCTCTACTGCGACCCGATGCAGTACCTCCCGAATTTCGTCAGCGAGGGAGTTTTCGGGTCGGGCCCCGCGCACGTTCCCAAGCTCCTCGCGCTGCTTCTCGCGGTGTCGTTTCTGGTGTATTGGCTCCGCGACCGCTCTGAGCACTCCGAGCGTTCCGAGCGTCCTCACTTCTCGCGAAACGTGGTCGCCGGCGCGGGGGCGCTCCTCGCGGGTCTCCTCACGCTCGCGGCGCTCCTGGAGCGATTTCCTGGGAACGCCGCCGCGCCGGGAAAGCCGAGCTTTCGCGACACGCGAGTCCTCGACTCCGGCGGATCGTTCTCGGTCGAGGGTGAGCACGGCTTCGAGGGCGAGGGAGCCTGGGTTTCCGGAGGGGGAAGCACCCGGTTCCTTCTTCTGTCACGGGAGGCGACGCCTTCGCTCGCGCTCTCGTTCTCGAACGGACCCGAGGAGAACGTCGTCGAAGTGCGCGAGCGAGGGAGTGCTACGGGGATCCTCGATCTGCCCCCCGAAGGCCCTCACGAGCGCACCGTGCTCCTGCGGAAGCCCTATCGTTTCGACGGCCCAAGGGGAGAGCGCTTCCTTTACGTCTTCGACGTCCGCTCGCGCGGGAGCTTCGTGCCCGCCGATGCGGGCGGCGGCGACGATCGGCGGCGACTCGGGACCTACGTTAGAGTACGGTGAGGATGGAAGAGGTCACGATCTACACCGACGGCGCTTGCGAGGGAAATCCCGGGCCGGGAGGCTACGCCGCCATCATCGATCGAAACGGCAAGCGCACGGAGATCACGGGAAGCGATCGCCAGACGACCAATAACCGCATGGAGCTTCTCGCCGTCATCGCGGCGCTGCGAACGCTCGACGAGCCGTCTTCGGTGAGTGTCGTGACCGATTCGCAGTACGTCGCGAACGGCATGAAGTCCTGGATCCACAACTGGCGGCGAAAGGGATGGAAGACGGCCTCGGGCACTCCCGTCAAGAACCGCGATCTCTGGCAGGAGCTTGACGCGCTTGCCGGACGGCACCGGGTGCGCTGGGAGTGGGTCCGCGGCCACAACGGGCACCCGGAGAACGAGCGCGCCGACACCCTGGCGCGAGAGGCCGTCCGGGAATCGAGCGGCTGATGTCCTCCTACGACGCCGTCGTCATCGGGACCGGCCAGGCGGGAAAGCCGCTCGCGATGAGCCTCGCCGAATCCGGACGAAAGACCGCGATCGTGGAGCGGGCGGAAAGAGTCGGGGGAAGCTGCATCGTCGAAGGCTGCACTCCCACCAAGACCATGGTCGCGAGCGCGCGCGTCGCCCACCTCGCGCGCCGAGCTTCGGATTACGGGGTCAAAACCGGCGCCGTAGAAGTCGATCTCGCGAAAGTGAGGGAGCGAAAGCGCGACATCGTCGACAAGTTCAGCGGAGGTGCTAAGCGCGGCCTCGAGAAGCAGGAGAACCTCGATCTGATTTTCGGAGAGGCGAGCTTCGTTTCGCCTCGCGAGGTGCGGGTCGCGACTCGCGATGGAGGAGAGCTTCGCCTCACGTCGCCGCTGGTCTTCATCAATACCGGCACCCGAGCGAAGGTTCCCGACGTCCCCGGCCTCGCCGAGATTCCCTACGTGACTAACGCCACCGTCATGGAGCTCGAACGGGTCCCTGAGAGCCTCGTGGTCCTCGGCGGCGGCTACATCGGGCTCGAGTTCGGACAAATGTTCCGGCGCTTCGGCTCGCAGGTGACCATCGTGCAGCGGGGGCCCCGGCTCCTTCCCCGCGAGGACGAGGACATCGCCTCCGAGATCGCGAAGATCTTCGGCCAGGACGGGATCGAGGTCCTGCTCTCCTCGACCCTGGCCAGCGTCGGTCGCATCAGCGAGGCCACTAGCGCCCTCGAGGTCGCGACACCCGAGGGGGAGCGAACGCTCCCCGCGTCCCAGGTGCTCGTGGCGGCGGGTCGTCTCCCCAACACCGAGCGCCTCGGCCTCGAGGGAGCGGGCGTCGAAGTGGACGAGCGGGGCTACGTTCGAGTGAACGAGCGCCTCGAGACGAACGTCCCCGGGATCTACGCGCTCGGGGACGTGAACGGCGGCCCGGCGTTCACCCACGTCTCCTACGACGACTATCGAATCGTGGAGAAGAACCTCCTCGATGGCGGAAACGCCACCACCCGAGACCGCCTGATTCCCTACTGCGTTTTCATCGACCCCGAGCTCGGGCGGATCGGAATGAGCGAGAGCGAAGCGCGAGAGCGGGGTCTTCGATATCGGGTGGCGAAGCTTCCGATGACGCGCGTGGCCCGTGCCCTCGAGGCCGATGAGACCCGTGGGTTCATGAAAGCGCTCGTAGAGGAGGGGACCGACAGGATTCTCGGCGCTGCGATTCTCGGGGTGACCGGGGGCGAGGTCATGACCGTCGTCGAGGTGGCAATGATGGGAAAGCTTCCCTACACCGCGCTGCGGGACGGCATCTTCGCCCATCCCACCGTCGCGGAGTCGTTGAACAATCTGTTCTGGACTATCTGATTCCCGCCGTCAGGACTCTGGAGGAAGAAGAGAGACGGGCGCGAACGTGAGGTTCCAGGTGAAGCGTCCGAGGCCGTCATCGAATTTCACGAGAACTTCCTTTTTCCATCCCTCCGCGGTCCAATCGTAGCGCCGCACTTCCGCCTGATCGTCGCTCGCGACGTAGAGCTCGTCGCGGCCGTCGGAGTCGAGGTCCGCGAGGATCGCCGCGTGCTCGAATCCCGAGGAGTCGGAGGCGATGAGATCCGTTCTCCAGGGCGACCCCGGCCGGAGCAGGAATAGCCCGCGCTTGTGGGTGGCGGCGACGATTTCCTTCGTTCCGTTCCCGTCGACGTCTCCCGCGGTGAGGAACCGGCAGAGCTTGTCGTCGAGCCGAACGACCACGTTCTCGGCCGAGGCCTCCGTGTCCGCGTCGTAGCGCCGGATCTCAACGGTCCCGCCCGAGACCGCTTCCACGGACACGTAGAGCTCGTCGCGCCCATCGCCGTCGACGTCCGCGACCAGGATCTCCTTCGCGTGGCGCGAGCCCAGGTCCGCGACTTCGACGGGCCCCTCGTCCGCGGCGGGAACGTAGCGCACCACCCGTCCGGGCTGCTCCGTGCCGTCGACTTTATTGGGTGCGGTGGGCGTCGCGTAGATCTCGAGAACACCGTCGCCGTTCAGATCGCCGAGCTCGATCTCGTGCACGATCGTCTCGGGGGTGCGGTCGAGCTCCTCGACCGAGAATTTTCCCGAGCCCTCAGGGCGCAGCACGGCAACGACCCCCTGATCGTGGGTCCCGACAGCGATCGAGAGCTTGCCGTCGCCGTAGATATCGCCGACCTCGGCATCGCGCATCCGGCTGGACTTACTTCCTGGGCCTCCGAAGTCCGCTTCCCAAAGAGTCTCTGCCTTCCCGTCGGGACGCCACAGCTTGACCGCCGCTTTCGAGCCGCCGATGGTCAAAAGCCCTTCCGTGCCGTAGGGCATGACCTTGTGGAAGACGTTGCTGTTCTCGTCCTCGAAGAACCGGTATCGCCACTCGCCTCCCTCTCTCGTGAGAATTCCCGCGCGTGCGGGAAGCGGTTTCGGGGAGCCATCCTCGTTCTCGCCGAGAACCGCCATCGCCAGAACCAGTGAGTGGGAAAGCCGCTCCGGCGACTCGACAGGGCCGCAAGCGAAAAGCGAGCCCGCAAGAGCGAGCGATGCGAAAAGCCGACTCATCATCCCTCCGTTCCTGTTGTATCCTCCTCCCGATCGGGAGGGCGTATGGAACGAAGGCAGTGTAACGGAAGAGGCCTCGTCGGCGGAGGGCTGTTCTCGATTTTCCTTTTGGGGGCCGCGACCAGCTTCGCGACGGAAGAGGCTCTCGAGCGCGAGTTCCTAAGACTCGGTCCGCTTTCCGGCGGAGTCATGGGAGTCGCCGCCGTCCACCTGGAATCCGGGAGAAAGGCGTTTCTCAATGGAGACGTGCCCTTCCCCATGGCGAGCACCTACAAGGTTCCCATCGCCGTCGAGCTTCTTCAGCGGGTGGACGAGGGAAAGCTCGATCTCGCCCAGATGGTCGCGGTCGAGCGCCACGACTACTCGCCCGGAAGCGGGCTTCTGACGGATCTCATCAACCAGCCCGGTCTCGCGCTCTCGCTCCGAAACCTTCTCGAGATCATGCTGCTCGTGAGCGACAACACCGCGACCGACCTCTGCCTCCGCCACGCGGGCGGCGGCGAATCCGTGACCGCGCGGATGCGAACGCTCGGGATCGAGGGCCTCCGCGTCGACCGGCCGACGCTCCACCTCATCGCCGACTGGAAGGGGCTTTCGCCCGTTCCCGGAGAAGCGGAGCGCGACCCGGCGAAGTGGGGCGAGCTCCTCGATTCCGTTTCCAAGGAGACGGCTGACGAAGCGGAGCGGACCTTCTACGACGATCTTCGCGACACGGCGACCCCCCGGGCGATGGCGGCGCTCCTCGAGAAGATCTGGAAGGGCGAGGCCCTGACCCCCGCGAGCAGCGACCTTCTACTCGACATCATGAAGCGCTGCCGCACCGGAGCCGGGCGCCTCAAAGGCATTCTCCCCGAGGGGACGGAAGTCCGGCACAAGACGGGGACCATCGGAAAAACACTGAACGACGTCGGCATCATCACCCTTCCGAACGGCGCCGGACACGTCATCGTCGCCGCTTTCGTGAAGGAGTCGGGCCGTCCAGACGCGGAGCGGGAGCGGGCCATCGCGGAAGCGGCCCGCGCGGCGCACGACTATTTCCTTTTTACGACGAAATGATTTCTCCGAGCTTCGTCGTTGCCGCCATTACCCTCGTTCTGAAAGCGCGCCTCGTCGTGCCCGCCGCCGATGCGCCGTCGATTTCCCCGGGCATGGTGCTGATCGAGGGCGATCGCATCCTGTCCGTCGGAAGCGCTCTCGAGGTCCCGGCGGGAGCGGTCGTCCTCGATCTCGGGGACGTCACCCTCCTCCGGGGCTCATCGATGCTCAGAGCCACCTGAGCCTCGACGTCCTCGCGGGAAACGAGGCCGAGCAGGTGAGAGCTCCCGAAACCGAGCTCGTCCTGAGAGCGGCGCGCCACGCCGCCCGCGACCTCGAATCGGGGGTGACGACGATGCGGGTATTGAGCGAGCCCCGCTTCATCGACGTCACTTATCGGAAATTCTTCAACCAGGGCAAGCTTCCCGCCCCGTTCGTTCAGATTGCGACTTCCGCCATCGCTGCCTCGAACGGCCACGGGGTCACGAGCGTCCGCGCCGATGGAGCGGACGAGGTCAGGAAGACGACGCGGGTGAACCTGAAGGCGGGCGCCGACTGGATCAAGCTCTACGTGACCGGGGACGTCGCCACTCCCGGAACCGATCCCAGAACGAAGGTGACGAAACCCTTAGCCTGCTGGCTCACACAATATAGTATGATTGCGACTATCAAAATTTACAGCGCTGAGTGGCATCGAATTGTAAGTGACTGTTTTTCAACACGTTTCGCGCCTTTCCCGCTCCTCAAAGGGGCGTGCCCATTGGTTCCGGGGTGGAACGGATTGCTGGGGGGATGTATGAACGCGAGAGTGTACTTGTTCGTGACTTTCTCTTTGGTACTTGGTCTCGCCTCAACGGCGGGCGCCACCACGATAGATCTGACGGGAACGCTTCGCGACTTCAACGATACTCATCCCGATTTCGAGGACGGGATCGCCATCGACAAGGGAATCGTGCTGCCGGGTATTGGCGCGGATCGAAAGCCGGTCTATGCGGGCCAGGCCGGGAATCCGACGACGCACGGCCAGGTCGCGTTCGATCAGTGGTATCGGGACACGCCGGGCGTCAACCTGTCCGACAGCTTGACGATCACTCTCGACGATACGGGACATCCGGGTCTCTACTCTTTCGCGGACGACGACTTCTTTCCCCTCGACGGCCAGCTCCTGGGAAACCAGGGTCGCAACCACAACTTTCATTTCACCTACGAGGTTCACTCGGCCTTCACCTTCCAGGGCGGCGAGGCCTTCACCTTCATCGGCGACGACGACGTGTGGGTTTACATCAATAATCTGCTCGTCGTCGATCTGGGAGGGGTTCACCTGGCGCAGACCGGCAGCGTCAACTTGAACAGTCTGGGTCTCATCCCGGGTAACGATTACGATTTCGACTTGTTCTTCGCCGAGCGCCACACGACGGAATCGCACTTCCGGATCGACACGTCGATTTTGTTGCATCAAGCTCAAGTGCCCGAGCCGTCGTCGCTCTTCCTGCTCGGTCTGGGGACCCTTGCTCTCGCGGGAGCGTCGCGCCGCGCGGGCCCGCGTCGCTTGCCCAGGCCCTGACTCTGTAACCATCGAGAGCTCTTGATGAGAGCTCGTGCGGCTCGCCTGCGAATTTACTCCCGTCTCGGCATCGCAGAAGGAGTAGAGGACCTGGTCGGGAGAGGTGGTGGTTACGGCTCCGCTGCTCACCGGGTTGCCGGTGCCGATGTTCTCCGAGGTCTGGTCGAGAGGGTCGACGGTGTCGATCCCGCGGAACTCCGTCGCGTAGACCTCGAACCACCCGCCAGAGTTCCCTCCGGACAGCGTGACGCTGATCTGGGTCGCGGGCGCTCCTCCGGTCACGTTCTTGGCATAGTACGCGTACATCCGGTCCGCACTTCCAAAGTCCGTCGGCCCCAACGCTCTCTGGTACGTGTTGCCCTTGGTATCGTGACGGAAGACGCGACCGCCGACCGATTGACGTAGTTGAAGCTCACGACGATGAGGTCTCCCGTCGTGCTGGCGGCAGGTAGCGTGACGCTCGCCGATGTCACATTTGCCGAGGTCGTGAAGCTCTGGCTCTGGACGTACGCGCCGGCGGGGGGCACGGTTGCGCTCTTGAGGAAGATCCCCGCCTTGGCGGCGACGCCCTCGAGGGCGAGCGAGACGACCTGCGTTGCGTTGGGGCTGGTCGAAGCGCTGTAGCTTACCGTGAAACCATCGGCGTCCATCGAGACGAACGACGCCTTCTTCTGGACGGCGAGCCCGGTGCTGATCGTGTAGAGGCAGGCGTCCGTCACGCATCCTAGCGGGAGGGAGGGACTAAGACACCTGTCAGTGTTGACAGGCTCGTTGGGCGCCGGTTCTCAGACGATTCTCGGCCGGACGGCTAAACTTCACGAGCTCGTCGCCGAAGTGATGAGCCCCGATCCCCGCCGATGCTAGTCGCCTAGGGCGACCTAGTCAGTCTAGTAGCGGATCGGGCGCGAACACCAGCTCATCGGTGGCGGGAACGTCGAACAATACGATGCCATGCGTTTCGTGAAGTCGGCGGCGAACGTTCTCGGAGATCGGAACCTGCCGTCCCTTGGGCCAGTTCCTTTCCCCTGACGGTCCGAAGATCGCCACCGAGAAGTGCCGGCGCCATGTGCTGTGGCGGATTCCATAGCGTATTCCAAAGAACCCTTGTCGGCGGAAAGCGCGAGCCCATGCCTGCGGCACGTGATAAGGAGTAATGGTCGATATCTCCAACGTCAGCCACTTCGTAGCGCGTCGGGCCAGAGTGTCGGCGAGCATTTGGGGCCGGGGAACGTGGAGCCCGCGGAGGTGCCGTCCGGCCAGGAGGCTGCTCGGGGCGATTCCGCCCGGCTCGAGTCCCGGTCCGAGCCTCTCGAGAAGCGCGCCAAGGTCATCGCTGGCGAGGTAACACGTGCCGTCTCTTGGTGGCAGGTCGAAGCGACCCTCCATCGATGAGGAGAACCACCATGGGTCGTGATCGTCTCGGACCACCCGCCAGAGCGTTCGAGCGACCTCCAGAGAGAAGCTGGGAAAACCGTCGAGGTCCCCTTCGGGCTTGGGCGGCCGGAGCGACGGCTCTTGCCGGCTCACTGCAGCCAGCGCCGCGAAGCATCACGAGCGAGAAACTTGACTCTATCGAGCTCCCCTCCGGCGCGAACGCGGTCGAGCGGCCGCACGCCATCGAGCCGCGCGTCTTTCGACACCAGCCACGCAGCCACCGCCCATCGATCGGCCCGTCGATCGAACGAGCGCAATACCTCGGGGAGCCTGGGAAGGATGCCGCGGTCCTCGAACTGGTAAACCGGGTAGACCCAGACACCGTCTCTCGTCCGCATTCCGAGCATGGTCCGCTTGCCGAGCCGCTCGTTCACGGCCTGCCGGGTGATGCCAAGAAGCGACACCACCTGATCGGTGCGGTAGAACGGCCCGATCTCGTCATTCACGGGGGAAGGAGCGGGCACCGCCGACGTCATGCGCCGCGCGACTTCATCGATGCCCAACTCGGCCACGCTTCGGCCCGTCGCCCGGTAGCGTTTTTCGATGTCGAGAAGCGACTCCCGCACTCGATCGAGCACCCGCTCGACGGTGGCCTCCATGGCCCTCGCCTGTCCCGCCATCCCTCGAGTCTATTGGCCTCTGTGCCGGCTTGTCAAGCGCGTCAAGCAAGGACGTCAAAGCCCCGCGGTTGTCCCTATACCTCCTCCGTACGCCAGAGGGGGACGATATGACCCTCTTCCGTAGCGGACATCTCAAGTTAACCGGCGGGGACTTTCTCCGTGATCGTCTCCCACTCGCGGTAGAGCTTTTCGAGCTTGGCCTTGAGCTCCTCGTGGGTCTTCACGATCCCGGCCGCGGAGTTCGCGTCGTCGTAGAAGCCGGGAACCGCCATCCGTCCTTCGAGGCTCGCGATCGCGATCTCCGTCTCCTCGATCCGGGACTCGAGCTCGCCCGCCTTCTGCTGCAGCACGCGCGCCCGATTCTTCGAGACCGCGGGCGCGGGCGGCAGTGGTTTCGGAAGTTCGCTCACGGGCTTCGGGGCTTGCTTCGGCTCCGGCGGCTCCGGCTCGAAGGTAGGCATCTCCAGGGTGACGGGCGGCTCGCCCGACGTCTCTTTCTCCTTCGCGCGGAGGAAATCCGAGTAGCTTCCCCAGTGGAGCCGGATCTCTCCTCCTCCAATCTCCGCGACCTTCGTCGAGAGCTCGTCGAGAAAATATCGATCGTGGGAGACGAAGACCAGCGTCCCCTTGTAGGCCTGGAGCGCCTCGAGAAGGATCGCCTTCGAGTCGAGGTCGAGGTGATTCGTCGGCTCGTCGAGGAGGAGGACGTTCGACGGCTGGAGCAGCATGCGGGCGAGCGCGAGACGGCTTTTCTCTCCCCCGGAGAGGACCTTCACCCTCTTGTCGACGTCGTCTCCGTGGAACAGGAACGCCCCGAGGATGCTCCGGAGCTGCGGCACCATCGCCATTGCGGCGCTCTCGTTCATGCTCTCGAGGAGGGTCTTCCCTTCATCGAGGTCGTAGCGCTCCTGGCTGAAGTAACCCGTGAGCGCCTTGTGGCCGAGCTTCACCGTTCCCGAGTCCGGGGCTTCGACCTGCGCGAGAAGACGCATCAACGTGGACTTTCCGACGCCGTTCGGCCCCACGAGGGCGAGCCTCTCGCCGCGCTCGATGACCAGATCCGCGCCCGCGAAGACCTGGGTATCCCCGTACTTCTTCGCGACCCGCGAGAGCTCGATCACCACCCGCCCCGGCCGCTCGGGCTCCGGAAGCCGGAGTTTCATGAGCTTCCTCTCGGCGGGAACCTCGATGACGTCGATCTTCTCGAGCATCTTGACGCGGCTCTGGACCTGCTTCGCCTTGGTCGCCTTGTAGCGGAAGCGCTCGACGAAGCGCTTCGTGCGATCCATCTCCTCCTGCTGCCGGGCGGCCTTGGCCCGGAGCTCCGCCAGGTTCGCGGCGCTCTGTTCGAGAAAGCGGCTGTAGTTTCCCGTGTAGTCCACGAGCTTCCGGCGGTCGATCTCGGAGATCCGGGTGACGACCCGGTCGAGGAAATAGCGATCGTGGGAGACCAGGACCACGGCATGGGGATAGGCCGCGAGGTACTCCTCGAGCCAGTTCCGGGCCTCCAGGTCCAGGTGGTTCGTGGGCTCGTCGAGGAGAAGCAGGTTCGGCTGCTGGAGGAGAAGCTTCGCGAGGGCGATGCGCATCTGCCATCCGCCGCTGAAGGTCTCCGTCTTCCGATCGAGCTCCGAGGGCCGGAAGCCGAGACCGAGAAGAACCTCTTCCGACCGGGCCTCGATGCTGAATCCCCCGTGCCGGTCCCACTCGTCTCGGCACTCTCCGTAGCGGGCGATGACCGCCCCGTGCTCCGGGCTCTCGGGGTCGAGCTCCCCCATGCGGTGCTCGAGCTCTTCCATCTCGACGCCGAGAGCGAGGACCGAGGCGAACGCCGACAGCGCTTCTTCTCGAAGGCTTTTGCCCGCGTGCGCCAGTCCATCCTGCGGGAGGTACCCCACCGTCGTTTGCCTCGGCATGGTGACCGAGCCCTTGTCGGCCTGCTCTTCCCCGGTCATCAGGCGAAGGAGCGTCGTTTTCCCCGAGCCGTTCGGTCCGGCGAGCCCGACCCGATCTCCGGTCGAGACGTTCCAGGTGACGTCCTCGAACAACGTTCGCCCCGAAAACTGCTTGGTAAGGCTTTGTACTTGAAGCACCTGAAGTTCCTGAAATTATCGTCCGACAACAAAAAAGCCCGGCCCTCGCGAGCCGGGTTTCACCACAATATAATAGCCTGCTTCGGCGATTTCTGCGGAGTGTCATGAAAACACCACTTTTTTTCCTCGGAGCTCTCTTGCTGTCGTGGGCCCAGAGGGCGCCCCTCGACGAAGCCCGCCGCCAGGCGAACCGGGGTGTTGCCCTCCTCGAGCAGTTCCGCTTCACCGAGGCCGCCGCGGCCTTCGAGGTAGTGGTTCAGGCCGCCCCCGATTCCGCCGCCGGCTACATCAACCTCGGGATCTCGTACTTCAACGAGCGCGACTTCGAGAAGTCTCGCGCCGCGCTCGAAAAGGCGAAGACCCTGGCCCCCGAGAGCCCATACGTGCACTACAATCTCGGTCTCATCGACAAGCTCCAGGGGAACACCGAGACCGCGCTCGTGGCCTTCGAGAAAGTCGCGGTGCTCGACCCCGCGGATACGATGACGCTCTACTACCTCGGCACGCTCTACGCGAACCTCGGAAGGCTCGAGGACGCGGAAGCGACACTCCGGCACACGCTCACCCTTGCGCCGAACAACGAGTCCGCGCACTTCAGCCTGGGAAACGTTCTCATCCGGCAGGGAAGGCGCGAGGAAGGCCAGAAGGAGCTCCTGGTCTTCCGCGAGCTCAAGGAGAGCTTTCCCGCGGAAGCCGCCTCCGCCGGCCTCCAGTACACGGAGCTCGGACGCTACGCCGAGGCGGTCGAGGAATCGGCGGAGCCGCTCCAGCCAGGGGCGCGTGAGGTGACGCGCGAGGGGGCCGCGCGCTTCGTCGAGGCGACCGAAGTTTCCGGACTCTCCCTTTCCGCGCTCGAAGCCCCCCCCAATCTCCCGGGGACGGTGCCGTCGTCGGAGTACGGCCTTTCGTTCCTGCGCGAGCGCGTGCTGCCTCGCCTCGGAACCGGCCTCGCCTTCCGCGACCTCGACGCCGATTCCGATCCCGATCTTCTCTTCGTGCGCGAGGGCGCGCCTGCGTTCTTCCGCAATCAAGCGGGCCAAGGAAGGAGGTTCGAGAAAGTGAGCGGAAGCGGCCTTCCCGAGACGGGACACTTCATTGGAGTCGTCGTGGGCGACGTCGACAACGACAAGGACGGCGACGTCTATCTCAGCGGCTCCGGCGGCAATGCCCTCTATCTCAATGACGGCGCCGGCCAATTTACGTTGTCACCCGATGAAACGGTGCGGGGAGGCGGGGTTGCCGTCGCGGCGACTTTCGCCGACGTGGACCACGACGGAGATCTCGACCTCTACGTCTCGAGCTACGTCTCGGTCGAGCCGCCCGCCGGAGTGGAAATTCTGAAGCTCCCTCGGGATCTTCCCGGAGCCAGAAACCGGCTCTATCGGAACAACGGAAACGGCACGTTCACCGACATCGCGAAGGAGAGCGGGACCGACGGAGGCGGCGCTCGAAGCCTCGGGGCCGTCTTTTCCGACGTCGACGACGATCGCGACATCGACTTCGTCGTGGTCAACGACGGCTCCCGGCCCTTCCTGTTCTCGAACGACCGTGTGGGCACCTTCACCGAGAGCGCAATCGAGCTCGGGCTCGAGACGGGGAGCCGCACTCGGGGCGCGGATTCCGCTGACTTCGATCGTGACGGGAGCTTCGATTTCTTCTTCACCGCCGAGGGAGGTCAGCTCAACGCGCTCTTCCGGGGCCCCGGCCGCGGGGGACTCTCGCCTGACGTCGTCTCGCCGGGACTTCTCACCGCGGGCGTTCCGCGCGCGCGGTATGGCGTCCAGTTCCTCGACGCCGATAACGATGCCGATCTCGATCTCCTGATGGTGACGAACGTGGAGGGCGCGCTCGTCGCCTACTACGAGAATCGCCCTTCGGGGTTCGAGCGCGCGGGCTCCCTCGAAGCCGCAGTCGAGGGCGAGGGACGCGCTCTCGCGGTCGCCGACGTCGATTCGGACGGAGACCTGGACTTCGTGGTCGGAACCGATCGCGGAGAGCTTGCCCTCTTCCGAAACGACGGCGGAAATGCGCGGGCGTGGCTCACCGTCCGGGCCCAGGGTCTGCGGAGCAACCTCGATGGCCTTGGTGCGAAGGTCGAAGTCAGGGCGGGAGACGCGAGCCTGAGGCGGGAAGTCCGCTCCTCGAGCGGGTACTTCTCTCAGAGCGATCTCCCGCTCCACTTCGGGCTCGGTGACGCGGAATCCGCCGATTACGTTCGCTTCCTATGGCCCGGCGGAGTCAAGCAGGTCGAGATGGACGTCCGAGGAAAGACCACCGCGTCCATCGAGGAGCTGAATCGGAAGGGGACGTCTTGTCCCATCCTCTACGCCTGGGATGGAGAGAAGATCCGGTTCGTCACCGATTTTCTCGGAGGGAGCGCCTTCGGTTCTCTCCTCGCGCCCGGCCGCTACAATACCCCCGACACCGAAGAGACGGTGAAGATGGAATCCTTTCCCCTCGTCGCCCGAGACGGGCGATATGAGGTGCGCTTCGTGAACCAGCTCGAGGAAGTCCTCTTCTACGACAAGGCCTCGCTCCTCGTCGTGGATCACCCCGAGGACGTCGAGGTCTATCCGAACGAAAGGCTCATGCCGAGCCCGCCCTTTCCCGCACCAAGGCTCTACCCCGTCACCGGGGCGCGGGCCCCCGTGGAGGCCGTCGACAATCGGGGTGTCGACGTCACCCGCCTCATCGCCGAGAAGGACCGCCTCTACCCCTCGGAGTTCCGGCTCTTGCCCTTCAAGGGCTACGCAGAGGAGCACTCGCTCACGCTCGATCTCGGCAAGCTCGAGCGCAGCGCCCACTACGCGCTCCTCCTCTACGGATGGGTCGACTACGCCGATTCGAGCGCGAACCTCGCGGCATCGCAGGCGGGTATCGCCCTGGTCCCGCCCTACCTCGAGGTCGCGGACGAGGAAGGCGATTTCACGACGGCGCTTCCTCAGATGGCCCAGATGGGCTTCCCCGCGGGTCTACCCAAGACGATGCTGGTGGATCTGGAAGGACTGGTCTCTCCGGAAAAAAACCGGGTGCGCATCACGACGAGTATGCGCCTCTACTGGGACCGCATCCAGGTGGCGAAAGTCGTTCCTGACCGAGAGCTGGTCGTCAAGGAGCTCTCGGCTTCGTCGGCAGAGCTCCGGCGGCTCGGCTACCCCGCTCCTTTCAACCCCGATGGCAGAACGCCCTCCCTCTACACCTACGACCGCATCCTCGATTCGGAGCTCTGGGGAGCTCACGAGGGCGATTACACTCGCTACGGCGACGTGAAGCCTCTTCTCGAAGAGGTCGACGACCGCTACGTCATCACCCATCACGGTGACGAGGTTCAGCTGCGCTTCGACGAGGCCGCTCTCGAGACCCTCCGACCGGGCTTCAAACGCACGTTCCTGGTGGTCGCCGACGGCTTCGGGAAGGACATGGATCTGAGCTCTGCCTTTTCCGACACCGTCGAGCCCCTCCCGTTTCACGGGATGAAGTCCTACCCGTATCCGCCCGGCGTAACGTACAGAGACGATCCCGAGTCGCGTCGGCATCGGGAGGAATACAACACCAGACGCGTTCGACCCGAACGACCCTGATGACCTCTCTTCCCCGCGCGGCGATTCTCTTTCTCGCAGCTACTCTTCTGTCCTGCCGCCGCGGAAATGAGACGTTCTCTCCGCCCCTCGACCTCCTCGGCCTCACCTATGTCCTCTTCGCCCCCGAGGGGGAGATCGGAGTCGACTCGCCGGTGACCCTCGGGGACGAGGCGCGGCCGGCTTTGACCGCGCCGACACCGGCGGAGTTCCGCTATCGTCTCCGCATTCCGGAGAACGCGTCTCTCACTTTTGCTCTGGGTATCGCCCCGATCCTTTCCTCTACGGCCTCGACGGGAGATGCGAACCTCCCTGGAAACCACATACGGTTCACGGTGCGCGCGGGTGAAAAGCAGGCGGACCAGGTGCTCTTCGACCGGGAGATCCACGTGAGTCGCCGCGACCGCTGGCTTCCGCAAGCGGTCGATCTGAAGCGCTACGAAGGCCGCGAGATCTGGCTCGTCTTTCAAACGGCGATTCCCGGCGACGACCCGTCTCTCGGCCCGCCTCTGGTCGTGGGTGTTTTCGGCGACCCCGTCCTCCACGATCGCGGCGCTTACCGGGCCTCGAAGGGGGTGGTCCTGATCTCCATCGACACCTTGAGGCGCGATCATCTGAGCCTCTACGGCTACCCGCGCCGCACGACCCCGGGCCTCGAAGGTCTCGCGCGCGAGGCGGTGGTGTTCGAGGATGCGGTGAGCACCGCCTCGTGGACGCTTCCGGCGCACGCGTCGCTTTTGACGTCGACCGTTCCGTCGGTCCACGGCGCCACGAGCTCGAAGGTGGGACTTTCGCCGGAATGGCCCGGTCTCCCGCGGATTCTCAGAGATGCCGGCTACTTCACGCAGGCGATGACGACCCACGTCTATCTTTCGAAGGAGTACGGTTTCGGTGAAGGATTCGACCGGCACCGGTACTTTCCCGAGACCCGCGCCGAGGAAGTGACGGACCAGGCGGTCGGTTTTCTCCAGGCGCGCGGCGATTCCGACTTCTTCTTGTTTCTGCACTACTACGATCCGCATTGGCACTACGACCCTCCGGCGCCTTACGACCGCGCGTTCGATCCAGCTTACCAGGGCGAGGCGACGGGAATCTGGTGGGACTTCAAGGATCTCCGCGCCGACTCGATCGACCCCAAGGACCTCCACCACGTTCAAGCGCTCTACGACGGAGAGATCCTCTATACCGATCGCCAGGTCGAGAGGCTGTTTCAAGAGATGAAGCGGCTCGACGTCTTCGAGAACGCGCTCGTGGTCGTCACCTCCGATCACGGCGAGGAGTTCCTCGAGCACGGACAATGGGAGCACCAGAAGACGCTCTACGAGGAGCAGCTCCGCGTCCCGCTCATAATCAAGCTCCCTGGCGCCGCGATGGCTTCGCGGCGCGTGAGCGGGCAGGTGAGCCTCGTCGATGTGGCGCCGACGGTGCTGGACGCTCTGGGAGTTCCGGTGCCTCCGGGCTTCCAGGGGAGAAGCCTCCTCGGCGCCGCCCGCGGGAGTGAAGAGCTCGAGATTGCGGCCTGGGCGGAGACGGAGCACACGATAGACGGTTCGCGAAAGTTCGCCGTGCGCCGCGGCGCCTCCGGCACGAAAGCGATCTTCACGCTGAACGAGAGCGGTGTCGCGATCGAGCTCTTCGATCTCTTTCGCGATCCACGAGAAACAAAGAGACTCGACGCCGAGCGGTCCCGCGAAGGACTCGAGAGGCAGCTCGCGGCGTATCTGGCGGACGCCGACGCCAGGCGCGCGGGAAAGACGCGTCCCGAGGTCGAGCTCGACCCCGAAGATCTCGAGCGGCTGCGCATCCTCGGGTATGCGCGATGACGGTCCTGCTTTTTTCCGGCGAAGTCGAGTGGCGTCCGCTCGACTCGCAGAAAAATTTCTGTGGCTGCTGCGCCGACTTTTGGTATCCTAGAGCCGACGTCGAGAAAACGTCTTGAACTTGTTCGTGAGCTGGAAGAAATGCCGATTGAGCCGATTAGGCACGAAGAAAAATATCGCGTTCGCGCCGCGCTTTATCGCCTCCTGCTGGACGATGAATCTGGAGCTGGAGCGGCGTCGACGCTCGTACCGCGCATTCTCGCCGACCCCGACTCACTGACTCCCGAGATCCGCTGCTGCCTCTTGTACCTCATCCGCGGAATCGGCTACCTCGCCGCACGCAACGATCTCCTGGGTCACGGAGGCCTCCTCGACACGCTGGCGGAAGAGTTCGAGACCGTCCGTGTCCGCACCCGAAGGATCGACGGCATCTGGTTCGACGTCGTCCAGGAGGATCCGGCTCACTGGGTGCAACGCTACGAAGCGACGGACCAGCACTATTCCCTAGAGGAGCTGTCCTGGCTCAACTTGCAGCTCGGCCGCCTCTGGGAGATCGAGCGGCAACGTCTCGAGCTCGAAGAGCCGCCGCTTCCGCCGCTCGTCCTGAGGCGCAGGGTGATGAGAGCCGAGGCGCCGGCCTTCGCCGTAAACGGGCTGCGGTCCTCTCCGCCGGAAAGCACCTCTTGAAACCTGCCTGACTTCCAGGCATTCTGTTAGCGTCCCTTTCGACAACCTGTTCCTCGTCCCCGGAGCCTATGGAGCTGCGGCGACGTATCCGTTCATCAGTCTTCCGTACCTCTGATCTGGGAGTATCGCGGTGAAAACATTGGAGCCCTTTCTCGAGGCGTTCAAGAAGACCAAAGCGGACGAAATGCGGCTCGAGCCCGGCGAGCGCCTTCACATGGTGATGGAGGGTCACAAGATTCCCGTAGGCCGGGAGCCCGTGCAGCCGGAGACTCTTCTGAAGATGGCGTCGGAGTCGCTGAATTCCGCGGAGCTGTCGTCGCTGTCCACCAAGGAGCACCGGGTCTCGACGACGTACTCCGGCCAGGAGTTCGAAGTGACGTTCAGTCGCCCGAACGGCGCCGTCCACATCTCCGTTCGGAGGTCGTCCGCCGCCGCCGCGCCGCAGCCCGGAGCGAAGGTCTCTCCCTCGACCCACCGCGTGGCGGCTCCAAGGGCCTCCGCGGAGAGCGGCGAAATGGACTCGCTACTGCGGCTCATGGTCGAGTCGGGCGGCTCCGACCTGCACTTGAGCTCCGGCTCCTGTCCCGTTCTTCGGGTGCATGGAGAGATCCAGTTCCTGCGCGACCGCGGCGTCCTCGCTTCCGAGGACGTTCAGCGACTCATCTTCTCCATCCTCGACGAGGAAACCCGGACGACTTTCGAGGAGAAGCGCGATGCCGACTACGCCTACGAGATCCCCGGACTCTCCCGGTTCCGGGTGAACGTGTTCGAGGACCGGCACGGGTTGGGTGGAGTCTTCCGGACGATTCCGGTGTCGATCATGACGGCTGAAGAGCTGGGCCTTGCCCAGGCGATACTCGACCTGTGCTTTCTGACGAAGGGTCTGGTGCTGGTGACCGGCCCCACGGGGTCGGGCAAGTCCACCACCCTCGCCGCGATGGTCGACCACATCAACAAGAATCGAAACGATCACATCATCACCATCGAAGATCCCATCGAGTTCGTCCATGAGAACCAGAACTGTCTCGTGCACCAGCGGCAGGTGGGAAGGCACACCCGTTCGTTCAAGTCGGCGCTGCGCGCGGCCCTTCGCGAGGACCCGGATATCGTCCTCGTGGGAGAAATGCGCGACCTGGAGACGATCGCCATCGCCATCGAGACCGCGGAGACCGGGCACCTGGTCTTCGGGACCCTTCACACCAATACCGCGGTCGGGACCATCGACCGGATCATCGACCAGTTCCCCCCGGATCAGCAGGAGCAGATCCGGGTGATGCTCGCGGACTCTCTGAAAGGAGTGGTCTCCCAGGTGCTTTGCAAGAAGAAGGGAGGCGGAAGGGTGGCGGCTCTCGAGATTCTCCTCGGGAACATGGCGCTCTCGAGCCTCATCCGCGAAAGCAAGACGTTCCAGATCCCCTCGATCATGCAGACCTCGAAGAAACAGGGGATGGTTACGATGAACGACAGTTTGTTCGCTCTGGTGAAGCAGGGACTGGTCGAGCCCAAGGAAGCCTGGATGAAGTCGTCCGACAAGACGGGACTCGTCGGTCTTTTCCGGAGCAACAACATCCCCGCGGATTTCGCCTCCGCCTGAAACGGCGAAAGCCCGGCGGACTTCACCGAGGGACCGCCGGGCTTTCCGAAGCTCTCGAGATTTTACTGCGCCGTCAAATCCGCCAGGAACTTCTTGACTTCCTCCGCCTGGGCGCCCGTCGGCTCGAGCTCCAGGTATTTCTGGAAATGGGTCTTCGCGGTCGCGTTGTCGTCGCGCTGGGCCGCAATGCTCCCAAGGATGAAGTGAGCTTGCGGCGCCTGGGGAGCGGTGGGCTTGGCGGCGAGGAACTTCGTCAGGTGTTCGGTTGCTTTCAGCTGCAGGGCGGCCGCATCCGGAGAGCCTTCGGCCATGCGGATCGCGTTCGATCCCACCATGAAGTGCGCGTCGGGAGCGAACGCGTCGTCGGGCCCGAGCTCGAGGTATTTTTCGAGCTGCTGGGTCGCCGGATCCCATTGCTGACGATTGAAGTTGATGCGGCCGGCGTAGTAGTACGCGTTCTTGAGCGAGGGATCGAGCTGGATGACCTTGGTGAACGCCTGCTCCGCCTCGTTCTCGCGGTTCTCGCGCATCAACGCCACGCCGAGAAGGAACTGGACTTCCTTGTCGTTGGGCTTGACCGACGTCGCCTTCTGCAGCTGCGGAATGGCCTTCGCGAAGGACTCGGCCCGCGCGTAGCAGAGCCCGCCTTCGCGATTCGAATGGCCGATCTGCTCTCCGGCTTTAGGATCGCTTCCGACCTTCCGCAGGAAAACCTCGAAGTTCGAGCCGCATTTCGCCCAGTTCTGCTTCGCCTTGTAGGACCAACCCAGGAAATAGTTGCTCGCGAAGAGTTCAGGATTCGCGACCAGAGCCTTTTCGAACGCCGGGATGGCGGCGTCGAAGTTGTTCGTCTTGACGGCTTCCTGGCCCGCAAGAAAGTCCTTGACACCCGGTTGCTCTTCTTGGGCCAAGGCGCCTCCGCTTCCGATCGCGAAAGCCACGGCCAAAGCCAGCCACTTGTTCATGAAACTATCTCCTTTGGTCTCGATTCGGGCGATTGTCGGGCACACCAGGCGCCCAAGCTGAAAAAGCTACCACAAGCTCGATCCGCGCGGCAACCGGAAACGAGATGGGCGACAGCGATTCATTCTAACCCAAAAAGAATGTAGATTCGGAGTCGCCAAATGAGCCCACTAAGCGAGAGGCGGGAAATCCGC
>CAZKNR010000288.1:0-19062 GCA_964553925.1 uncultured Acidobacteriota bacterium
GGGAAACCTCGATTCCCGCACCAGCCACGATC
This sequence comes from uncultured Acidobacteriota bacterium, assembly GCA_964553925.1. Classification (GTDB taxonomy): domain Bacteria; phylum Acidobacteriota; class Vicinamibacteria; order Marinacidobacterales; family SMYC01; genus DAISKN01. Next base: position 33 of record CAZKNR010000288.1, read on the forward strand.
TCATTGCGCTCTTGAGAAGCCTCCACCAGGACCGCGGCCTTACGTCGGTCGTCGTCACCCACAGCGGGGCCATCGCTTCGGTCTGCGACCGCGTGCTGTACATGGAGGACGGGAAGCTCGTGGAACGCCCCGCGGGCTCCGCGTAATCGAGGGAACCGGGTTTCGCAGTGCAGCTCACGCCCACGATCGGTTCAGGAAACCGCATTCGCGAGGATGGCTACGACAGCCGTCCGATCCAGGAACTGCTCGGCCACGAGACGTGAGCCTGCCACGTCCAGTACAGAGGCGGTCGTGGCGTAAGAAGTCCGCTCGACCGCCCAATTGATGCTGATGGGAGACAGCTTTACAATAGGCGAGATGTTTTCAGGGCCTTATTGATCTATACAGCCTCCACGCGCAAGATAGCATCCGAGGGTCCATTGGTTCGTCAGCAGCAAACCCATAGCGCAGTGCGATTTGAAAACCAGGCTGCGCGCGCACCGTCCCGGATACACCGCATTCCCTGCGACCCATCAGAACTATAAGGCTGACGATCCATGGAACCTTCCAATTAGTGTTAGGCCCACAAGTGAGGTGTCTGTGTTGATTCCCGCCCTCGAATTCGTCGCCGTACTCTCCGCCGCACTATTCGCCGGGGCGGCTCTCTACATCAACGTCGTGGAGCATCCCGCACGGATGGGTCTTGATACGCGCGTGGCGGCAACGCAGTGGGCGCCCAGCTACAAGCGCGCCACGTGGCTGCAAGCACCGCTGGCGATTGTCAGCCTGCTCTGCGGCGTCGCTGTATGGTTTTTCGGTGGTGGCATCGGCTGGCTGGTCGCGGCCTTGCTGGTTGGAGCAGTTGTACCCTTCACGTTCGCTATCATCATGCCCACGAATCACCAGTTGTTGGCACCCGGCCGCGACCTCTCGAGTTCAGAGACCCGTGAGTTACTGGTTCGCTGGGGACAACTCCACGCTGTTCGCACGGCTCTCAGCATTGTCGGCACAATGATCTACCTTTGGATGAAGCTTGGGGCCTAACATCGGGATCGAGCGGACGTGGCCCTCTGCGGTATGCAGTAAGGGTGACATGAGCGGCCTCGACTTCGTCGAGACCCCTGGGTTACTTCAGGCTGGCCACGCCGCTCATCCCGGGTGTTTTGGGCGTCTAAAGAAGGGAGTCGCTAGAATGCATGCACAGCGGAAGGCTCAGCAGCTTTTCCTAGTTGCTCTCGTCGGTGGCATCACTGCATCCACCGGCCACGCTCAATCGCTTCGAGATCAGCTTCTCGGGACGTGGGAGGCCGTGTCTTGGGTGCAGCTCGTCGGTGACCTCGAGGAGCCCGGGCCACTGGGTCGTGAGCCACTCGGCCTGATTATGTACATGGCCGACGGTCACATGTGTGCGAACGGCATGCGGCCCAACCGCACGAAGTTCAGTAGGTTAGATTTCCGGGGCGCTTCTCCTGAGGAGAAGGCCAACGCGTTTGAGAGCTTCTTCGGCTATTGCGGTCGATATGAGGTCAACGAATCCGAACGCTATGTATTCCACAATGTGACGATCAGCTCCTTCCCAAACTACGCTGGCACCACCCAAAAGCGCTTCGTGAGGATGAACGGTGACCAAATGACGCTTACGACGCCGGTGAGGACAATAGGCGGAAGAGAAGTGACAGACGTAATCACGTGGAGACGCGCGCGATGATTTACATCTTTCAGTACAAGAAACGTCGCCACTGCAGACGCCCAACTTCGCGTTGGAGCGGACGTGGCCTCACTTCCGGCTAGCATGGTCGTTAGGATGAGACGGCGTCGGCTTCGGGCGCCTCAGTGCTGCTGCCACGGGACTGGCCACGCCGCTCAACGCGAGTGTTCGACGGACAACTGAAGGGCGAGGGAAGGCCTGAGAAGGAGGACCCCGTGAGGCATCGAATTGCCCGCCACGCGTGGCAAGTGGTCGTCGGTGTCGCGCTAGCCACGCCCTCATGGGCGGGGCCTAGTCAGGAAGCCCATCAGGCCGCCATCACGTTCGACGACCTGGGCGCAGGGCGGTGCAAAGCTCTCGCGTGCCAGGTTGCGATCTCTAGCCGCATCGTGAATGCGCTGAAGGCTCAGGGGATCCCTGCGGTCGCCTTCGTGAACGAGGGAGGCCTGTACGTCAACGGAGAGATGGATTCCCGCATCGGCATCCTACGCGACTGGCTGGACGCGGGACTGGAACTCGGGAATCACACCTTCAGCCACGTTGGGATCGACAGCGCGAGTCTGCCGCAGTACGAGGAGGACGTGATCCGCGGCGAGACGGTTACACGGATGCTCATGGCCGAGAAGGGTCGCCCACTCCGCTACTTCCGCCACACGCAACTCCGGACGGGACCCACGACTGAGTATCGCGAAGGGCTGGGCACGTTCTTGCGCAACCGTGGCTACACGGTCGCGCCGGTTACAGTCGATACACAGGACTACATGTTTGCCGCCGTGTACGCGGATGCGAAACACCGAGGTGACGTTGCGCTTCAGGGCCGCGTGCTGGACGCGTACCGCGCCTACCTGCAAGAGAACTTCTCTTTTCACGAGCGCCTCGCTGTCGAGGTGCTTGGTCGCGAAGTGAAGCACGTGATACTTCTGCACGTGAACCACTTGAACGCTGACTTGATCGATGAGTTGTTGGCGATGCTCAAGGAGCGCCGCTACGCGTTCATACCTCTTGAGGGGGCGTTGCAGGATCCCGCCTATTCTCGGCCTGAGCCGACGACGCGCAAGGGATGGTCGTGGATCCAACGGTGGATCCTCGCTGAAGGTGGAGAGGCACGGCCAGAGCCTCGTGAACCACCGTGGGTGACGGAAGCGGTCGAGGCTCTCCGGGGCAATGCTCGTTAGGGCGCATGCAGAGGCAGCGAGCCGTCGAACAAGCGGCCAAGGACGTCCGAGCGCAGTAGAATCTGGCAGGCCGGAGTCTTGAGGCCGTGGCAATCAGAGGAGTCGGTTGGGCCCTTCTTCTCGTCGTCGGCGCTGCAGTGGGCTTGGCTCTGCTCGGCGATGCAACCACGTACACGCATAGAGCCTTATGAGTTGGGCATGTCCGCGGTGTGATCGTACCTTTCGTCAGGTGAATCAACGTCACGCGTGCGGGGTCGGCAGCGCCGCGACCTTACTCAAAGGTAGGCCACCGGTACTCACCGATCTCTACCGGAAACTCGAGACCACCGTTAGGGGCTTCGGCGAGGTGGAGGTAGTCACACGTGACCGGTACGCGCTGTTCCGGACGACACGCATCTTTGCCGACCTGACGGTAATGCGGGATGCGCTTCGCGTGGTGGTTCACCTCGGTCGCAAGGTGAGCGAACCGTACTTCATCAAGATCGGGCCAAGCGGCAAGCGCGTCTCACACGTCGTCCTTGTCCGGACCGCAGAGGACCTGCGCACGGTCATCCCGTTCTTGCGTGAAGCGTTCGACCTCGCCGTGAGGGAAAAGTCATAGAGCGGCCGAACAAGGGGATGAAGCTGACGAAGCTTTCGGCGGCACCGTTGCGCGGTAGGCTAGGATGGCTCGTCCGAAGGTGCCGCCTCATGCCCGCGCCGGCCGGATCGAACGCAGGCACCGCTTCGCAGCTTATCCCCGGTGTTAGCCAGCTTCCTTAGCCCCTCACGATGGACAAACCGCAGATTGCTTCGTGGATGGTGCCTCTGGTAGGCCATCAGTTCGACCTCGAGGATCTGCCACTTTGGTTCGCGGGGCTGGATGTGCACGTGGAGCCACGCGACAACGGCTTTGCTCTAGTGATCCCATCGCAAATTGTTGGCGACCGCTATGAGCCGGTCCGCGCGTTTGCCGAAGAGCAACTCGCACTAGTGAACGGCATTGGTCGCCTTCTAAGTTCGAGCTATCGGCCGATTTCTCTCACCGACAATCTCTTCGGAGTGGACTCTGCTGGAGCAGTTCGCAACACCGTGGTGGCTGTCGGCTCGGCAGAAATGCGAGTCAAGGCAGGTTCAGTGCGAGTAGTAATCGGGGGCGCGGCTCAACCCGACCCTGCGGAGGGTGCCGCATCGTCTCTCATGCGAGCCGCGTCACGCTCTCCTCGAGCACACGATGCTCTCATTATCATCGGGCGGCCGAACCTCACCTGGTCTGAACTCTATCTCCTCTTCGAACTGGTCGAGGCTGAGGTGGGCGGTCAGATGTTCGAGCTTGCCTGGATCTCTCGCAGTGATGCTGACCTATTCACGCGCACTGCGAACAGCTACAGCGTACTCCGCAGTGGCGGTCGTCATGGCAAGGACCGAGGCGACCCTCCGGCCCAACCAATGCAGCACGGCGTTGCGGTAACTCTAGTACGCGCTCTCGTCTTGGCCTGGCTTAGTCATATGGGAGCACCCGATGACCAGCTCGTGAGGCGGCCGTAAGTGACTGCGAAGATTGTGACCAAGAAGCGCGTCAGCACCGCGGAACTCTCCCAGCAGCTGCGCGATCAGATCAGCTTTATCCGATCGTCTTGTACCCTCTTTGATCAGGGCTGCCCCAGCGAGGCGAAGCGAATCGCTACCGCCATCGGCATCTTGGTCCACGACACTTCGAAATCGCACTCACTCCTGCAGCAGTTGGGGTACAAGGGATCTCTTCAGTTCATTTCACTCGCTATACCCAACAAGGCCTACAACCAATGTCCGTATCATGGTTTGCTCAACATCCAGCTTCCGAAGTGCCACTATGTTCCGAAGCTGAACGACGTTGACGCGCGACCCATGCCGTTCGCCGATTGGTGGAACGAAGCTGTATTGAAGGACGCCGACGGTACGTTGTACAGTCGTTGCGAACTCGTGCTCGCTGTTGCCAACACGGATGGAGGTGCGCATGTGGATCCTGAGATGGATGCGGCGTACCAGAAACTGACGCGCGAAAACCATATAGGGTACGCGGTCGCTCGCGGTGGCAAGCCCATGCAGTGGCATGAGAATCCCGTTCTTCCTTCAATGCGCCAGATCGGACACGAACTTTTGGAAACATTAAAGACAGTAGCGGAGGGGCAGTGATACGAGGCGCTGGCTAACCTCGGGTTGCAGCGGACGTGGCCTTCTTCGTCGAGCTTCGTGTTGTTTTCAGAGCTCTTCGGCTTCGGTCGCATCATGCCGGCATTTCAGGCGGGCCACGCCGCTGAACCCGGGTGGTTAGCCGACGTTTGGGCGGCAATGCTAGACTTGTGTCGTGAGCAAAGTTGAACGAATCGAGAACGAGATCCAGGGACTTTCGCCTGAGGAACTTGCCGATTTTCGGGACTGGTTTCTGGCGTTTGACTGGGCGGCGTGGGACCGCCAGCTCGAACGAGACATTCAGGCTGGCAAGCTCGATGCCCTTGCCGACGAAGCGTTGCGGGAGCACGCGGCCGGCAAGACGAACCCCATTTGAAGCACCACGCCTCGTCCGCTTTCTGGCGCCTGTACCGTTCGCTTCCGCCCGATATTCAACGCACTGCAGATCGATCATAAGAACACCTCAAGCGGGACCCGCGGCACCCCTCCCTGCATTTCAAGAAAGTCGGCCGCTTCTGGTCGGCGCGGGTCGGGCTGCACCATCGTGCTCTCGCAGTCGAGCCTGGCGAGGACCTCATCTGGTTCTGGATTGGCACGCACGCCGATTACGACAAGCTCGTCGGCTAACCAGCGCTTGCAGCGGACGTGGCCTTCGATTTCGACTAGCACTAGCATGGTGCTGTCATGAGCGGCGTTGCCTTCGGTAGCCTTTCCGCCGGCCACGGCGCTGAAGCGCAGTGTTATGTTGCTCGATCCTCGTGGCGCCGGGCGTCACGTCAGGACTTAAATTCCGAGAGCGGCGAAATCGGCGCGTGCCTCGCATAGCGTACTATTGAATGCGACGCTTCAACTGGCTCTACTTGGCTGCGAGCTTGCCATTCCTTCTCTTTGCGGCGTGGGGCGCGGAGTATGGAGCCTTTTGGATTTATCTCGCGCCGGCCGTCCTCTGCGTCGTGCAGTTCTTTTTCCCAACACGACTTGGCTGGGGCTTGGTGACCGTGCTGTATGGAGGTGCTGTCGTTCTTTACGCCGGGTTAGCAGTGGCGGACCTCTGGCGATTAGCGACTGGTGAACCACTCGATCTTTTTGATGCGGACGATTCGGTATGGTTCCTTGTCATGCTCGCGTTCCTGTACGTTCTTCTGGTGGGACTCGTTGTCTCATCGCCCTGGTCCAAACAGGGCGACCAGCGAAGTGGACCAGCAACATAACTTGGAATTGGAGCGGACGCCGCCGAGGCTTCGTCAAATGATCAGATACTGCGGGGAACCAACGTCCCTAAGCGTTGTCTGGCGTCTTCGTGCTCTGCGTCTCCTCACCGGCTGCGTCGATTTTCGTGCGCCGACCAATGAGAAGCCTACGCATCCCGAGGAGGCCGGGCGCCAGTTCCTCGAAGCGGGTGGACGTGACCGCCTTCCATTCTTCGCAACATGGATGTCGCGTGATCGAGTCTTTCTCGCGCCGGCCGACACGCAGAGAGCAATCGTGGAACAGTGGCGAACTTGGTACGCGGTCAATGGTCAGGGCTACGCGTATCGTCCTTGTGAGAGCGTTGATGACTGGTACTTTTGAGTTCAACGAGCGGCCGAACAAGCGGTTGGAGTGGACGTGGTCCTCTTCGTCAGCGGCCGAGTTCGCATGACCCCCATCGCCTTCGTTGGATTCGGTGGTTTGCTCAAGGCTGGCCACGCCACTCAACCGCAGTGTTCGGCGGACCGAAAGCACTGATGCTTGCTCATCCGATCAAGTGAGGTGAAATGACGATCCTCGCGGTTCCGCCTGAGGTATGGTGGTGGCTCGGCATCGTCGTCGCTCTCTCGGGTCTCGTTGTCTCTGCGTTTCATTTGCGGCACACGGGCTGGGCACTGCTACTAATGGTGGCGTTCGCCGTGGAGCTTCTCGTCGCCACGTTTTATCGCGTTGCCACGGGACCCGCGCATCGAGAGTTGTTGGGATTTGACATCTATTCCGTTCAACGAGCCGTCTCATTCCTCGGATTGTGTGGTCGGATTGCAATGGTAGTCGGAATCGCGGGCGTCCTGAACGTGGCAAGGGCGCGGGGCGCCAAGGACAAATCACGGTCGCATCGTTGATATCGGAAGGCCGTGGAGGAGTGATGACATTCGAGGACTACTGGACCCTTCTAGAAACCGCCGGGTGGTTTGCCGCATACTCCGACCAGGCTCGGGCGGCGTTCAGACACGAGTTGATTAGCTTAGCTACTGGCACAAGGACGCATCTCTTACTGTCTACTGCCTCGCCCGGCCCGTCTACGATTCTGAGTGGCTCGCTGAGCGCCACGAGGCTCCTCGCTTGGTCATTGAGGGACACGGGAAGGCGTCGGACGGGCACTTTCGCCCCGAAGCGGTCACGTACGAGTATGTAAAAAGAGGCAAGTCGGCCGGAATGCGGATCGCTGGTGCAGACTGTCGTTTGCCCATGCCGGCCACCACGTGGCAGGTGAGTTCGTCTGGCTTCTCGGCGACGCGGAGCCGGCCATGACTCGGCTTTGCAACGAGTGCCTCGCGGCGGCTGGCTCCCCCTATCGTTTCTATGATGTGCCGTCGGGCGATCAGTGCTGCGATGCGGCGCTCGTGCGACCGAGCTCGTACGAGACGATCAAGGCTCGCGGTCTGCTGACGGTTCGCGAACTGCCTGGGAACAGATGGGATCGAGTTTGCGTCTGCTCGCGATTTGGGGAGCGTGGCCTTTCTTCGATTGGCATGCCTCTGTGCCTGTGAAGACCGCTGAACGCCCAGCGGAGATGGAGACGGTTAATGAGGCGACGGTTCGTTTTCGGTTGTCTGCTCGTGAGCCTGTGCAGCGCGCTCGTCGTGCAAGGGCTCGCTCAGGAGAGTGCGGCGCCATCGCCGCCTGGGGAGGCGGATGTCAAGAATTTTGACGCGATGATGACGTTCGTGAGGGGCCGCAACGCGCAGGATTACGCCATCACCGCCCCGAACGGCATTGATGAATCCAGGTACGTCGAGATCGGCGGCATCGAGCAATGGATCACGATCCGCGGGGAAGACCGGGGCAATCCGGTGTTGCTGTTCCTGCACGGAGGTCCCGGCGACCCACGGTTACGCCGCGTTTCGTTCCTGGTTGAAGACATTCACTGTCGTTCAGTGGGATCAGCGTGGCGCCGGGAGGACGTTGGGCAAGAACGGCGCATCGTCTGCATCGACCATCACCATTGAGCGTATGACCCGGGATGGAATCGAACTTGCCGAACTGCTATGAGAGTCGCTGAAGAAGGATAAGATTGTTCTTGTCGGGCACTCCTGGGGCTCGATCCTGGGCGTGTTCATGGCGAAGGCGCGCCCGGACCTCTTCTGGGCGTTCGTCGGCACCGGTCAGGTCGCGGATCAACAGCGAAACTACGTCGTGGCTTACGAGGAGCTTCTCAGGAAAGCAGAGAGCCTGGGAGAGCAGCGTGCCATTCAGGATCTAAAAGGTGTCGGTCCTCCGCCGCATACGGAGGGTCGGGGCTACGCAGTCCAACGCAGGTGGGCGAATCGGTTCGAAGGCTCGGACTTCTTCATTTCGTCCATGTTCGGTCTCGCACTCGGTGCGCCGGGCTATTCGCTGCGAGACGTCAACGACTGGGCCGAAGGTCAGATGCTGAGCGGCGATCGGCTGATTCCGGAGATGACGGCTTTGGACTCGAAGACTCTCGGCGGCGACTTCGCGCTGCCCGTCTTCGTGATCCAGGGTGCTCAGGACTTCACCACGCCGACAGGCCTGGCCAGGAATTTCGTGGATTCAACTCGTGCACCGCGCAAAGATTTCGCCGCCATAGAGGGAGGTGGCCACTTCGCCGTGTTCATGAAGTCGGATGCCTTTCTGAAGGAGCTCGTGACGCGAGTACTCCCTCTGGCGACGCGACACTGATGCTGAAGACGGGCTCGATCGAGAGCTCAGTTCATCGGGTTTTCAGTGCTTTCAACGAGCCTTTCGTTCGTGCTATCCTTCTCTTCGCGATCGAGGCACGGCCGATGCTTGAACCCAAGCTAACGCAACGGTTTAGGCCGGTGTGTTATACTTCGAAGCAGCGTTTCGGGTGGAGGACATGTTCGAGCGATACACCGAGCGGGCCAAGCGAGTCATCTTCTTCGCCCGGTACGAAGCTGCGCAGCTGGGTAGCAATTCGATCGAGACCGAGCACCTTCTGCTCGGCCTGATCCGCGAGGGCAAAGGTCTCACCAGCCGGATCTTCGCGAAGTCTCACCTGTCGATGGAGAGCATTCGCAAGGAGATCGAGGGCCGCATCGTCATTCGCGATCAGGTCTCGACCTCCGTCGAGATCCCGCTTTCCTCCGAATCGAAGCGGGTCCTGACGTTCGCCGCCGAAGAGGCGGAACGGCTCGTCCACAACTACATCGGGACCGAGCACATCCTCCTGGGAATCCTCCGCGAGGAGAAGTCCGTGGCCGCCACCATCCTCCACGAGCGCGGACTCCGCATCAACACCGTTCGCGAAGACATTGTCCAGGAACTGAACCAGAAGGCGACGATGTCCAAGGCCAAAGAGACCCCGCTTCTCACGGAGTTCAGCCGCGATCTGACCGAGGCCGCGAGTCGAGGGCAGCTCGACCCGCTCGTCGGCAGGGACAGCGAGCTCGAGCGCACCATCCAGGTGCTCTGCCGGCGAACCAAGAACAACCCGGTGCTCATCGGCGAGCCCGGCGTGGGCAAGACCGCGATCGTCGAAGGGCTCGCCAACAAGATCGTCCATGGGGACGTGCCGCTCTTCCTTGCCGACAAGCGCATCCTCGCTCTCGACATCTCCCTCATCGTCGCCGGCACCAAGTACCGGGGGCAGTTCGAGGAGCGCCTCAAAACCATCATGAAGGAGCTCACCGAGAACCCGAACGTCATCATCTTTATAGATGAGCTCCACACGCTGGTGGGGGCGGGCTCGGCCGAGGGGTCTCTCGACGCCGCCAACATCCTGAAGCCGGCGCTCTCCCGCGGGGAGCTCCAGTGCATCGGGGCCACCACTCCCGCGGAGTACCGGAAGTACATCGAGCGCGACCGGAGCCCCGAGCGGCGCTTCCAGGGAGTCAAGGTCTCGAGTCCGACGGAGCTCGAGACCGTCGAGATCCTCCGGGGCATCAAGGAGCGCTACGAGGCGTTCCATCACGTTTCCTATTCCGCCGAAGCCATCGATGCCGCCGTCTATCAGGCGCACCGCTACATCACCGACCGCTTCCTCCCCGACAAGTCGATCGATCTTCTGGACGAGGCCGGCTCCCGGGTGAAGCTCCGGGAATCCACGTTCTCCACCGACTTCGCCGACCTTCGGAAGCGCATCCGGGTCATCGCCGACCGGATGGATCACGCCATCGCCAACAAGGACTTCGAGCGTGCCGCGATGTACCGCGACGAGGAGATCGCTCAGCGGGAGAACCTGCAGTTCATCCGCGAGCGCTGGGAGCTCAAGAACTTCGATCGGCCGGTGGTTGACCGGCGGGACATCGACGAGGTGGTCTCGCGTTGGACGGGAATCCCGCTCGTCTCCATCAAGGAGGAGGAGAGCGAGAAGCTCCTGCGGATGGAGGAGGAGCTCCACCAACGCATCGTGAGCCAGAAGCAGGCGGTCTCGGGGATCTCCCGCGCCATCCGGCGATCGCGCGCCGGCCTGAAGAATCCCAACCGTCCCGTGGGCTCGTTCATCTTCCTCGGCCCGACCGGCGTGGGGAAGACCGAGGTCGCGCGCGCTCTCGCGGATTTCCTCTTCGGCACCGAGAAGGCCCTCATCCGCTTCGACATGAGCGAGTACATGGAGAAGCACTCGGTCTCGAAGCTCATCGGCTCTCCCCCGGGCTACGTCGGGCACGAGGAGGGCGGACAGCTCACCGAAAAGGTGAAGCGGAATCCCTACTGCGTCGTCCTTCTCGACGAGATCGAGAAGGCCCATCCCGACGTGTTCAATATCCTGCTTCAGGTCTTCGAGGACGGTCAGCTGACGGACGGGCTCGGCAACACCATCGACTTCAAGAACGCGATCCTCATCATGACCTCCAACATCGGCGCCCGCTACATAGAGAGGAAGGGCCGGGTCGGGTTCCAGTCGAACGACGAAGACGCCACCTCCGCTCGCATCCAGGACATGGTGATGGGGGAGGTCAAAAAGACGTTCAACCCCGAGTTCATCAACCGCGTCGACGAGATCATCGTCTTCGACGCCCTGAACGACGACGACCTCCGGCAGATCGTGCTGCTCCTTGCCAACCAGATGAACGCGGTGCTCCGCGACAAGAAGCTCCAGGTGACGCTCACCCAGGACGCTGTCGATTGGATCATCGATAGCACTTGCCAGGACCGCTCCTATGGCGCCCGGCCCCTCCGGCGGGCGCTCCAGAAGTACGTCGAGGACCCGCTCTCGGAAGCTTTCATTCGCGGTACGGTAAAGCCCGGCCAGCCGGTAACCATCTTCGCCGACGGAGACAAGCTAGGATTGAGACAAACGGATGCGGTGGAAGAGCCACTTTCGGTCTGAGGGAATCTGTAATGCCCAACCTGCCTTTCTTCAGCGTTCTCTTTTTGTCCGCGCTCTCATTTTTGGTTTCGCCCCTCCCCGCCGCTGCGCAGCAATCGAGCATCGAGAAGGTCGAGATTCGCGGCAATACGGTCGTCGATAGCGAAACCTACCTGTTTCACCTGACGCAGAAGCCCGGCGACCCCTACGATTCCAAGCAGGCCATCGCCGACTTTCACCGGCTCTGGGCCACGGGGTTTCTCGACGACCTGACCCTCGAGGTAACGGACGGCGAGCGGGGCAAGATCGTGGCCTACGTGGTCGACGAGCGGCCGCGGGTCCAGGCGCTCGACTTCGTCGGCAGCAAGGAGCTCTCCGCGACCGCCATCACCGAGAAGCTCACGGAAGAGAAGGCGGAGATCCCCGTAGACTCCTTCTACGATCCGGCGAAGGTGGTGAAAGCGGAGAAGATCATCCGCACCATGCTCGTGGACAAGGGCCGGACCGACGGAAGCGTTTCGAGCCGTGTCGAGCCCCTCGACGCCGGCGGTGTCAAGGTGGTGTTCGACATCAAGGACGAGCAGAAGATCCGCATCCGCACCGTGGATTTCGACGGGGTAGAGGACTTCGACGACTGGGAACTGCGCTGGGCGATGAAGAAGACCCGGGAGAGCCACGTGCTCGGGGCGCTCATGGGCGGGAGCACTTACACCGAGGAGCAGTACGGGGAGGACGTGGAGAAGGTTCGCGAGGTCTACCTCAACCACGGCTACGTGGACGTGTCGTTCGGACCGCCGGAGATGGCGTACGAGGACGGCTACTCGCGCTTCATGTTCTGGAAGCGCCCGAAGCGGTGGCTCGATCTGAAGATTCCGGTCGAGGAAGGAAAACAGTACCGGGTGGGCGAAATCACCGTCGAGGGGGCGACCGTCTTTCCCGCGGATTTCATCGAGACGTTCTTCAAGCTCCAGACGGGACAGGTCTACAACGAGTCGAAGATCACCAAAGGGCTCGAGAGCCTGAGGGAGCTCTACGGCTCGCGGGGCTACGTACAGTTCACCGGGTTTCCCATCAAAAAACCCGTCTCCGAGTCCGACGTCGTCGACGTGACCATCAACCTCAACGAGGACAAGCAGTACTTCGTCAACCGGATCGAGTTCAAGGGGAACACCACTACCAGGGACAAGGTCATCAGGCGGGAAATGTGGCTGAACGAGCAGGACGTGATGAACATGGAGCTGCTCAAGATGTCCATCCGCCGGATCAATCAGCTCGGCTACTTCCAGCCCATCGAGGAGCCGGAAATCCAGCCGGTCCCGGAGACCGACAACAGGCTCGACATCACCCTGAGGCTGGCGGAGCAAAACCGCAACCAGTTTACTTTCGGAGGCGGCGTCTCCGGTCTCGAAGGCGCGTTCATCAACCTCGCGTTCTCCACCACCAACTTCCTTGGAAGAGGCGAGACCGCATCGTTCGCTCTCCAGACCGGGAGCCGGACCCGCAACTTCCAGATCGCCATCACCGATCCCTACTTCATGGACCTCCCGATCACCGCGGGGTTCGATCTGTTCAAGCGCACGTTGAGGCTCCCGCAGTTCACCCGCGAAGACACGGGAGGAAGCCTCATCTGGGGAATTCCGGTGAAGCGTTTCTCCCGGATGTTCTTGAGCTACAACTACTCGGTGATCAATACCTCGGAGCCCGACCCCGATCTCGTTCTCACTCCGTACGATCTGTTCACCGACCCGAGGTACTTCGATCCGCGGTTCTACGGGATCCAGGGGAATTTCACCCAGAGCAAGGTATCGCCCTCGTTCGTACACAACACCACCGACAACCCCTTGTTCCCCTTCCGGGGCAAGCGCTACACCACGAGCTTCGAAGTGGCGGGCGGGGTCCTCGGGGGGTCGGTGAACTACTACAAGCCGACGTTCGAGGGCGTCTGGTATCTTCCCGTTTCCCGCACCACGAACTTCGGCTTCCGGACGATGTTCTCGTGGCTCCAGGGCTACGCCGAGAGCCGGATCGTCGACCCGACAGTCGACGGATCGGGCGACATCATCCTCGACGTCCAGCAGACGGGCATCCCGTTCTACGAGCGCTTCTTCCTCGGAGGTGAGAACCAGATTCGCGGATACGATATCCGCACTGTCGGTCCCCGCGATCCGCTGGGACGCTTCATCGGCGGCAACAAGATGATGCTGTTCAACATGGAGTACTACATCCCGCTCGCGGGGCCGCTGCGCGCGGTGCTGTTCTTCGACGCGGGACAGGCTTACGACGAGAGGACTGACTGGAGCTTCGCGATGTTCAAGGACCTTCGGTCCTCGACGGGAGCCGAGATGAGATTCTTCGTCCCCGTGCTGAACGTTCCGTTCCGTTTGATTTGGGCTTATAATCCCCACCGCGATGCTTTTCAGCCGGCGACCGCTTTCCGCTTCGGCATCGGAACTACTTTCTAGCCTAAGTCTTTTCGCTCATTCACAAGGAGTCTCGAAATCATGAATCCAACGAGAGTGGCCGCGAGGGCCGCCTGGGTGATGCTGGCCTTGAGCTTTGCCGCCGTCTCCAGCGCCCTCGGTCAGACGGCGGGAGTTACGACGGGCACGACGAAGATCGCCGTGATCGATATCGAGCGCATCGCTGCCGAGTCGACGGCAGGTAAGGTGCTGTTCTCTTCGCTGAAGGCGGAGAACGACAAAATCCAGGGAGAGGTCGCGAAGCGCGAGCAAGAGATCCGCGACATGAGCAGCAAGCTCAACTCGGAGATCCTGTCGCAGGACGCCAAGGTTCGGCTCCAGCGCGACATCGAGCGCAAGAGGACCGACGCCCAGAGGTGGCTCCAGGACACGCAGGCGGAGTTCGAGGCGAAGCGCCAGGAGGGTGAGGCGAAGTTTCAGGAAAGCCTCGAGCCCATCGTGAGGGCGGTCGCTACCGAGAATCAGATCGGGCTCATCATCCGGGCGACTCCGGGCTTGACCTTCGTGCTCGACCCCGCGCTCGACATCAGCCTCCTGGTGGTGAAGAAACTCGACGCCGCCCCGGCCCCGCCCAGCGGAGACGCGGCACCGCCGAAGCCGTAGCCCCGGATGCCCGACAAGGACATCCAGTGGATCATGCAGCGGCTGCCTCACCGGTATCCGCTGCTCCTGCTGGATCGCGTCGTCGAGCTCGAGCCTGACGTTCGAATCGTCGCTCTGAAGAACGTCACCATCAACGAGGAGTTCTTCCAGGGACACTTTCCCGGGCTTCCGGTGATGCCCGGAGTCCTCATCTTGGAGGCCATGGCGCAGGCCGGGGGGCTCCTGGTGCTCCCCGAGGACGGGAGCGCCGCGGGCAAGAACTTCTATCTCGTCAGCATCGACCACGCCAAGTTCCGGCGCCCCGTCGTCCCCGGAGACCAGCTCCTTGTGACGGTGACTCTCGCGAAGGCAAGGGCCAGCTTCCGCAAGCTCGCGGGGAGAGCGGAAGTCGACGGTCAGCTCGCGGCGGAGGCGGAGCTAACCCTGACAGGAGTGGATCCCACATGAAGACCGCCGCCGCCATCGACTGCCACCCGACCGCGGTGGTCCACGAAGGCGCGCGGCTCGCCGAGGGAGTTCGCATCGGTCCGAACTGCGTCGTCGGCGAGCACGTTTCCATCGGCCGCGACACCGTGGTCGAGCCCAATACCGTCATCACCGGTTATACCACCATCGGCGCGCGGAACCGGATCTTCTCTTTTGCGTCGATAGGGTTCGAGCCCCAGGACCTCAAGTTCAAGGGGGAGGTCACGACCCTCGAGATCGGCGACGACAACACGTTCCGAGAGTTCGTCACCATCCACCGCGGGACGGCGCTCGGGGGAGGGCGGACGGTCATCGGCAACGGCAACCTGTTCATGGCCTACACCCATATCGCGCACGACTGCATCGTGGGGGATTCCATCATCTTCGCGAACGCGGCGACTCTCGCGGGGCACGTCGCCGTCTTCGACCATGCCACCATCGGCGCCTACAGCGGCGTCCATCAGTTCTGCCGGGTGGGCACCTACGCGTTCATCGGCGGTTATACCGTGGCTACCAAGGACGTGCTGCCGTTCTCCAAGACCGTCGGCAACCGCGCGCATCTCTACGGGGTCAACACCATCGGTCTCGAGCGGCGTGGTTTCACGCGCGATCGAATCGACGCGATTCGCGCCGCGTACCGGATCCTGATGCATCCTTCGGTGAACGTGTCGCAGGCCGTCTCCGAGCTCTCGGCGACGCGCGAGAACGCCGACGTCCGCACCCTCCTCGAGTTCATCCGCTCCTCGAAGCGCGGAGTGATCGTCAAGCGCGGGAAAGACGAAAACGACTGATCGTTTGCCCGAGCGGCTCGGCCTCATCGCCGGTGAAGGCCGATTCCCGTTCCTGGTCCTCGAAGAGGCGCGGCGGCTGGGAGTCCCGGTCACGACGCTCCTCATCGAGGGGGAGGCCGATCCATCGCTCGCGCCGGCCGCCGGGTCCGGCTTCCACTGGGTAGGCCTTGGAGAGCTGTCGCGCTCCGTCCGGATCCTCCGGGAAGCAGGAGTCAAAGAAGCGATCCTCGCGGGCCGGGTCAAGCACGCGAGAGCCTTCGACATCTTGAGGCCCGACCGGCTTACGCTGAAGGTGCTGACGCGGCTTCGCTCGCGCTCGACTGCGGCCATGCTGCTTACGGTCGCGGACGTTCTCGGTGAGGAGGGGATCGAGCTTCTGGATTCGACGCTCCTCTTGCGCCACCATCTCGCGACCGAGGGCGCGATGACGAAGCAGAAGTCGTCGAAAGAGGACCTCGAGAGCCTCCGTTTCGGCCTCGAGATGGCGCGAGGACTCGCGTCTCTCGATATCGGGCAGACGGTAGTGGTGAAGCGCATGGCGGTGGTCGCCGCGGAAGCGATGGAAGGAACGGACAGGGCGATCCGCCGCGCCGCGGAGATCGCCGAGGGTCCGTTCGTAGTGGTGAAGGTCGCTCGGCCCCGGCAGGACATGCGGTTCGACGTTCCGGTCGTGGGGCCGACGACGATCGATTCCATGGAAGCGGCCGGAGCGTCGCTCCTCGGCCTCGAGGCTGGGCGTCTGCTGCTACTCGAGCGCGAGGAGTTTTTACGGAGGGCAGAGGAGCGCGGGATCGGGGTTTACGGCCTACGGCCTTGAGGAATGACGCGTGAGTGAGCGGACGAAGGTCGCGGTCGTGGGAGTCGGGCATCTCGGGTCCCGGCACGCGCGGGTCTATGCCGAGAGCCCGAAGGCGGAGCTCGTGGGAGTCGCGGACGTCGATCTCGCGAGGGCCCGCGCCGTCGCCGACGCCCACGGAGTGCGGGCGGTAGCGGATATGACCGAGCTTGTTCCTCACATCTCCGCGGCGAGCGTCGCCGTCCCGACGGTAAGCCACCGGGAGGTGACGGGGAAGCTTCTCGATGCGGGAGTACACGTCCTCGTCGAGAAGCCGATCGCCGCGAGCCTCGCCGAGGCACGGGAGATGGTGGATCTAGCGCGGGAAAGAGCCCGCGTTCTCGCGGTCGGCCATACCGAGAGGCACAACCCCGCGGTTGAGGCGCTTCTTGCCGGCCCCCGCAACCCGCGGTTCATCGAGGTGCATAGGCTCGGCTCGTTCTCGCCGAGGAGCCTCGATATCGACGTGGTCCTGGATCTCATGATCCACGACCTCGACGTGGTCGCGGCCCTCGTCGGCGAAGAGGTCTCATCGCTCGAGGCGGTCGGGGTTCCGGTATTGACGGGGCGTGTCGACATCGCCAACGCCCGGATCCGATTCGCGAACGGCTGCGTCGCCAACGTCACCGCGAGCCGGGTTTCCCAGGAGAAGGTCCGAAAGTTGCGCTTCTTCGAGCCGGAGCGCTACGTCTCCCTCGACTATCAGAAGCAGGAAGCGATCTCCTACCGGCTGGTGCGCCCTCCGGGCGCCTCTCCCGAGATCCGCAGGGACGATCTCGATGTCGTTCAGGACGAGCCCCTCCGCCGCGAGCTCGAAGATTTCCTTCACGCCGTCGCGTCCGGAGCTAGTCCGCGGGTCACGGGCGAAGACGGCCTCAAAGCGCTCGCGCTCGCCCTCGAGGTCGTGAGCGCGATGGAGCGATCAAGAGCGTAAGAAGGGGGATATGGAGGAGATAGGGGGATGAATTTCGGATCTTATCCCCTTATCCCCCTTGTATTTTGTGTGTCGTGGCGTAAGAAGCGTGTAAATTCCCCCGCCCGTTGTTGCTGGTGGGATCGGCCGCGTCTATAGTTGAAACCGAATGCACCAAGGCCGAAATCGGGCGGTGAAACGCCGGGGCGCCCCTTCAAAACCGAAACGCCGCGCCGAGAGCGCGCCCGCGCGGCGCCCTTTTCAGCGGGAGAGCAGCGGCTTCGAAGGCCTGATCCCTGCTGGCAGCTCCGAGGACTTCTTCTTTTCCGGCTTCATCTCCGACCCCGAGGAAGCGGCGGAGATTCTGGAGCACGGGGAACGCGAGACGATCGACTCCAATCCCCGGCTCGGAGTGACCGTCTCTGCCGGGCTCCACCTATTTATCGTGCTGTTCCTCCTGGTCGAGCCGAGCCTCGATCTTCTCGGGGCGCGAGAAGATCGCGAGGAGGCCCCGGCGTCCGAAGAGAAGGATCCGCTCGTCGCTTTCATGGCGGAGCCTCAGCCGGCACCTTCGCCCCTAGCCGTGGTCCCAGTAGTGCCGGTTCCGCCAGCGGAGCAAAGCCCTCCCGAGGAGAAGCCGCCTCCGGTCGCGGACAACCGCATGCTGATTCCCAAAGCCATGCTTCCTTCGCCGAAGCCTCAGGAATTCATGACCGATCTCCCGTTCTCCGAGGGCAAATCGGACGAGTTCTACACTGACGAGGAAGTCAAGGATCCGGGGAAGGAAGGCGAGACCGAGAAGCCCGAGGAGCCGAAGGAGGAGCCCGTGATGGCGGCGGAGTCGGGAGAAGACGCCGAGACCGCCGAGGAGAACGCGGGGAGCGAGAACGGAAACGGCGGGATCGAAAAACCTGACACCCCCCTCACCCCTGCCGAAGCCTCGAAGCTTCTGTTCGGCGACGCGAAGGCGCGCGAGGCCGCGCGGGCGCGGGTCGACATCCGTCCTCCGCCGAAGCCTTCGCCGCGAGATCTGGGGGAGGGAGGCGAGAACGGTGCGTTCACCGACATCCGCCGGTTCCTCGCAGGTACGCGGTTCGAAAACCCCGAGGGCGGACTGGTCTCGAACACCGGCAATACCCTCTACTACAACGACAAGGGCGCGAACTTCGTGCCATGGCTCCGGCGGATGCTCGCCGAGGTCCGGCGCAACTGGTTCGTGCCTTACTCCGTCGCGTTCGACCACGGGCACGTTGCCGTGGGGATCTCCGTCGCGCGCGACGGGACGGTCACCGAGCTGAAGGTGCTGTTTCCGTCCGGAATCTCCGGCTTCGACAACGCCGCCGTCGGGGCGCTGCGCGCGTCGCAGCTCCTGCCACTTCCCGCGGACTATCCAGACGACAAATTCGATATCATCCTGGTCTTCTGGTACAACGAGCGGCCCTACGA
>CAZKNR010000289.1:0-18263 GCA_964553925.1 uncultured Acidobacteriota bacterium
CTACTACGTGAAACCGATGGAGGGCCAGGGCAAGACCTGGGAAGATATCCCCGACGAGATCAAGCGCACCTTCGATAAGCTCGGCATACCGATCGAGGAACAGAAGCGCCTATCGGGCGTGGCCGTGGACGCGATTATCGACAGCGCCTCGGTGGCCACCACGTTTCAAAAGGAACTGGGAAAATTTGGCGTCATCTTTTGTTCCTTCAGCGAAGCCGTCCAGAAGCATCCCGACCTGGTTCGCAAATACCTCGGCTCAGTAGTGCCGTACACGGACAATTTCGATGCTGCGCTCAACGCAGCTGTCTTCAGCGACGGATCGTTTTGCTATATTCCCAAAGGCGTGCGCTGCCCCATGGAGCTTTCTACCTACTTTCGCATCAACACCGCTGGCTCGGGACAGTTTGAGCGGACGCTGATTGTGGCCGAAGAAGGAGCCTACGTCAGCTACCTGGAAGGCTGCACCGCGCCCATGCGTGACGAAAATCAACTTCATGCCGCGGTTGTTGAACTGATTGCGCTCGACAACGCGCAGATCAAATACTCGACCATCCAGAATTGGTATCCTGGCGACAAGAACGGCAAGGGCGGCATTTACAACTTCGTCACCAAACGCGGAAAGTGCGCCGGCAAGAATTCTAAAATCTCCTGGACCCAGGTCGAGACCGGCTCCGCCATCACCTGGAAGTATCCGAGCTGCATCCTCCTCGGGGACGATTCGATCGGGGAGTTCTACTCGGTCGCGGTCACCAACAACTACCAGCAGGCGGACACCGGGACCAAGATGATCCATATCGGGAAGAACACCCGGAGCACCATCGTCTCGAAGGGGATCTCCGCCGGCCACGGCCAGAACACCTACCGGGGGTTGGTGAAGATCCAGAAGGGTGCCAAGAACGCGCGGAACTACTCGCAGTGCGACTCGCTCCTCATCGGCGACCGGTGCGGCGCCCACACCTTTCCCTACATCGAGGTGAAAAACCCCACGGCGCAGATGGAGCACGAGGCGACGACTTCCAAAATCGGAGAGGATCAGCTTTTCTACTGCAACCAGCGCGGCATCGCGACGGAGGACGCGGTTTCGATGATCGTGAACGGGTTCGCCCGGGAAGTGCTGCGCGAGCTTCCGATGGAGTTCGCGGTCGAGGCGCAAAAGCTCCTCGGTGTGAGCCTCGAAGGGAGCGTCGGATAGGGAATCATGCTCGAAATCAAGAACCTTCACGCGAACGTGGACGGACGAGAGATCCTCCACGGTATCGATCTGACCATCCGGGCGGGCGAAGTCCACGCCCTCATGGGGCCTAATGGCTCGGGAAAGAGCACCCTCTCCCAGGTGCTCGCGGGACGAGACACGTACGAAGTGACCGAGGGGAGCGTCACGTATCTCGGTCAGGATCTCCTCGGGATGAAACCGGAGGAGCGCGCTCATCTCGGTTTGTTTCTCGCCTTCCAGTATCCGGTCGAGATTCCCGGAGTGAACAACACGTATTTCCTCAAGGCGGCGCTGAACGCCAACCGCAAGGCCCGCGGCGAGGATCCGCTCGACGCCATGGACTTCCTCAAGCTCGTTCGGGAGAAGGTCAAGCTCGTCGAGCTGGACGAGGACCTCATCAACCGGCCGGTGAACGAGGGGTTTTCCGGAGGGGAGAAGAAGCGCAACGAGATCTTCCAGATGGCCGTCCTGGAGCCGAAGCTCGCGATCCTGGACGAGACCGACTCCGGCCTCGATATCGATGCCCTCAAGATCGTCGCCAACGGCGTGAACGTTCTCCGGGGGCCCGAGCGGGCGCTTCTGGTCATCACCCACTATCAGAGGCTCCTGAACTACATCGTTCCCGACTTCGTCCACGTGCTTTCCGAAGGCCGCATCGCGGCCTCGGGAGGAAAAGAGCTCGCGCTGAAGCTCGAGCAGGAGGGCTACGGCTGGCTCGAGGCGGCGCCCCAGGGAGCTCGATGACCGCCATCGACTCCTTCCGGCATCAGTTTCTCGAGCACGCCGGGCGCTGGCATGGACAGGAGCCGTCCTGGCTCTCGCTCGTGAGGCGGGAGGCGTTCGAAAGGTTTCTCGATCGCGGTTTTCCCACGACGAACGACGAGGACTGGCGGTTCACGAGCGTCGCCCCTCTGGCGTCTATGGAGCTCTCCCTCGATGCGGGCCCGTTCGGCGGCGAGGAGTCTCTGCTGCGCTCGCATCTCGGGAAGGATTGGAAGCGCCACGAGATCGTCTTCATCAACGGGCGCTTCTCGCCCGATCTTTCGGCGATCGGAACGCTCGCTCCGGGTGTCGTCATCGAGAGCCTCGCGTCCGCCCTCGAAAACCATCCGGAGGAGGTCGAGGCGGTTCTGAGCTTGAATCCCGCGGAGGGCGCGACCGCGTTCTCCGATCTCAACCGCGCGTTTCTCGCGGACGGGGCGTTCGTATTCGTGCCGGAGGGCGTGGTCGTTGAGCACCCGATCCATGTCGTCCACGTGAGCTCCGCGGAAAGGCCCGCCGTGAGTCACCCCCACCATATCGTGCTCCTCGAGCGCGGGGCCGGAGTGCGTCTCGTCGAGAGCTATCTCGGTGAAAACGGGCCTTCCTACTTCACCAACGCCGCCGCCGAAATCGTCGCCGCGAGCGGAGCGAACGTCGACCACTACCGCATTCAAAGGGAAGGCGAGAGCACCTTCCACATCGGGAGTCAAAGGCTCCTCCAGGCGGCGGGGTCGGTGCTCCAGGACCACTCGCTGTCGCTCGGCGCCCGGATCGCCCGGGTCGACATTCATAGCCTGCTCGATGGAGAGGGCGCGGACCTCACGCTCAACGGCCTCTACGTGGTGAAGGGAACGCAGCACGTGGACCACCACACGGTCATCGATCACCAGAAGCCGCACGGCACGAGCCGCGAGCTCTACAAAGGAGTGCTCGACGACGCCGCGAGCGGGGTCTTCAACGGGCGCATCATCGTGAGGCCGGGAGCGCAGAAGACCAACGCCCAGCAGACGAACAAGAACCTGTTGCTCTCGGAAGAGGCGCTGGTCAATACCAACCCCCAGCTCGAGATCGGAGCCGACGACGTGAAATGCGCCCACGGGGCCACCATCGGACAGCTCGACAAGGACGCTTTGTTCTATCTCCGCAGCCGGGGAATCGGGCGTGACGAGGCCACGAGCATCCTCACGCGAGGGTTCATCGCCGATGTGAGCGAGCGAATCCGGATCGCGGCGGTCAGGGACGCGATGCGGCGGTTCGTCTTCGCCGAGGCGGCCTGAAGGAGACGTCGATGAGCACCAGTCAGACCGAAGTCGCGACTCGCAAGGAGGCGCCAAAGCGCCCGTTCGACGTTGCGCGCTTGCGGGCGGATTTTCCCGGACTCCATCAGGACATTAAAGGGAAGCCTCTCGTCTACCTAGACAGTGCCGCGAGCGCCCAGAAGCCGCGTCAGGTCCTGGACGCGATGATGCGGCTCTACTCGCACGACTACGCCAACATCCATCGAGGGGTGCACGAGCTCTCGGAGCGGGCGACGAAAGCCTACGAGGGCGCGCGCCTCAAGGCGCTTCGCTTTCTCAACGCCGCTTCCGAGCGCGAGATCATTTTCGTGCGGGGCACAACCGAGGGGATCAACCTCGTCGCTCAGACCTATGGGCGCGTGAACGTGGGTGAAGGCGATGAGGTTCTCATCACTCACCTGGAGCACCACTCGAACATCGTCCCCTGGCAAATGCTCTGCGAGGAGAAGAGGGCCCACCTGAAGGTGGTTCCGATCGACGACCGAGGCGACATTGATATGGACGCCTTCCGGAAGCTCCTCGGCCCGCGGACGAAGATCGTCTCGCTGGCCCACGTCTCGAACGCCCTCGGCACCATCAACCCGGTGCGGACGGTCGTCGAGCTCGCTCACGAGAGAGGCGTCCCGGTTCTCATCGACGGCGCCCAGGCCGCGCCGCATCTCCGTGTCGACGTCGCGGCTCTTGGGTGCGACTTCTACACCATCTCCGGCCACAAGATGTTCGGCCCCTCGGGGGTTGGTGTGCTCTACGGCAAAGAGGCCATTCTCGAGAAGATGCCGCCGTACCAGGGCGGGGGCGACATGATTGCCTCGGTCACCTTCGAGAAGACGACGTACAACCGGCTCCCGTACCGATTCGAGGCGGGAACGCCGAATATCGGGGGCGTGGTCGGCCTGGGTGCGGCCATGGACTACCTGACCGAGATCGGCATCGATGCCATCACGGCTTACGAGGAGGAGCTCCTCGACTACGGCACCGGAGAGCTTCGTTCGGTTCCGGGCCTTCGGATAGTAGGCGAAGCTCGGCACAAGGCGAGCGTCCTCTCGTTCGTCCTCGACGGGATTCATCCACACGACATCGGAACGATCCTCGACCAGGAGGGGATCGCGGTTCGAACGGGCCACCATTGCGCTCAGCCGGTGATGGACCGCTATGGGGTCCCCGCGACCGCGCGAGCCTCTCTCGCGCTCTACAATACCCGCGAGGACATCGACCGGCTGGTTTCCGGGCTTCACACCGTGCGCGAAGTTTTCGGGCTCAAATAGGGGCCTCAAAAACGATGAACGACAGTCTTCGCGAGCTCTATCAGGAAGTGATCCTGGACCACAGCAAGAGCCCGAGGAATTTCCGTGTTCCTGAGGGCGCTCTTAGGCAGGCCAAGGGCTATAACCCTCTTTGCGGAGATCGGATCACGCTCTTCGTCGACGTCGAGAACGGCGTCGTGCGAAACGTCGGATTCCAGGGAGCGGGCTGCGCCATCTCGACCGCGTCGGCATCGATGATGACCGAGGCGATGAAGGGGAAGACCGAAGCCGAGGTGGAAAAGCTGTTCACCGTGTTTCACGGCCTGGTCACGGGAAAATCGGAGCTCGTCGATGAGGAAAGTCTCGGCAAGCTCGCGGTCTTCGGCGGAGTCCGCGATTATCCGGTGCGAGTGAAGTGCGCCACTCTCGCCTGGCACACGCTCAAGGCGGCGCTGGCGCAGCAGGAAGAAGCGGTCTCGACGGAGTAGAGCATGGAAGAACAGCAGCAGCCTAGTCTCGAACAGCAGACCCTCGACGTGTTGAAGACGTGCTACGACCCGGAGATCCCCGTCGACATCTACGAGCTCGGGCTCATCTACAAGATCGACGTCGGCCCGGACGGAGACATCGTCATCGACATGACGTTGACCTCGCCCGCCTGCCCCGCGGCGGGCTCCCTTCCGCCCGAGGTCGAGCGGAAGGTGAGCGAGCTTCCGGGCGTGCGCTCGGCGAAAGTCAACGTGGTGTGGGAGCCGGTCTGGACTCCCGAGAAGATGACCGAAGCGGCGAAGCTGCAGCTCGGAATGTTCTAAAACCGGGTCACCGAAGGGTCTCGAGCCACTCTTCGAAAGCCAGCAGTATGTCGTACTGGTCGCTTCGCTGACTGCGGCTGAGAAACTCGGAGAGAACGCCAGGCGTAAGCATGGGCAGGGCGAGACTGGATTGGGCGCCGACGTACTGCCCTTGCTTCAGGTGGTACATGAGAAGCACCTTTCCGTCGTAACGCCAGATTTCAGGCACGCCGAGCGCCGCGTAGGTCGGAAACTTGGTAAGTGAATCGTGACTCACGTCGATCTCAACCACGACGTCGGGAGGTGGGTCGACGCCAAAGTCTATACGGATCCTGTGACCGATCGCAGTCGCGGTTTGGACATAGAAGCAGGCGTCCGGTTCACTCCCCTTGGCCTCTTCCCTCTTTTTCATGGTCGATGAGCCGAAGGAAAGAACTCGAATCCGAAGCCGGGCGCTCAACAGGGCGATCAACTTTTCGAGGAGTCGGCTGTAGCTCTCGTGCTCCGAAGAGAGCGTCGCGATCTGAAGGGTCCCGCGGTCGTAGCTGACGCGCAGCCCACCGGCCTCGTTGAGGCTCTCGAGCAGTGCTTCATACTCTTCCCAACTGACGTTGCGCAAGGTCAAGGTGCTGTCAGCCGGCAGCTTTTCGATGATCTCGCGAAAAGGAACCGTCTGACTGCTCATGCGAGGCCTCCGGGAGCGGCCGCTCCAGAGATTGACCGACACGCCTTCGATTCCCGGCTCATTGAGACTTCCGGTTGGAGTTGTCCATGTCGGACACGATCCACCACTTTCCGTCGGCACCTTTGCGCAGCGTGAGGGTGAACTTGCCGTCGTCTTCTTTCCCCTTCTCTCCCGCGTAGGCACCCAGGATGTAGCCGACTGAACCCTCGGTCGCGTAGGCGATGGCTCGCAGAGACAGCGAGCCGCCGTGTCCCTGGTAGTAGCGCTCGATGGCGTCGCGGCCTTTGACGGGCGGCCGGCCGGAGGCGAGCACGAAGCCGTCCTCGGCGAATAGCGCCGCGAGTGCTTTCGCGTCGCGCGCGGCCCACGCGGTCTCGTAATCGGAAAGGACACGGTGGAGCTCCCGTGGGAGCTCCACCGTCGGCTCTTGAGCCAGGAGAATCGCGCTCAACAGAAAACCGCCCACCATGGGGCCCAGTATGAAGTTCCTCCGCCTATGGGGCAACCTCGGGTTCGAGAGTTCGGAGCGCTTCACGGGCTTGTCCAGCGACCGAAGAGAAGGGATTGAGCTCGAGCGAGTCCCGAAAGTAACGCGTCGCCTTTTCCCGGTCGCCGGAGGCGGCGCAGATCGCCCCCGCGTGATAGAGCATGCGTGCGTCCTTGACCCCCACGGCCAGAGCCGTCTCGATCTCCGGGCGGGCCTCGGCGGACTTCCCGCTGCGGTGGAGGGCCCAGGCGTAGGCATCGCGGGTGAACACGTCCCGGCGCAGCGCGATCTCTCGTTCGGCGATCGCGAGAGCGAATTCCGGCTCGGACACGTGGTCGGCGTAGTAGAACGAGAGCTCGCGGTTCGCGTTGTCGAGGCCCTCGCTCTCCGCCCGCGCCTCGCGCTCGAACTTCGCGAAGAGCGACTCCGCCTCCTCGGTCTTTCCGGCAAGAGCGAGTGCCTCCGCGACCTCGTAGAGGTTCTCGGGGTGAGGGGCCTTCTCGTAGCGAAGGCGCAGAAGCGAGACCGCTTCCGGGTAGCGTTTCTGGGCCATGCGCACTCTGCCCAACTCCCCGAGAGCGTAGTGGTAGCCGGGAAAGAGCTCGAGCGCCTGCGTGAGGTGGCCCTCGGAAGCCTCGAGCCGGCCTCTCGAGGCTTCGAGGTGTCCCATGTGCGTCAGGATCCAGGCGCGGTCCTCGTTCTCGTTGAAGTGCGTCTGGTCGTGGGCCATGAGCATCCACTCGAGAGCGCCGTCGATGTCTCCGAAGAGCTCGCGCAGATAGGCGCCGCGGGTGAGCCCGGCGAGGTTTCCCGGACGCAGATCGAGGAGCCACTGCGCCGCCTTCTCCGCTTCCTCGTAGTTTCCGAGCTCGACGTGGGCATCGGTCAGAAAGGCGTAGGTGAGGAGGTCGTCGGGCATGCGGCCTTGGAGGGCCTTGGCCTCCTCGAGGGCGCGAGCGAACTCGTGCCTGCCGAGGAAGACCCACACCTTCACCCGTGCGGCGTCGAAGTTATCGGGCGAGATGCGGAAGGAGGCTTCGAGGGCCTCCTCCGCTTGCCGGTAGTACGCCGGATCCCCGGTCTCCCGCGCCCGTCTCGCGAGCGCGAGAGCGAGGGCGTTTCGCGCCTGGTAGCTATCGGAGTCCTTCTCGATCCATAGATTCGCGGAGGCGATCTTCCGCTCGGCGGGGGAGTCGATGGTCGAAGCGAGAGCTGCGAGGAGTAGAAGTGTTTTCATTGCATGTCTCCGTCAGGGAATCGGGCCCCCGCCCACCTCTCCCGGATCGACGTGGCGGCGGTTGCGGCCGTCGGGCGCCGAGGCAAGATAGGGGAACGAGGTGCGGTAGGGCGCGTCGTTCACGTTGACTCCGTCGCCGAGCACGTTGTTGGGGAAGCGGTTGAAATCCGCGATCAGCACGCCCCCCACGCCCACTCGGAGCGTGATATCCACGACGTCATCGAAGACCCTGCGGCCGTTGGGGAAACCCGCGCCATCGCCGGCGATGAGCCCCAGACGGCGCGCACTCGAAAGCGGAGTCGCGCAGACGCCCGTATTGAGCCGGAGAAGATCGGCGATGGGGCCGGCAGTCGGTCCAGGATAGTTTACGAGCGGCAGGAGATCGTTCCGGGGCGCCGGTGGAACATCGAGCGCTCCAGGGACGAGGACGGAATAGAGCGACTCAACTATCAAAGCGATGGGCGGGTTCAGGAAGAAGTCGGCGAACTGGGCGTCGTTCGTCGGCTGGTCCATGCTGAAGCGGTCCTTGAAGCCGATGCCGATGAGGAGCTCGTTGATGAGAGGGTTGCCCATGCGCTGCACCTGACGCCACCCCCCCAGGGTCGTCGCGGGTCCGGGCGAGCGGCGGATGGTCAGCTGCCGGCGCGAGGTCGTGCCCCAAACTCCGATGGTGGCATCCGGTGAGTCAGCGGGCTCGACCATTCCCGTGCGGGTGAGAATTTCGATCGGGACCTCGATGGCGATCGAGTTCACGGCGAAGCCCGAGACGGTGTCGCTCGCGAAGTTCTGCTGCGCCATGTCCTCCATGGGTGTGAGGACGCCGGGGACCCCGCTTCCGAGCGTGCGAAAGTTCGCGGTGTCAAACGCGGCGCCGAGATCGATCCAGAAGGCGTCATCGGTCGTGCCGGCGAAGACCGAAACCTCGTTGTCGAGTTGGTAGGTGGCCTGGTCGAAGAGGGCTTCGTAGTTCATGGTGCGTGGCCCGGCGTTTCCCGGAACGGCG
Organism: uncultured Acidobacteriota bacterium; assembly: GCA_964553925.1. Classification (GTDB taxonomy): domain Bacteria; phylum Acidobacteriota; class Vicinamibacteria; order Marinacidobacterales; family SMYC01; genus DAISKN01. The sequence continues at coordinate 8,721 of CAZKNR010000289.1, forward strand.
AAAAACGGGGAGCCGTCCTCGTTTTCTAGCTCGACCCGCTCGTTCCCCCGAATCATCGTCACCCGGTAGGTCTGGCGAAGGTTGAGCCCGGGGTTCTGGAAGTCTGCGATCCGCGGCGGGACTCCCGGGGCGGAGAGTCCCATGTCGGAGAAGCCCGCCGCGGCGGTATAGACTCCGGGAAGCTGATACTCCGTCGAGAAGCGGAACTGGAAGATGACGTCGGCGATGGCGTCGCGGTCGTTGTCGATCCGGATCTCGTAGAGGATTCCCGGGTCGAAGGGAAAGAGCGTCGGTCCGTTCGCGGGCTCGAGAAGCGGATCGACGCACAGGATCAGGGTGACTTTCGCCGGGGGAGTCCCCGGCGCCTGGTTCTCGCCGTAGCTCACGAAGGCGTAGAGGTCGGTGATGTCCGCCTTGTGGTCGAGCGCGGTGATGGGCGCTTCACGGTGGTTTGCGGGAGAGCCGGGTTGCGCCGCGACAAGCAGCGCCCCCAGGCCCAGGCAAAGCTCGAACGTTCTCATGGCAAATGCCTCCTTTAGGGTTGTGACGTACCTGGTACGGAGGCGGGGAGGCTTTGGATGACCTGCTCGGTCACGAACCTACGAGGATGATTGGACCCGTCGGCTGAGGGACTCCTCCCGATGGCTCCACGGTCACCGCTACCGTCACCTCTCCCTCGAACCGGGGAACGCTCGCGGTGTCGAGCCGTCCTCTTCCGTCGGGCTCGACGCCGAACGTTCCCATGCTGACCGGAGAGCCCCCGATGATGAGCCAGAGCTGATACGTGTGTTCCGGCGGAGGCGGAGGGAGGTTGTACACGTACAGGAAGAGGCGCCGGTTCTCGGGATCGACGAACGCCTTGGCGGCTGCGCCCTGGCCGTGGCCCTGCCCGGCGAGGCTCACCGCGCGGGTCGCGGGGGCGGCGAAGGCTTCGAGAGTCTCGGTGAGATTTCCAAGATCTCGCTCGAGGGCCTCCCGCGCGGTTCTCTCGGCCTCGGCGCGCCTCTGGAGCGTTTGCGCGTAAAGTCCGAGTCCGATGGCCGCGAAAGTTGCGGCCGCGGCGAGCGCGATCCAGATCCGGGAAGACCGGGGGCTCGTGCCGACCGGAGAATCCCGCCGCACTTTCTCGAAGAGTCGCTCGCGCAGAGAATCGGGAGGGGCGGCGAAAGGCGCCGCGAGCGCGAGATCGGCGAGGACATTCTCGGAGTCGAAGATGGCGTCCCTGCAAATCTCACACCCCGAGGCCAGATGGGTCTCGAGCTTCAGACGGTCCTCGCCGTCGAGGGCGCCGAGTGCTTCGATCGCCGCGAGCTCCAGGTATTCCTCGTGACCCTGTTTGACGGCCATCACGACTCCTCGAAGCTCCGCAAGCTGTCCTTGAGCTTATCCATGCCCATCTTGATCCGGCTCTTCACTGTCCCGAGCGGCTCACCCAGGCGCTCGGCGATCTCGCGGTGCGTGAGGCCGTTGAAGAAGCCCATCTCCAGAACTCGCCGCTGCGGCTCGGGAAGCGCCTGAAGCGCCGCGACCATGTGCTTCTGGCGCTCCGCCAGAATGGCCTCCTGTTCGGGGTTGGACGGCGGCGATCCGAGGCCGGAGTCTCGGGGCAGCTCGGAAGTCGGGCGGCTCCGATGATGGCGCAACCGGTCGAGGCAGCGGCTCCGGGTGATCGCGAAGAGCCAGGTCCGGAATGCCGCACGAGCCGGGTCGTAGGCCGTCTCGGTCTTCCAGAGCTGCCAGAAGACGTCCTGAACGATCTCTTCCGCTTCCTCCGAGCGGCCCAGCATCCGGAGAGCGAGCGCGTATACGTAACTCCCGTAACGGGCGTAGAGAGCCTCGAGCGAGGCCATATCGCGCTCCCTGAGCCGCACCCACAGATCGCCGTCCGACAGAACGGCCGGGTCGCGGACGATCGGAAACGGCTTCACGGGCACGAGCTCACTCTCTATTACGTCCCTGGACCGGCTCCGGATGAGTCCCGGAGACGATCAGGGAAGGGGAATCGAAGCACCTACCCCTGCGGCGTCGAATCGCTCGCCGAAGCTCTCCTGAAACACGGCGAAGCCGAGCTCGCTCGTGCAGTGCCCGGGGGCCACGCGTTCGAGCCGAAAGTCGTCATGAAGCAGGCCGGCGATGCGCCGAACCTCGGCCTCCGGGGTGAGCACGAGGTGGAAGCCGCCGGTCACGGTATAGAGGTCGGAGTCGATCTTCGCGGCCTCCTCGAGAATCTTCTCGACCCCGGGATGAGAGCAGCCGACGACGACAGCGAGTCCCTGCGGCGTGCGAATCGCGAGGGAGACCTCGTTCATCTCCATCGTGCCCGGCTTCTGCGATTTCGTGGTGATGGCGTAGAAGCCGGGAAAGATCTCCGTGGTCCCGGTCACGATCTCGAACTGCCCCTCCACCCAGGGCGTCCCCGAGCCCCACTTCTCGGGCGCGCGCCCCCCGTAATAGCGCAGGTGAGGAGGGAGATCCGGAAAGGGTGCGATAAACTCCTTCGGACCGCGGCTCTTGAAGAAAGCGCCTTCCTGAGGCGCGAAAATCCGCACGCCCGGGTTCACTGCGAGGAGATGGTCGAGGCCGGTGGTGTGATCGCCGTGGCGGTGCGAGATGAAAACCGCGTCGAGCTTCGTAAGATCGACGCCGAGGCGCTTCACGTTGCGCTCGAAAATCGCCGCGTCGTTTCCGGTATCGAACAGGATCCGCTTTCCACCGTACTCCACCAGTGCCGCGAAGCCCCAGTCCCTTTCGAGATCGGAGGGCGCCCCGAAGGCGTCGTAGAGGACGGTGATGCGCCGGGGCTCCTGAGCTTCCAGAGCGGCGGCGAGAAGGACAACGACTCCAAGCGCGATGACGGTCATTTGGGCGACAGTCTAATATAATCCCCCGCGCAAAGCCGAAGGGAGGAAGCTCGTGCCCTGGATTCGTCAGGTCCCGATCGAGGAAGCGACCGGGCTCCTCAAAGAAGAGCTCGATGCCGCGATGAAGAGGGCGGGACGGGTGTGGCACATCGTCCACATCATGTCGCTCAACCCGCGGGTGCTGAAGGCGAGCATGGAGCAGTACAAGGCGATCATGTTCGGCCCCTCTTCCCTGAGCCGCGCCCAGAGGGAGATGCTCGCGACGGTGGTCTCCGCGGAAGTCGGCTGCCACTATTGAACGCAGGCCCATGCCAACGACCTCCGGGAAGAGGTCGCCAAAAACCTCGAAGCGAAAGAGGCGGATGCCTTCGTTCACGCGTTGGTCCGGAATTGGCGCAAGGCGCCGCTCACCGCGGTGGATCGCACTCTTTGTGAGCTTGCGGAAAAACTCACCCACCGCACGCAGAAAATGACACCAGCCGATCTGGACGAGCTTCGTGCACGCGGCCTCGACGACCCGGCGATCCACGACGCCGTTCAGGTGATCGCCTATTTCAACTACATTACGCGTATCGCGGACGCTCTGGGGGTGGAGCCGGAGGAATTCATCCAGCCCTGGGGAACGGAGGAAGGTGTATGACGGTCAAGGGCCTACTTGGAGTCGTTCTGGGGGCGGTCGCGCTCTTCGTCTGGGGGTTCGTGTTCTGGGGACTCCTTCCCACCCCGACCTCAATCTTTCGGACGTTCACCGACGAGGCCGCGGTGGCGGAGGCGCTGAGGGCGAACGCCACCGAGCCCGGAGTCTATACCGTCCCCGATGCGACGCTCATGGGAAGGGATGCAGCGGAGTACACGAGCCGTCATGAGTCCGGACCAGTCGCGATGGTCTTCCTCCATCCCGGGGGCCTTTCCGTGATGCCGCCGAGCATGATGGCAACGGGCTTTCTCAACATGCTCGTGTTCGTGTTCGCCATGGCGCTCCTGCTTCGGATGGCGGCGCCCGCTCTCCCAACGTACTCTCGGCGCGTGGGCTTCGTCTTCCTCGCGGGTCTGGTCGCAGTGGTTTACATCGACCTCGGCCAGCCCGTTTGGTGGCGTCACACCTGGGACTACTGGCTCGCGAACGCAGTCTTCCACGCGGTGGGAGCGCTCATCGTCGGCCTGATCCTCGCGCGGTTTCAACCGCAGAAAGCGTAACCAGATGCCCCGCACCGCTCTCGCGTTGTCGCTTCTTCTACTCGCGGTTCCCGCCGAATCCTCAGGGCAGACAAAGCGCCTCACCATCGAGGCGATCTTCGGAGGAGAGCTGTCCGCCTCCGCCCCATCGCAGATACGCTGGGCTCCCGACGGAAGCCCCAGTTTCTTCTTCCCCTCCGCGAACGAAGGCCGGGACCTCATGGTTTTCGATCCGGCAACCGGAGAGCGCCGCATCGTCGTCGGCACGGCGGTTCTGCGCGAAGCCGCGCCGTCGCCCTCCGAGGCCGGAGTGGACGAGCGCGAGTACACGCGCCGAACCCGCTTCGGCGTTCCGGATTATCACTGGTCGCCGGATGGCACGCGGCTCCTCTTCACCAGCACCGGGAAGATCCTGATCCACGAGCTTGCAACACAAACGACGACCCATCTCGCTCCCGAGAAGAACGGTGCTCTCGATCCCAAGTTCTCGCCCGATGGGAAACAGATCGCTTTCCTGTACGAGCACGACCTCTGGGTCGCTCCCCTTTCGGGCGGCGAGGAGAAGCAAATCACGTTCGGAGGAACCGAACTCATCCTTCACGGGGAGCTCGACTGGGTCTACCCGGAGGAACTGGGAGTCCGCACGGGCTACCACTGGTCGCCCGATTCCAGGCATATTGCTTTTCTCGAGCTGGACGAAACGCTGGTTCCGACCTACCCGCTCGTCGAAGAAGTTTCACGCCAGGCCACGGTGGATCTCCAGCGCTATCCCAAGCCCGGCGATCCCAACCCCCGCGTGCGGGTCGGCTTCGTCTCAGTTGCGAACGGCCGGACGGCCTGGATCGATCGCGCGGCGGAGTACGTGCCTCGAATCCAGTGGGTGGACGAGCGGACAGCGGCCGTCCAGCTCCTGAACCGCGGCCAGGACGAGCTCGAGATCGTTCTCGTCGATCCCTCGAGCGGCCGCTCGCGCTCGGCGGCGATCGAGAAGGACCCCTACTGGCTCAACGTGAACGACGACCTCACGTTTCTGGGCGAAGGGGAGCGATTCCTCTGGACGTCGGAGAGGACAGGCTTCCGCCACGTGTATCTCTTCGAGAAGGGAAGCGCGCGCGCCGTAACGATGGGCGATTGGGAGGTCTCGGAGATCGAAGGCGTCGACCGGGAGCGAGGGGTCGTGTACTTCACCGCGAACCGGGACAACCCCATCGGGGGTGACCTCTATCGCGTGAAGCTCGACGGCTCCGGCCTCGAGCGTCTGACGGACGGGCGGGGAACGCACGCGATCGACATGAATCCCCCTGCGACCGTCTATCTCGACGACTTCTCGGCGATGAACGACCCGGGCAGAACGGTTGTTCGGAGCCTCGACTCCGGGCGGGAGCTTCCGTTTCACGAGAAGAAATCCGTTGCCGACTACGCTCTCGTTCCTCCCGAATACCAGGTTCTCGAAGCCCCCGACGGCGCCAAGATCGGACTCCTCCTCACGAGACCGAGGGCGCTCGAGCCAGGAAAGAAATACCCGCTCGTGGTCTACGTCTACGGGATGCCGGGCTTCGCCACGATCCACGACGCCTGGGGACGAGACCGGTACCTCTTTCACCAGTTTCTGGTGCAGCAAGGCTTCGTCGTGGCCCAGATCGACGACCGGACCTCCGCGATCCGGGGCCACAAGTACGCGGCTCTGGGAGACCACAACATCGGTCCGGTGGCGGTGAAGGACCACGAGGTCGCGGTCGAGTACCTGACCTCCCTACCTTATATAGATAGCGAGCACACCGCCGTCTGGGGCTGGAGTGGCGGCGGGTTCACGACGACCTATCACATGACGCACACCAAGCTCTTCCAGTTCGGGATCGCGGGCGCCCCGGTGACCGACTGGCACCTGTACGATTCCATCTATACCGAGCGCTACATGGGAGTGCCCCAGGACGACCCGGAGGCTTACGAACGGACGTCGTCGCTCGAAGAAGTCGACAATTACTCCGGCCGGCTCCTTCTCATCCACGGGACCAACGATGACAACGTGCATCCCCAGAACACGATGAAGCTCATCGACGCCTTGATCAAAAAGCGCAAGCAGTTCGACCTGATGTTCTACCCCAACGAGACCCACGGGATTCGCGGCACCGACGAGGTCATCCACCTCTGGACGATGGTCTACGAATACATGGAGCGGAACCTTCGCTGAAACCAGGAGGGCACAGTGGTGGAAGCCGTCGACGCCGTCGTCATCGGAGCGGGACATAACGGACTCATCTGCGCCGCCTATCTCGCGAAGGCGGGGCTCGAGGTCAAAGTCCTCGAGCGGCGGGACGTGCTCGGGGGCGCCTGTGCGACCGAGGAGGTCTGGCCCGGCTACCGGGTTTCCACCGCCGCCTACGTGATGAGCCTCCTCCAGCCCCGCATCCTTCGGGAACTGGAGCTCGCGAAGTTCGGCTTCGAGGTGCTTCCGACCGATCACCTCTTCGTGCCGTTTCCCGATGGGCGCTACCTCGTGTTTTGGGACGACCTGAAGAAAACCTGCGCCGAAATCGCGAAGTTCTCGAAGAAGGACGCTGAGACCTACCCTCTCTTCGACTCCTTCCTCCATGACGCGGCGAAGCTGGTGCGAGAGCTTCTCTGGATGACGCCTCCCAATCCCACTTCCTCGCGTCTCGCCGATCTGAAGGGCTCTCTCGTTCTTCTCTTCAAGCTCCGGAAGCTCGGCTCGAAGTTTTTCCGATTCGCCGACCTGATGACCGAGAGCATCAGCGACTTCCTCGACCGCTACTTCGAGTCCGAGGAGCTGAAGGCGGTTCTCGCTTACTACGGCTCCATCGGAACCTTCGCGGGCCCGAGGACACCGGGGACGGCCTATGTTCTCCTCCACCACCTGATGGGAGAACACGAAGGCGCCGGTGGCTGGGGGTTCGTCCGGGGCGGAATGGGAGCGATAAGCCAAGCCATCGCCCGCTCCGCAGCCCGGTATGGCGCCACGATTCGTTCGGGCGCCGAAGTCGGCCGGATCACGACGAAAGGAGGACGGGTCAGCGGGGTCGTCCTCCCATCGGGCGAGGAGATCTCAGCAAGAATTATCGTCTCCAACGCCGACCCCAAGCGAACGTTTTTGGGTCTTCTGGACGAGCGCGAGCTTCCATCGGATTTCGTCGAGCAGGTGCGCTCGTACAAGACCTATAGCACCGCCTTCAAGATCAACCTGGCTCTCGAGGAGGCGCCTCGATACAAGGCCTTCGACGCTTCGGCGATCGGCACCCCGTATCCGACCTACATCCACATCGGTCCGAGCATCGACTACCTGGAGCGTGCCTACGACGACGCGAAGTACGGGAGGCCCTCCTCCCGGCCGTTCATCTCGGCGGTTCTTCCCACGTTCGTCGACCCCGACCTCGCTCCGAAGGGGAAACACATCCTGAACCTCTTCGGCGGCCACGCGCCGTATACGCTCAAGGGAAGCACCTGGGACGAGGAGAGGGACCGTCTCGCCGACACCGTGATAGAGACGCTTTCAGAGTACGCTCCGAACCTCGAAGCCTCGGTCCTTCACCGCCAGGTGTTGGCGCCCCCGGATCTCGAGAGAATCTTCGCCCTCCCCCAGGGGCACATCTTCCACGGAGAGCTCTCGCTCGATCAGCTTTTCTTCCTTCGGCCGGCCGCGGGTTATGCCGATTACCGGAGCCCGATCCAGGGGCTCTACCAGTGCGGCTCATCGACCCACCCCGGGGGCGGGGTGATGGGCGTCTGCGGTTACAACGCGGCCCGCGAGATCTTGAAAGATTGGCGCCGGTGAGAAATCCCGGCGCGGGCCGGCGAGATTTCCCGCTCACCGCCGCCCTCGTCGCTCCCGCCGTCTTGTTCCTCCTCGCCTTCTTCGTCTTGCCTCTCTTGCAACTCCTGCGGCTGAGCTTCGCCTCACCCGAGGGCCCTCTCGCCGCCTACCGGGAGGTGATGGGAAGCGCCGTCTACCAGAGGGTCTTCTTCAACACCGCGATCCTGGCCGTCACCGTCACCCTCGTCTCGCTGCTTCTGTCGTTTCCGACGGCTTTCGTGCTCTCCCGGCTCCGCGGCTCCCTTCGGGCAATCGCCTTCTACGCGGTCCTGGTGCCCTTCTGGATCAGCCTCCTCGTCAGGACCTATTCCTGGATGTTGCTCCTCGGAGAAGCCGGGCCCATCAATAAGACGCTCACCGCCCTCGGGCTCACCAACGAGCCTCTCGCTCTGCTCTTCAACCGAAGGGGGGTTCTGATCGGGATGGTGCACGCGCTCCTTCCCTATGCGGTCCTCCCCATCTACGCGGCGATGGTGAGGGTCGACGAGAGACTTCTCCTCGCCTCGGACGGTCTCGGTGCTCCACTCTTCGTCACGTTCCGCCGCGTATACCTGCCGCTGACGCTTCCGGGGGTCGTTGCGGCCGCGGTCTTCGTGTTCCTCCTCGCCCTCGGCTTTTTCGTGACGCCGGCTCTCCTCGGAGGGATCGGGGACTTGACGGTCGCGACTCTCATCGAGAACCTCGTCAGCGAGCGTCTCGAGTGGACTCTCGCCGCGGCGGCCGCGTTCACCCTCCTGGCGACGGTTCTGGGACTCCTTCTCCTCGCATCCCGCTTCGTCCGGCTCGGGGCCGCGGTGGTGAAGTCATGATTCGCCTCGCCGCCCACGGCGTCGCGGCCGCGGTCCTGGCCTTTCTCGTGCTCCCGATCCTGGCCGTCATCCCCGCCTCCTTCAGTCCGCTTTCCCACGTGAGCCTTCCGCCTCCCGGAGTCTCCCTCCGGTGGTACGAGGCGTTCTTCCAAGATCCGGAGTGGGTGAGCTCACTCCTGACGAGCCTCCGCGTCGCCTGCCTGGCGACGGGATTCTCGCTCGCTCTCGGGACTCTCGCCGCCCTCGGCCTGGAGCGTGTCGGTGATGGACTTCGCTGGACCTTAACCGGTCTCGTCCTCGCGCCTCTGATCGTGCCCGTGATGGTGACGGCAATCGGGCTTTACTACGTTTCTCAGCGGCTCGGCCTCACCGGGACGACGCTCGGCCTCGCGCTCGGGCACACGCTTCTCTCACTTCCGTTCGTCGTGTTGAACGTCGGAGTTTCCCTCAAGGCTCTCGACAGGAGTCTCCCGAGGGCTGCCGAGGGGCTCGGCGCCTCACCGTGGCGCGCATTCCGGACGGTCACTCTCCCCCTCATTCTGCCGGGCGTTCTCGCCGGGGCGGTGTTCGCATTCATCACCTCGTTCGACGAGGTGGTCCTCTCGATTTTTCTCGCCGGGATCGAGGCCAAGACCCTTCCGGTCAAGATGTGGGAGGTCATCCGTCTCGAGATGACGCCGATTGTGGCCGTGGCCTCGGTGTTCTTCGTCGGGCTCACGGGCCTCCTCTTCGCCGTCGCCCGCGGAATCAGCCGGCGCGGGACGGGGGAGTGGATATGATTGTGGAAGCAGAGCGCGGAAGCTCGATCCGCTTCGAGAGCGTCGCCAAACACTTCGGCTCGACCGAGGCCATTCGCCCGATCGATCTT
>CAZKNR010000290.1:0-3322 GCA_964553925.1 uncultured Acidobacteriota bacterium
GACGCCTCGACGAACTGCGTGTCGTTCATCGTGACCAGCGCTTGGAGCGGGGTGTTCGTGCGCTCACGCTCGACCGTGGCATGCTCCCGCGTCGGCGCATTGAAGATGTCCATCGATGCCGGCGGTGCCGATCGTTTCCAAAAGGTGTAGAGGCTCCGCCGATAGAGCTTGTCTCCGGAATCCTGGGTGTAGATCCGGGTGTTGCTTGTGGGCATGGCCACCATCTCCCACACACCTTCCGGCTGATACGGCTTGACGGCACAGAGGGCGGGCCGCCGATCTTTCGGACGAGGAGACCGCTCGCCGAAAGCGCGTAGTCGCGGATCATCTCGCCGTCCATCCTGAAGCGGGGCCCTCGCGAGAGAAGGCGGTTGTCGGGATCCCGCTCGAGTGTCGCCTTCGTCACCTGCGCCGACTGGCGATAGGTGGACGAGGTGACGAGCAGGCGGAAGAACCGCTTCGTGTCCCAGCCCGACGGAACTCGCTCGCGAGCCAGTCCAGGAGCTCGCCCTGCGCCCCGAAATCCTCGCCGGCCTTCACCAGACCGGTCCCGAATACCTGTTGCCAGTACCGGTTGACGACCACCCGGCTGGTCAACGGATTGGCATCGTCGACGAGCCACCTAGCGAGCCCCATCCGGTTGCGCGGCCACGATTCGGACATGGGAGGGAGAGCCGCAGGTGTCCCGGCAAGGACGCGCTCGCGGGGCTGGTCGTACAATCCGCGGAACAAAACGTCTGCTTTCGACATCAAGCGCGCGCCTCCTGCGTCGGCTGCGGCATGTGCGTCCACGTCTGTCCCCGCGGTGTGCTGAAGCTCTGAGGTCAAGCCCGATCGCTTCAAGGGCTGGACGCCGAACAGGGTTAACGCGGTCGACCTGTAGCGTTCTTCGTTCAGGGGGCCTGGACTTACGGGGGTTGACTTTTGGGCCCACAAGTTTCAGAATAGTCCGGTGGGCAACGAAGATTCGTTGGACTTGGCAGGAGCCTTGGTGCGGAACCCGAGGCTTCCTCCCAGGTCCTGTCGGTTTACATCCCGAACAAGGATCGGAGAGGCAATGTGTTCGATGCTGCTCCGTGGATTAAGGAGGCTTCAGAGATCCTTTATCGGATTGGAGACGGAGCCACTATCACACCACCGCATGATGGAGTGACGCCGGTGAGGCGGGCGCGCCGCAGTGGGAGAAGACGGTCATCATCTATACGTACGTCACGGAGGCTTTTCGCGGAGAGCTGCCCAGGCTTCGGAGCTTTCTTCATCGCTTTGGTCGCGAGACCAATCAACGCGAGGTGGGGATCGAGCTCAGCGGCGGCGGTGAAGGGTGGTTTTTCAGAATCAAGAAGTTCGATGACGCCTGAGTTGAACATGCTGGTGGGAACAGAGGTTGAAAATGTCCTATCGAGTCAAGGTTACGAGTCCTTCTTTTCGGCGGATTCGCCACAGTGGAAAGGCCCATCCCAAGGTAAGCCCGCAGGAGGTCGCGCAAGCATTGGGTGCGCAGGAGGTCGAGCAGGTCTCGGTCGGCGGGTCGCCTCATGCACTGCACGCTATTCGAGCTGATATCGCAAACCGGCTTCTGTCGACGGGAGGAAGGCCTTCCTTGGTCGGGACGACTAAACGACAGAAGATTCCCCTGACGCCAGAGGATTGGACGGCATTGGAGCGAATTGCTCGCGAACTCTCCGAGCCAAACCACCGGATTACTGCAGGACAGGTCGCAAGTGCACTCGTTCACGAACGGCTAGCGCGGTTTGGCAAGGATGAGTAGTGTTCCGGTGCGCGAGACCACGGGCCCGGCACTCGGCGCGCATGCACGGCTCGACGGAGCGGCGCGCCTCGCGCCTGGCTTCCATAAGGAGGCCGCCATCGCGCACGAGCTCGGACACGGATGGAAGCTCGCGCAGCCGATGGGACTTCGTCACCAGATACATCACCGTCGACCGATCGGCGCCGCAGCGCGAGCAGAGCCTCGTCTCCCGGAAGCGCGCGCCGCAGACCGGGCACCGGTTAGAGGACTCCCGGCTCCCTCTCCGAAGCTCACTTCCCCTCCATTGACGTCTATCGCGGCGTATCGAGACCCTGCTGCCGGAGCACCAGGTCGAAGTCCCATCTCCGATAGCCGCTGACCTGCAGGCGGTCGACCATGGGCCGGGCCTCCTTCCTCCTGCCCAGCCGCAGGAGGGCGTGCGCCATCGGGGCGAGCACCTGCGGGTCGCGACTCTCGGCGGCGAGGGGCGCCAGAGCCGACGCCGCCTGCTCGAAGACCGAGCGGGCCTCGCCGGCGCGCGCGCCCTCGCTCAACGCGTCGCCGAGCACGACCGATACCTGCCCCTGGAGCACGCGTCGGCTCCGGTCGTCCTTGCCCGGCACCGCCGGCGCGAGCGTGTCGAGAGCCTTGCGCTCCTCCTCGATGGCGCTCGCCACGTCGCCGGCCGCGAGCAAGCCACGTCCCAGATCCCTGCGGGAAGCAACCAGGTCGAACCGCCGCTCCGTGTTGGAAACGTCGGCGAGGGCAACCGCCGCTTGGGCGCGTCGCGGACGAAGCTCAGCCGGGCCGCGGCCTCAACGGCGGTCGGGCGCGACGCCGGGGCAGCCGACTTCAGTCGCTCCACGAGCGCAGTCAGGTCCTTGGGGAGGCCGGTGACCGGCTGCGTCTCCGCGCGCAAGGCCCGCGCGAGGAGCTCGCTCAGGCTCAGGTCCGCCGGGTAAGGGGCCTGGCCCGTGAAGAGGACGACCTTGGCCTCCTCTGCCGTGATCCGCCGGTTGAAGACTCGCAGATCCGCGATGCCGCCACCCGAAAAGTACCGAGCCTGAGGGCCGTCGGGGGGGCTGCTTACGACCCCGTGCCCCAGGTAGAGAGGCCGCTTCGTCGCGATGCTGCCTTCGACCGACGCGAAGAACTCGCTCCCTTCCACCTCGATGGCGTCGCCATTTCGATAGACACTGAGGCCGGCACGCTCGAAGGAACCGTCGTACGTCACCACGATATGCATCCACTCGTCCGCGGGCAGCCGCTTGGTGTTGATCGGGAACACGGTGACGCTCCGTTCCACTCCTTCCGCCGGCTTGTCGCCGGTCAAGCGAAAGGTGAGGAGCCGACCTCCGATACCCATCGACCATCCCCGCAAGTCGTCGTCGGGGTCATCCTGACCGGCCACGACGAAGTCGCCTTCGTCCTCGGGGTGATACACCCAAAGCGACAAGGAAAAGGGCGTATCGCTATCGAGCGAGAGCGAGGGGAGCTCGGCCCACGAACGCTCCCCGAACCTCAAGGCGGTCTGCCCGCTCGGTCCTTCGCCGATCGCGGCTCCCTCATGAAGGG